>JBKPNY010000073.1:0-3350 GCA_046732835.1 Gemmatimonadota bacterium | reverse complement strand
TTGCACGTGCATGTTGAACTTGTGTTCCCACGAACCGGGCGAGGTGAAGGGAAGCAGCGCGGCCAGCAGATCAGGACAATCGGGCAAACTGGCGCCGTGTTCGTCCACAATCTTTATCACTTCACCTTTCAAGACCGCGACATTGGCAAACTTTCCAAAGCCTGCCATGCGCCGGTGCTTAATGACGAGCAGGCCTGGCTCAATCACCTCGAGAACAAAACAGAAACTGGGAACTTTGCGCGTGGCACCCCAAACCTGCAGCGGTCCGCCGCCTTCGGCACGAAACACACCAAGGTGAACGCCGGGTCGCTCGACCGCGGGCCCTAGTTTTGTAAGCACCTTTGGCGTCAGTTCAAGAGGTCGTTCAAAGATTAACGGCTGCGGTACCTGGTCAGGTGAAAAAAAGGCGAGGGTGATTTTTGGGGAGCGGCCCTCTTCCTTCCGCAGGCTGGCCCAGAACGTGGTATCGAGCATTTGCTTGATCGCCGCGCGGTCAGGCACGGGCGCCACGCCGTCCTCGCCGCGGCTGATCGCCGCCGCGATGTGGTGCGCGAAATGTTCTTCGATCGTCGCCGCCACTACGCCGGCAGCGCGGTAAGACGGCTCACGAACTTTATCTGTTATCTCGCTTGTCATGAGTTTCGGCGGCCACAAGTGGCCGGGGACTTGAGTGGGTCGACTAATTCAGAACCGGGAGCGGTAGCGACCGGGTATATGCGCGCCGGAAATCCGTATTAATGAAAGCGTTCATTGTGCCCTACGAATCATTACCCGGTCGCTACCGCTCCCGGTTCTGAATTAGTCGAGCCACGCAAGCACTCGCGGCATTCAGTGTCCATGGTTTCCCTGGTCATTGAATCCCAAAGTTAATGCATGCGGAAGGGTCCGCCGCGCTCCTCGGGTTCAAGCTCCGGGCGCGTGGAATCCTGTACTACCTCATGCATCTCCAGTACGTTCGCTTGAAAGAAAGCGTCTTTCGGTAACGTGCCCGATTGTGCGTGTCCCTTTACAAACTCGTCGGAACGAACCCAGTTGAGAAAGTCCTGCCGGCTCTGCCAAAAAGTGAACACCACATACGGATCGCCTTCGTTCACCGGGCGCAGCACATGGTTCGAAATGAACCCGGGCATTTTATCAACCAACCCGGCGCGTTCGCGAAAGCGCTGCTCAAACGCGTCAGCATATTCCTGCTTCACATAAATGCGGTTAGCTACAGATATCATTCAATTCCTTTTCCACTCTCTCCCGCGGAAGAGGCCATCACATACTTTGGCTCACCTGGGCGATGAAGTTAGTACCACCCGCGGCAGCGGGTGGGTGTCGTAAGCCAAGCTTACCCATCCGCTACCGCGGACGGTACTGACCTCACTACCCGGTTGAGCCATGTATGATGAGCTCCCAGCGCGAGAGCGCAGCAGTCGTCTTTAGGTGAGTCAATCATTCATCCGTTGAAGGTTTCGATCGCAGTCGCTTAAGTTGCGACCGCCGCGCTTTTGTTTCGAGCGCTCTGTTCTTCACGGCCTGCGGCACGCGCGTCGGCACTCGTTCTGCCGGACGGTAGTTAAGCTCCGCAACCCTTTCACGCAGTTTGTCCAGGCAGATTTGTTTATTCCTGTGTTGGCTGCGTTCCTGCTGAGAAGTTACCACAACACCGGTTGGAATGTGCGTGAGGCGCACGGCACTTTCGGTTTTGTTAACGTGCTGACCGCCCGGACCGCTGGAACGAAACGTAGCCACTTCACACTCGCGCAGAAGTTCGTCGTCGGATTCCGGAAGCTTGATTATTTCGCCCTGCTCGTCCATCCACTTCCAGCGTTAACTGAGCGGCCGCAGTTTCCAACGGCCGTATGCGACAAATGCGCACAGTAGCGCGAAAACAAAAGGAACCACGGCAGCTCCGACACCGTCACCCATAATCGTGATGATGACAGCGCCAACCATGATGATGAACAACCCGAGGGCAGCTAGCGGCGTCAGGCCGGTGCGCGTGCGAAGAAGTCCTGGCAGGATTAGGCCGAGCGCGCCGAGCACTTCGACCACACCGAGAAACTTAAGGAACAATCCCGGCAATTGGACCTGATTAGGCGAGCCCATCGCCGCCATAGCTTCGGGTGACATTACGAGCTTGGTGCCGCCCGCAAATAAAAACATGAGAGCGAGCAAGACTTGAACAATCCACAAGGCAATGTTCATTTTATTCTCCTCTTATTTTAATGCCGCAAAGGGATCATTTCACTTATCCGCCGGTCGCGCAGGTAAAGGCCTCCCCAAATAAACAAGCCGAAGATCACAGGGAAGAGGATTGGAAACAGACCGGCGCCGACGCGTACGTGCGTGGCGACAGCGCCGCCCAGGTAGCCGGTCAAAAGGATGGCTCCAAGGACGGATGTTCGTGGAATCGCATAAAGCACGGTGGAAAGTAGCAGCACTGCGCCGATAGGCACAATAGTGCCTTCGGGGTAACCGAGGCCTACGGTAGTAGTGACGACCATTGGCGGCTTAATGAATTTCATGATTGCGTCAAAGAGCAGGAACAGAATTGCGATCGCGCTCAGGATGCGCGCTACCCAGATGCGTGACTTGGAAACGCCTGTTTCAGTTTGCGCCATACTGGTTTCCGCCGTCATCGTTTAACCTTTTGCGCGCGAGCTTTATTTTCGGCAATCCGATGCTTGACGAGTTTCCGAACGAGCGTCGCCGGCATAGGCTTGCTGGTTGGGAAGCGCACGGTGCCCTTCGCAGTCTCATAAGATTTAAGGTCATCTGCGAAAGCCTTGAGTGGTCCGGCGCCAGGAAAGAAGCTGCAATGGTTTTTAAAAGCGGCATAACTCACAAGCATTCTGCCGTCTAACTTGAAGGTCGGGATTTGATAGCTGATGAGCTCGACAGCTTTGGGAGCGAGAGCTTTAATCGTCACGCGGATCTGCTCCAGCGTCGCTCGTGCGTCCGCCGGTAACGCAGCCAGATAGGCCTCGACTTCCGAAACGGCAGAGGTATTGTTTTGTTCGGTCGTCTTCATCCCCCTTACTCCTGAGGTTCGTAACACACGAGCGTGTTTCCATTTTGGAAAGCGCGCGTCTTAATCACTTTCAGATTTAGCTTCTCCTTTAGACCTTCGAACATGGTGCGGCCGCTGCCCAGCACAGTTGGATTGAAGACCATTTGATACTCATCGATCAGCCGTGCCTGTGTTAGTTGCGAAACGATCGTGCCACTTCCCATGATCACCAGGTGCGGTCCCGGTGCATCTTTTAATTTGCGCACTTCGTCGATAAGGTCGCCTTTCAGGAGTTGAGTATTGTTCCAGTCGGCTTTGTCCAGAGTTTTCGAAAAGACGACCTTCGCCAGTT
>JBKPNY010000072.1:0-3895 GCA_046732835.1 Gemmatimonadota bacterium | reverse complement strand
TAAGGCCTCAGAAAAGCCTCCTGAAAAAGCCATGGCACATGGGGTCCGGGTGGCATAGACCCTGCCTTTAAAGGGGTCTGGTCGCGCGGTGCGGCCGTCATTCGGGAGGAAATAATGAGAAAGTTTAAGATGTTTTTGATCGTCCCAGCGGCCATTCTGGCAGTTGCTTGCGGGCGTGATGATAGCAAGAAGGTCGATGACGCGCTGAATGCGGACCTTACGCTGGCGGCTTCGGCCAGACCGTACACGGCGATGGACAGCCTTTCGGCGATGGAGCGCGCGTATGCGGCCCAGGGCCTGGCTCCGGTAGGTTATGCTCCTGTCGCGGCAGCACCGGTTCGTGAGCGTGTAGTCTATCGCGATCGCCCGGTTTACCGGTCTACGAGAAGCTCAGGCTCCTCGGGGACGTACTCGACCGCCCGTACGACCACGCGGGTCAAGCACACCAAGCGTGACGCAGCAATTGGTGCGGCAGCTGGTGCAGCGATCGGCGCGGTTACGAGTCGTGACAAGCTCAAGGGCGCAGTTGTCGGCGGCGTAGCCGGCGCGGTGCTCGGTGGCGTGCTCGGCAACAATGTCGACATTACCAAGCGGTAAGCGTTAAAAATCATGAGGGCCCCCGTGCTTAGGTACGGGGGCCTTTTTTTTTGTTGTGCGCCGAAACGGCATATGTTTATATATCACAAATATTCTTCGCGATTCGAGTGACCGGAGGCATCTGTCCTAGTGTCTACCCAAGGCGTCCACACAGTGGGACAAAAGGCGAATGCTGAATTCTGAATGCTGATTAAACCGAACAGCACCAGAAGGCTTGTGTGGGAGTTTGTTCTGGCGTACGATGGGGCACAGTGACTGATAGAAACCAACGTTTGCGAGCACTATGCATTGCTCGCCATCCGTATTTGGCCGACCATTTCGCGAGATTCTTCGCCGGTCTCGGAGTCGAGACCCGGGATGCGGTTGGCCTCGGCGACGCGGTTGTTATCGCCAGGCTCTTTGGGCCGGATATCGTGATCTGCGAATATGAAGTACTCGTGGCGCTTTCACTCGACGCGTGGGAGCGGGACGAGCTGCTCTCCAAAACTCCCGTGATCGCGGTAAGCCTCACGCGCCGTCCTCACGAGGCACATCTCCTGGACGTGAACGGCATCGGCGGATTTCTCTATCTGCCGTCGCTCGATCGCGATGCAGCGGTTCGCATTCTCTCCGCCAGCGTATCCCGGCCCCATTATTCGCCAGCACCGGTGTCATCACTGGTGGAGGAAGCGGTACAAGGCGAATACTGAGTGCCGAATGCTGACTGTCCTGACTCAGTCAGAATTCAGCATTCAGCATTAAATTTCCCACCATGTCGAGCGAACCGATCACCAGTGTCTTCAACGATGGCTACATCGCTGAAGCCTATGAGTCCTATCGCCGTGATCCATCGTCGGTAGACGAATCGTGGCGCCAGTTTTTCCGCTTTGCTGAAGGCATTTCAGGAGTTACCGGCACCGCCACTTCGGTTGCGGGTGCCCCCGACGCTGAAATCCTTCGAAAAGTCGCCGGCGCTGCTTCGCTCATAGACTCGATTCGCGCATACGGCCACCTCGCGGCAGATACGGATCCACTCGGCAACAGACCACCGGGCACTCCCGAGCTGAGCCCTGAATTTCACGGACTCAATGAAGCGGATCTCCAATCGATTCCAGGCTCAGCGCTTCGTTCAACAGAACCGACTGCGGCGGACGTAGTAAATCGTCTGCGCTCACTTTATTCGGCAAACGTCGGATTTGAGTTCGATCACCTCGGTGACGCGAAAGAGCGTGAATGGCTCCGCGAGCAGATCGAGAATGGCCGCGTTCAACAGCCGTTGAATGCTGACGAAAAGAAGGCCGTACTCAGAAGACTGACTGAAGTGGACGGACTCGAGCGATTCCTGGGCCGGGCGTATCAGGGCTATAAGCGATTCTCCATCGAAGGCATCGACATGATGGTGCCGATGCTCGATGCTGCGCTCGAGTCAGCATCTGCAGCAGGCTCGAAGGAAGTGAGCATTGCGATGGCGCATCGCGGCAGAATCAATGTGCTCGCGCACATCCTTCAGAAGCCGTACAAGGCAATCTTCGGCGAGTTCGAGGGGCGTCACGCTGCCACGAATGCAGAAAGTGAAACCGGTGATGTGAAGTATCATCTCGGATTTACATCGTCGCGTAAAACAGCGAATGGCGAAGTCACTGTTTCGCTCATTCCGAACCCGAGTCACCTGGAGTTTGCGAATCCGGTTCTTCAGGGGGTAGCGCGCGCTCGACAGACTCTGATTGCAGCGGGCGGTTCACGCAACGAAGCGACTGTGATGCCGGTGATGATTCACGGTGATGCGGCGTTCCCCGGCGAAGGCGTTGTTGCAGAGACGTTCAACATGTCGCGACTGCGCGGATATCGTGTTGGCGGCACCCTGCACATCATCGCAAACAATCAGGTTGGATTCACAACAGATCCTGTCGACGGACGCTCGACTCATTACGCGAGTGATCTCGCAAAGGGGTTCGAGGTTCCCATCGTTCACGTGAATGCAGAAGATGCGAGCACGTGCATCCGCGTGATTCAACTGGGTGTCGAGTATCGCGCGAAGTTCGGGAAGGATTTCCTCGTCGACCTCATTGGCTATCGCCGTCACGGTCACAACGAGACAGATGAGCCTGCGTTCACGCAGCCGGCGATGTACACGCAGATCAAGGCGCATCCATCACCGCGCGAAGTGTGGGGCAGGCGACTGGTTGCAGAGGGTGTCATCACCGAAGACGTGATCGCTACTCTCGACTCTGAAATCGCTGCGAACTTCGAGAAGATCAAAGACAGCGCATCGGCAAGTGATGGCGAGGCTTCGCATCCTGGCGAATCGATTCAGGCTGAAGACAAAGTCGCTGCAGGTGAATCACTTCGTGCTGAGCAGCTTGCGTCATTGAATGAGCAGCTGCTCGTGTGGCCCGAGTCAGTTAAGCCGAGCAGCAAGTTAGTGAAGACATTGCGCCGTCGTCGTGAGGCTGTCGGTGAAGCTGGCGGAATTGACTGGGGTCATGCAGAGGCGCTCGCGTTTGCATCGCTGCTTGTCGAAGGTCATTCGGTTCGCATCACGGGGCAGGATGTCGAACGCGGAACGTTCTCGCATCGTCAGGCAGTGCTTCATGATGCGGAGACGTTCGAGACATACATACCGCTGCAGCATCTCGCGGATGCACGCGGCCAGTTCGAGATCTACAACAGCCCGCTTTCGGAAACCGCAGTGCTTGGATTCGAATATGGATTCAGCACTGCAACGCGGAGCGCGCTGGTCCTATGGGAAGCACAGTTTGGTGATTTCGTGAATGTGGCGCAGCCGATCATCGACCAGTTCATGGTGTCGGACAGAGCGAAGTGGGGACAGGATTCGTCGCTAGTGCTGCTGCTTCCGCACGGATATGAAGGTCAGGGGCCGGAACACTCGAGCGCGAGACTCGAGAGATTCCTGCAGTCGTGCGCTGAGAACAACATGTACGTCGCGTATCCGTCGACGCCTGCGCAGTACTTCCACGTATTGCGACGACAGGCAGCGGAGAGACGTCGTCGTCCGCTGATTCTGATGCAGCCGAAAAGTCTGCTGCGTCTACCGGAAGCTGCGTCGCGCTTGGCCGACCTGACTGATCGCTCATTCCAGCTGGTGATCGACGATGCGGCAGTTCAGGAGAGTCGTGATCAGGTGAAGCGACTCGTGTTCTGCACCGCGAAGATGTACTACGATCTCGCGGCGAAGCGTGCGCCGCATGTAGCGCTCGTGCGTGTGGAGCAGCTTTATCCATGGCCGCATGACGAAGTGGCGAGGATTGTCGACCTGTATCCGGCATTGCAGGAAGTGGTGTGGGCGCAGGAAGAGCCG
>JBKPNY010000071.1:0-1415 GCA_046732835.1 Gemmatimonadota bacterium | reverse complement strand
GAAGCAGTGTTGATGGCAGAGCGCGTCACCAGACGTTCAAAAGTGGTAGCGTGTGGCGCGATTCATCCCGAGTACCTGGAAGTTATCAACACCTACGTTCAGCACGCCGGCATCGATCTGGTGCATGCGCCCTTCGAGGCTGAAACCGGACAAGCGGGTGATGCGTCCGAATTTCTCGACGACAAGACCGCGGCGCTGGTAATCCAGTCACCAAACTTTTTCGGCTGCATTGAGGACCTAACCGCGCTCGCCGAGCGCGCTCACGCTAACGGCTCGCTGCTTATCGTCGCCGTCACCGAGGCAATTTCCCTCGGGTTGTTGAAATCGCCGGGCGCGTGCGGCGCAGACATCGTTATTGCGGAGGGGCAGTCGTTTGGTGTGCCGCTTTCGTTTGGCGGTCCTTACGTGGGATTGTTCGCAACGCGCGAAAAGTATGCGCGACAGATTCCAGGACGACTGGTCGGCGAAGCGTATGACAAACAAGGACGCCGCGGATTTGTGCTGACGCTCGCGACGCGGGAACAACACATCCGGCGCGAGAAGGCCACTTCGAATATTTGTACCAACGAGGGCTTGATCGCGCTCGCCTCAACTGTGTATCTGGAGACGATGGGACGGCAGGGACTGCAGGAAGTCGCACAGCAATGTGCACAGAAAACTGCGTACGCGGCAAAACGCATTAGCGAGTTGGACGGCTTCTCAGTTCCCTTCACGGCGCCGCGTTTCAACGAATTTGTCGTGCGTGGCCCCAGCGACGCGAAGAGTCTCCTGACGAGAATTGCTGCGGAAGATAAAATTACCGGAGGATTCGCGTTGTCTCGTTACTTCGCAGACCGCCCGAACGATTTCCTGGTTTGCGTAACCGAGGTCCACTCGCGTGAGCAAATTGATTCGCTGGTGGCAGCGCTCCAAAGCGCAAACTATTAGTGTGCGTTACGATCCTTTATGAAATCTGACATCACCAAAGTTACTGCCCACATCAATCCCAACGAGGCACTGATCTTCGAGCGTTCGCAGACCGGGCGCGTCGGTTATCGTTTGCCGCCGTTGGACGTTGATGAGCAGACGATCAGCGATCTTATCCCGCAGCAATTCTTACGTGACGACGATCTCGAGGGCGTGCCGGAAGTTAGTGAAGTCGACGTAATTCGCCACTTCGTTCGCATGTCGATGTGGAACTTCTCAATCGATCAAGGCATGTACCCACTCGGGTCGTGCACCATGAAATACAACTCCCGACTGAACGAGAAGGTCGCGCGGATAGCAGGGTTTGCCGGTCTGCATCCCTTGACTGAAGCTGAGGACGCGCAAGGCGCGCTCGCGGTGATTCATCAGTTGCAGCTCGATTTGGCCGAGATTACCGGACTGCCGGGAATTTCATTGCAGCCCGCGGCAGGCGCACACGGCGAGATGAC
>JBKPNY010000070.1:0-1438 GCA_046732835.1 Gemmatimonadota bacterium | reverse complement strand
ATCGCAAAAGATTGTTTTCAGATATGTCATACTTTGCAATTCAGTGGCATCCTTGACAGGTTGACGATTCACGTCCATCATAAACACAACCCTTACTAACTTTCCTAAAGGAGGTACTCTATGGGTCGGAATCTCTTACATTTCGACGTAACTGATCTCAACGTTACAGTGGAGGAGGGCGTCAGGTTCAAGTGGCAGGGCAAAGAAATCGATTCGGGTCCCCTGACCATCAAACTTGGCGCACCGGGCAGCGCCGGCGTTATCGACTACGACTCTGGCACTGTTGATGTTGAGTATCGTGCTCGGATCTCTTCTCCAGCTTTGGAGGAGATCTATGACATATTGGAGGACATGGGTGAAGAACGGGGCGAGACTGCGCCGTTTGATGTAAACATTCGCTCCAAAGGATCTATCTTCGGTGATGATCACAGCCTCCGCCTCGCAGGAAAAGGAGAGCTTGCAGATCATCGGCTTTTCAGCCCGGCGGAAACCAGCCTCGAAATTCTCGCACCTACCCATTGAAAGCCCGATATGAGCTCCCGGTCGGGAGCTGAAGTTCGCGACGCACTATTAAACGGACGACCTGTAAGCTGGGGCTTCAATCCTAAAGAACGACGAGTGATTCTGCAGTTTCCAATGGTCCTCGGTGGCGAGAAGTACGTTCTTTGCATTGCAGGCTACTACACATTTGTAGCGCGACCGGTAGAACGAAGTTTTATACCGAAGGTGTTTTCAACTGAACTCGTTCGGCGGGGCGCGTGCGCAATCAAGCAGGTGTTTAGTCGCTCGACAGCGTAGAGCACCGCTTGCAGTTGGTCCAAGATCGTTCGTTCGTGCCAGACCCTCATGGCGCGGAAGGTGTGGTGTGCAAGGTGTCTGCTCCCTAAAGTTATCGTCTTTCCTGGTTAAGGAGGTTGCCTCATGGATACAACAAACAACAATCCTGGCTTTTCGGGTTGGGTCACTGTGAAGCGCGGGTTCTTCGGCATCTTTACCACGCTTCTCAAAAAGTGTCACATCTGAACTGCCGGTAACAGCGCGGTCGCGCTGGAAAGGCAAGGAAGTATGAACGACCGGTTTGCTGACTTGATCAACCGATTGCAGCAGTCAGTTCTATTCGGGCCTGGGGAACTCGATCCAAGCATACGGCAAGCTGCTGCCAATTCCGGTGATGTCCCCGAGGAAATGAAAAAGTACGTACAGAAAGTTGCCCTGCATGCCTACAAGGTTACCGACGAGGATGTACAGGCACTCCTCAAGGCAGGTTATTCAGAGGACCAGATTTTTGAATTGACGGTCAGTACTGCACTTGGTGTGGCACTTGATCGCCGCCATGCAGGACTGCGTTCACTTCGGAAAGGAGAGGGTTATGCGGCTTAACAAAGTGAGAACAGGCCACCGCCTGCCACAGAAGTTCATGATGCTCATGATACGCCTG
>JBKPNY010000069.1:0-1595 GCA_046732835.1 Gemmatimonadota bacterium | reverse complement strand
TATCAGGCGAGGAGCGCGATCGGTTTGAAGAGAAGCTGTTTTCTGATGACGAATTTTGCGAGGAGCTTCTGGCAGCGGAAGCTGAGCTGATTGAAGCAGCTATTGGAGGGGAACTTACGGCTGCTGAAGCAGACCAATTTGAAAAGCAGTTTCTTATAACCGCTGAGCGCAAAGAGACACTGCGCTTTAGACGCGCACTTCAACGCGTCGCGAAAAAGAAGAAACTGGAAAAAGACATCCGCGACAAATCAGCCTGGAATTTGCAGAGGTGGATCCCGCAGGTGGCAGTCTCACTAGTCGCTTTGGTTATTATCGGCGGGATCGTGTGGACGTTATTGCCGCGGACTGTTGGCGAGCGCACATTGGTCGCTGCTGCGAACGAGCGCGCCAGCGGCCGCGTCGCCGAAACTCTCACGCTACCGGTCCCTTATGACGACTTGAAACTTCGCCTCAAGCTACCCCAACCGGCAACACCTGTTAAAGACTATCGCGTCGAAATGCGTACCGCTGACGGTCAAACCAGGGCTTTGAAACCCGTTTCTTACGACGAACAGTTCGTTGACGTCGTAATTCCTGTCTCTAGCCTTTCGCGCGGGGATTATGCTTTCAAGGTATCAGCGATCAGGGCCGACTCCAGCGTCGAGAGTTTTCCTCAGAGCTACCTGCTCAGTGTAGATTAAGAGCTTCCCGCCGTCTCGGCCGCCAAATCCCCCATCCGGCAGCGACCATTAGCAGCGCCGCGAACACGCCTGCAAACCAGCGTTGCCCTACGGGTTGGGAAGGGCTCGTTGTTCTTATCACCTGTCGATACTCGCCTTGCAATGTGAAGGCTGCCCAATAATATGGCGAGCGCCATTGCGGTTCCTGACGAATGCTGTTCTGGGCCGCCTGCAGTGCGGCCGCCGGGGTCATTTTGTGCTGCAGCAGGTTTGCGTAGAAACGTTTCATAAACTCGGACGTTGCTTCATCGTCGACCTTCCACAGACTGGCGAGCACACTTGATGCTCCGGCGTACATAAAGCCGCGAGTTAAACCGATGAGCCCCTCTCCTCGGACATCCTTTCCCAGTGCGGTAAGGCAGGCACTTAGAACAACCAGGTCGACGGGCGCCTGAAGCCGATAAATGTCAGACAGTCCGAAGAACCCGTTTTGAGCGTGTCCTTCCCGATCGACCATGGATAGAAATAGTCCTGAGTTTTCCGGCCGCTTGGGATCAAGAACGGCGTGGGTTGCGAAGTGCAGGATGGCAAATTTCGACAAATCCGAGTGCGCCAGTTGCTCGCGCGTTGCTTCAAAGCGAGTGGCGATCATGCTCTCGGGTCCGGCGACAGCTCGGAGAGTGGCCAGCTCGGCGGTCGCATAAAACACAGGCTGAATCCTGGACGGGTCTACTTCGTCCCCGCTCAACTCAATATCACGCAAGGCGCTCTGCCAGCGTTCCGGTCCGGGCTCAGTGAGGTAAGCGATCTGATTGTTGGTGTCAGTCTCCTTGCGCCGACCGTAGTTCGATTCAAAGACAGGATCGCCAAAGGCAGCCAACACTTTTTCCGGAACTGGACGACGCGCAATTTCAAGTCGCAATTGTCCAAGAATGG
>JBKPNY010000068.1:0-2368 GCA_046732835.1 Gemmatimonadota bacterium | reverse complement strand
GCCCAGCAACGTCAACCATTTAATCGCGCGAATGTGTGGCGTCGTCATAGAAGCATAGGCCCAACAAGATATTACAGGCTTACCTTTAACTCGTAACGCTGAAAGCGTTGGCGAATTTCAGCCCAGGGTTTGGTTTCAAATCCTGGGATATCATTGCCACGTGATTCGTTTGTCGCAACCCTGAAAGGGTTGCGCATTGGCGCGTTCGCATCCCTCTTCAGGGTTTGCGGTTCTTGGTAATCGCAGCTGACCCAGCGTTCCTGGCCAACCCTGGGCTGGAATTCGCGAACGCTTTCAGCGTTCGTCGAAGACCTTTTGCGCGTGTACGCTGCGTGTTTGCACCTGTGCGCTACACGACCAAGCGCGTACGTGGACCGGTCTCGCCGCGCTGGTGCAGTAGCCCGACAGTTATGGAGGGCTACGCAGGGCGCCACTCTCGGGTCATCTTAGGCAGCGGCAAATCAATCAAGTTCAGTGGCATCGTAGCCCTCCATCACTGTCGGGCTACCGCCCCGGCGTAGACGGCGTCCTCAGACAGAGTTGAGCAGGATCCCTTCGCCGACTAAAACCTGTTTGCGTCTATTAGCGTCTCGAAGCTATTATTCCCCCTCGATTTTGAGCTTGTGCTGTTTATCGCCGGATCGATCAGGCGGAGGTGCCGATACCCGGACGCTTCCCGCCGCCCATCGCCAACACCAAACTGCTGAGAGGAACATATGAAACGAACTCTTCTTTCGCTTGCACTGATTGGATCACTCTTGTTCGCATTCGCGTGTCAAACGGGAGGTGGCGGCGGCGATAAAGTCAGGATCGGCGTCTTCATGTCGTTAACCGGCAGCACGGCCAACTTCGGTATCTCTTCTGTCAACGGCATCAAGATGGCCGCCGACGAAGTTAACAGCACCGGCGGCATCAACGGCAAGCAGATCGAGCTGCTGGTCCAGGACGATCGCTCTGACGCCTCGGAAGCGGCGACCATCGTCACGAAGTTTGTAACTCAGGACCAGGTGCACGGAATTCTCGGCGAAGTCGCCAGCTCGCGTTCGATTGCAGCGGCGCCGATTGCGCAGAACGCGAAAATCCCGATGCTCACTCCGTCGTCAACCAATCCGGAAGTAACCAAGAAGGGCGACTACATTTTCCGCAGCTGCTTTATCGATCCGGTGCAGGGCGCCGCCATTGCGCAGTTTGCAGCGCGCACACTGAACGCCAAGCGCGCAGCGATCATGGTGGATCGCAAGAACGACTACTCCACCGGCCTCGAGAAAGTAATCAACGAAACGTTCACGCGCATGGGCGGGCAGATCGTGGCCACGCAGTCGTACCAGGAAGGCGATCAGGACTTCAACGCACAGCTAACTTCGCTCAAAGGCGCTAATCCGGAAGTGATCTTCGTGCCCGGTTATTACAACGACGTCGGTTTGATTGCCAAACAGGCGCGCGACAAAGGCATCACGGTTCCCCTCGTCGGCGGCGACGGTTGGGATTCGGCGCAACTCTACGCGATTGGCGGAACCGCTTTGGACGGTTCGTTCTTTACGAACCACTACTCGCCGTTTGATACCGATCCGAAAGTAGTGAAGTTCGTCAACGACTACAAGGCACGCTACAACAGTGCGCCTGACGCTCTCGCAGCGACTGCCTACGATGCCGCGAAGATCATGTTCGACGCGATCAAGCGCGCAAATTCACTCGACGGCACAGCCATTCGCGACGCACTCGCAGCCACCAAAGAATTTCCGGGCGTCACCGGCAACGTAACCTTCAATGAGAATCGCGACGCGGTGAAACCGATCATCATGATCGAGATCAAACCGGGCGGCACTTACGCAGTGCGCGAACGCGTGCAAGTTGAGGGCGCGGCGCTGCCAGGCGCAAGCAGCGCATCTCCAGCTACGACCACGTCGCCAGCCGCTGCCGCAAGTCCGGCAGCTGCGGCATCTCCGGCTGCGAGCGCGCCCGCGAAAGCGGCCACGCCTTAATTAGTAGGACAGACCTTTCCAGTCTGTCCTTTTGTCTTACTTCAGCACCGGACTGACAACGTTCGCGACTCCAAAGCATGAGTACGTTTCTGCAACAGCTGATTAACGGAATTTCGCTGGGCGCGATCTATTCACTAATCGCGCTCGGCTACACCATGGTCTACGGCGTGCTGAAGTTGATTAACTTCGCGCACGGCGACGTCTACATGGTGGGCGCGTTCATGGGCTATTACCTGGCGAACGGTTTGGGCGTCCGCGGCGCGCAAATGCTGGGACAAGGCGCAGACGGCTTGATCGCGCGCGGCCTGCTCGGCAGTGGCGCGATGGAACCCTCGCTGGTAACGGCGCTCGTCGTAATGTTGTTGGCGATGGCGATCTGTGCAGCC
>JBKPNY010000067.1:0-5502 GCA_046732835.1 Gemmatimonadota bacterium | reverse complement strand
CCGTAGAGTGAGGGCGGCCAGTTGCTCGATCAGCCATTTCAGGAAATCCTCTCCATCGGCTCTGATTAATACAAGGTCGTAGGCATCCCCCGCATATGCTGAAAACGAGTTGACGTCTGCATCCGGGATCACAACGTACATTGTGTGAGGTTGATCGCCTGATTCTCGAATTCTGCGATTGACACTTCCCAGTAGCCGTCTAAAGTTGTCATCGCTTGCCCGATAACCGATTGCAACGATAGTGTGTTGCACATAAATGCCTGCAAGCTGTGCGGGCAGGTTCCCTGTCGACTCTTCCCAGGTATCTTAGTCAGCAGTTGTGATGACACTTTCAGCTGGCGTTTGTGCATCTCCGTGGGGCTTGTAGACGACCGGACGAGTGTGAGTTACTTCCGCGAGACCATGATCCTTTACAACTAGCGTAGGCCGACGAACATGAAGCGCATTTTCAAGGAATGGCTCGTAGTTAGTAGTGATAAAGATTCGAACGGCACTCGGCAGCTGCGCGATCAAGTCATAGAAGCGGGGAGCGATAAGCGACTTTGAACCGTAAACGCATTTGATAAGTCGATTCAAACGGTCACGGCCTTTTTGCAGAGCATAGAGTCCTGCGACTTCGGCAAGCGTTGCTGGCTCAGGGTGGGGCTTGTTCGTGCTGTCTTTTAGACGCTTCAGAAGGCGACCACCACTTGGAGCACCGACGCGAACAGCAGAGCCGTCAATTACCTCGGTAGAACGCGATGAGACGCCAGCGCCCGTCCAAATCACCCCGTCACCCGCGGCAAAGCGGTGAACCAATGAGTCGGGAAGTTCATCCAGTGCGAGAATCCTTATCGGCATTGATTACGATCTGGTGATGTTCAATACAATATGCCCTCGTCTTGCAATCGACCACTGATCTGTGGCAACATACGCACCCGTATTGACAAAATCGGCCCGACCGTTGTACCATACGCATGCGTATGGACAACTTTCCTCGGCTCTCAAAAGAAGACTGGCTGAAGGCCGCCCGGCTCGCGCTTCTTCATAAAGGCCCCGACGGCGTTCGCGTCGAACCTCTCGCCAAAGAACTCGGCGTCACTAAAGGATCCTTCTACTGGCACTTCAAGGATCGCAACGACCTCCTTGAAGCCCTTCTCAAAGAATGGGACGAGGAGACGGATGTCCTCCTCGAAAACCTCGGCGAGCTTGATCCTCATAAAGCCCTCGAGAAAATCTTCGAGGTCGTAAAACAAAGAACACTCGCCAGCGAGAGAGGCGAATCAGCATCTGACGTTGCGATCTTCACCTGGGCACAGCTCGACCCCGAAGTCGCAAAGCGCGTCAACAAATCCGAAGACGAACGCATGGGACTCCTCCGCAACTTCACCACGCGGTCGGAGATGGCGGACCTCTTCTACTACGCTTACCAGGGCCTGCTCTTCAGACGCCGGCGAATTCCGAAAGCAGTCAAAGACTTCGACATGATCGCCGAGCTCGCGATGGAGCTCATGCCCGCGAAGAAGAAGTCGTCTACCGTGAAGAAGATCGCGAAGGCTGCAAAGAAATCGGCCGGTATTCTTCTGCTCGTCGCCGCGACATCGCTGCAAGGCTGCTCGCTCTATCGAACGGTGAGATATCAGGAGCCATATCCCACCGCACCGGATAAAATCTTCCCATACCGCGTCGTTCATCACGCCGACGTTCCGTTTCACTTCGCAAAAGGAACGCAGCGCAACGATCTCGACACGGTGAGTGTCCGCGACACCGACGGCAGACTCAAGCCATTCGCGAAATATCTCGTTGACAAAAAGATCCACGCGTTCGTCGTCATCAGAAACGACACGATCGTCTACGAGCACTACAACAACTACAAACCATCCGAGCGCTGGAGCTCATACTCCGTCGCGAAATCGTTCCTCTCCGCCGTCCTGGGCATTGCTCTCGAGAAAGGAATCATCTCGAGCCTCGACGATCCGGTCGTCAAATACCTGCCCGAGCTCAAGAATGACGCCGACTTCAAGGGACTCACGCTGCGTCATCTCATGGAGATGAAGTCAGGCTTCGCATACGAGCGCACCAACGGCAGCATGTGGCACGACCTGAGATCCGACGACGCGAAGTTCTACTACACGACGAACATGAAGGAGTCGCTCATGGACATGCGTCGCGTTCAGACTCCCCCCGCACCCTGGGCCTACAAAGACTCCGACGTCGAGCTGCTCGGCTGGATCCTGAATCGAGCAGAAGGGAAGCCGGTCGCGGCGCAGCTCGAGGAAGAAGTCTGGAAGAAAATCGGTACCGAGTACGATGCGACGTTTAGCCTCGATCGCCCGAATGGTCTCGACAAAGTGTCGGCCGCATTTCAGGCGACGGTGTTCGACTATGCACGGTACGCGCGTCTCTATCTCAACGGTGGCAAATGGAATGGTGAACAGATCATTCCAGCCGACTGGGTAAAGGCGTCCACTACTATAGATATGTCCCGAACCGAGCCTGAGGTCGTGACTTGGTACCGCATGCAGCACAATCACCTCTGGTGGCTGCCGATGCATAACTGGGCGGCCGAGCGGGATTTCTACGCCGATGGATCGCGCGGCCAGCGGGTGTATGTCCATCGTCCTACGAAGACGATCATCGTTCAGCTGTCAGAAGACAGCGAGCAGGACTTTCCTTTCCGCAAAGTTGCGCACTATCTCGCGGGCGAGGTTTATCGTTATCCGCGCGGAATTCCAGGTCTCGTTAAGCGCGCATTGGAGTCACAAAGCATCGATTCAGCCCGAACATTGTTCCGAAACCTGAGTGCTGAAGAGCGCGAACATCCGGAGAGATACGTCATCAATCGCGCAGCACTTCACGCGGTCGGGGAGGAATTCGCAAAGCAGGGGATGACTGCGAAGGCTAACGCCGCGTTTGAGATGGAAAAGGAACGCTACGGACCTTTGTAGCCCTCTCTATCACCACGATTGTCAGGTCCAGCCAACTCGCAATTCTGGCCGTCAGCCGAGTCGCGGATTATGGGCAAAGGGATTACTGGTCCCCACTCCCCGTGGACATTTACTCGGGCGGCTATGAGAGTGACGAAGTCCCGTTGAAGATGACGCCATTCGAGAATTGGGGAGACCGCAACGGTCGCCGTCGGCCAACAATTTGTCATCAGATCGGTCTTTGGCGCGATCGAGATTTGAGCCGATGCGGCGACGCGCACGATAAGGATCTGTCAGTCGTTTGATAAGGAAACAGCATATCCCGCAGACGCGAGTGGGTTTATCCTCGATTGCAAACTCAATCGTGTAGCGAGGCTGGGTACATGCCTACTTCGTCGCAACCACAATCGCCGAATATCTCAGGCTCGGGCAAGAGTGCTGTAACTGGTTTGCTGGGCGCTGCACAGGAAGGGAAATGGAGCGATTGGCTCATAGCAGCCACTGGGATTGGGATCGTGGCGATGGTCGCGCTGAGCTTTCGTGCGGACCGTTGGCTTGTATCGATCGCTTCGGGGTTGCTGGTTAGTGGAGCAGCGCTTCTCGTCGGCGCAATGCTTGGCTTCCTATTCGGCATTCCAAGAGCGGCTCAGCATACAAGACAACAAACTAAAGATGAAGCGGCATCGGATGCCGTCTACCAGGTCAATACGAATCTCGAGCAGATATCAGACTGGCTTACGAAGATCATCGTTGGTGTTGGGTTAATTCAGGTCGACAAGATTCCGGGTGCATTTACAAGTCTATCAGAGTACGTGGCGGTCGGTTTCGGCACTCCGCCGGTGCCTTCAAGTCTGGTTGCTGCATCGCTGCTGTTCTTAGGTCTCAACGGCTTTTTGAGTTCGTATCTCTGGACTCGACTGTTATTGATGTTGGAATTCACTCGAGTGGACCGTGCAGCCCGACAGTCGGAAGCATTTTACGAAGGGTATATCCAGGCCCTGCTTTACCAGCCCGCGCCGGCTGGATTCAACACCGCGTTGGAAAAGGGGAAACAGTTTATCGAGCGGTTCGGTGAGGGTAACTGGCGAATCTGGCGCTCGCTTGCCTGCGCATTTGGGCAGAAATATTCCTATCTGAAGAGTGATCCGCAGGTTAGTAGTGCGGATCTGGAAGAAGTAAGACAATACGCTCTGGACGCCACGCGGAGGGCAATCAGACTGGCTCCAGGAGAACGAGATAGTTTGCGAAGCCTTTGGGATGAGCGAATCGCAACTCCGGAAGAGAATGACTTGACAGTGTTCTTTACTGATCCAGAGTTCGCCGCGTTATTCCAGAAATAGTAAGGAGCATGAAACGATAGATATCGTGGTGGTCATTGATAAGAAATAGACAGTATGGTGATAAGAAACTGATATAGGCAACGCACCCTTTTACAGCTACCCATAATCGTTCCTGCCGCCTTGTTGTTTTGCGAATCGAGTCGAACGCGAGGACAGATCAATGCGCTTGGGATTGCCCTTCTTATGTCTCTCTGTTTTCGCTGGTCGCATTGCAGCTCAACCAATCGCGTCGGATAGTGCCCGCATAGCGCAAATCCTGCGAATCCGGGACAGCATAGAGAAAGAGTCAAAGACCTTTCACTTTGGCCTGAGCCTCGGCTGGCGACACATTATCGCTCGGCCCAGCGATTTCTATAGAGACGCTGTCATTGACCCGACAACAAATCTTGTCGCCGTCGACACCATCGATCAGGGTGACGTTGTTCTATCGGGCACACTGGCTGCTTACCCCTTTTGGAGACATTCGGCAAAAGGTCAGCGTACCACAAAGCATCCATTCGGATTTCTCGCGAATATCAACATCGCATCATTTAACTCTGATAACCTGAGTGCCTTCAACAAGAGCATCGAGGGAGGAGGCGGAGTAGCGTGGCGGCTTGCGGATGATTTCGCGCTCGCACTTACCTTGGAGCGTCTGTTCAGTCGTCGGTTAAGATCGTTCGTTTTGCCGGGTCAGATGCTGCTTGTAAAAGGAGATACGATCACCAGCCTATCGCGGGATGATGGACGCTTTTTTCGCGATGATAATCTGACTGCTGCCTCCTTCAAGTTTGTCTACTCAATTCGGTAACCCAGAGAAGCCCTTCTTGAACTCAATCTCGATGCTTTTTCATAGTTCAATCGGTTCCGGGATTTCACGGAGAACGGGCAGTATCACCGCCGCCATTATATTGTGCGCCGTTCCCGCAACCTCCAGTAGTCAAGCAACACCCGACTCGCTTCAACTTGACAGCACAAAAGTCGAAATACGGATAAACGGTAAGGCCACCTCGGTCGCGATGCTTGGGTCAGATCTCGTAATGAATACTAAGGATGTCACCATCAAGTCCGGCGACCAGGTCAAGTCCCTTCTGCGAGAATCCGGAATTGTGCCAGATGCTTCGGCTCTCTGGTTGTTCTATCGCCTCAATCCATTGATCTCCGACGCCGACAATCTGGCAATTGGATCATCTGTCAAGCTCCCGTCGATAGATGATTCGGGTTCTGGCTCGGGTGCCACAGCAGGACGCGTATCATTCGCGGTCGTTGTAGACACT
>JBKPNY010000066.1:0-14555 GCA_046732835.1 Gemmatimonadota bacterium | reverse complement strand
ATCGTCGTCGCAGCCTACGTGAATCACTCGGCAGTCTCGGCAATGCTGAGAGCCGCCGCCCGATCCAATGATATTTCGATTGTCTGCGCGGGCACGGAGGGACATTTTAGTCTCGAGGACGCGGCATGTGCCGGACGGTATGTGCGCTCCCTCACGCAGCCCGGGTCATCGTTGGCGGTCAACGACGCGGCGAGGGCGTGCGCCCTCATAGACGGGAAGTATGGCGACAACATCGAGGAAATCTTCAAAGACTCGGAACACGGACGCTCGCTCGAGGAAGCGGGATTCGGAAAGGACCTCGTCGCCTGCGCTCGGCTGGATACGCACGCTGTTGTCCCCATCTACCAGGACAGACAGATCACTCGACTCGGACCTGACCGAGAGCGATAGCGGTGCCTACGCACGAAGCTCCGCGCTGAAGCGCGAGCTAGTCGGAATTGTTCTCGTTCTTTTTGCGGTATTCCTTGCCGGCGCCCTCGCGATGCAGGGAATCGCGATGCTGCAAGGCGGGGACATCACGCGCACGTTCGGATTTGCGGGCCGGCTGCTCGCATATCCGCTTGCGCTCCTCCTCGGCTGGCCGGCCGCTGCTCTGATTCCTGTCGCTCTTGCTGCGCATGCGTTGCGACTGTTCGGACGACTCGCAGAACGAACTGATCGCTCGTGGATGGTATTTCTCCTCGGCCTGGTTGTGCTCCTTCCGGTTGCGATTGGATTAGGGCAGGGAGGACTTCGCGAGACGACGAATCTCTCAGGACTGTGGGGATCGTTCGCTGCTTTCTACCTCCTTCAATTCGCCGGAACTGCGGGTGCGTGGATCATCGTTCTTCTGTCCTTGTCGGCATTGATGGCAGCAACTCTTTCCTGGAATCCAATTCGAGCTCTCGTCGCGCCATCGGCAAAACCTGAACTGCAATCGACCGCCGAGAACGCCGATGGTTCCGTCGAGAGCGCCGAGGACGTACGCAAAACTTCCCGCAGGAAAAGAACGGAAGCTCTCGTGAACGAGCCGACGCCCGAAGAGATGCCTGCTTTGGACATGGGATTGATGAACGGTGCCGAGCCGGTGATCGATGAAGCCCCGCCCCGGGGGGAGAAGAAAAAGAAAAAATCAAAGGCCGACATCGCTTCGGAGCACGACGAAAAAATCGCGGCCGCAATCGATTCCACCGCGTACATCGCTCTTGGTGTCGATGAAGATCTGCCTTCACCCGATCTCTTGACGCCCGCTCCGCCGCGCAACGTCGATCACGGAAACCGTGAGCTCGATGCAATGGGTGTGAAGCTGATGGATGCGCTTCGAACATTCCGCGTCGAAGGCGAGCTTGTAGGCCGCACTACCGGTCCTGTGGTTACGCAATTCGAGATCGAGCCCGCGCCCGGAGTGAAGGTGCGACAGTTCGCGACGCTCGCAAACGATCTCGCACTCGCGATGCGCGCACCAAGCATTCGCATCGTCGCGCCGATTCCCGGAAAGGGAGCAGTCGGCGTGGAAGTACCGAATCCAAAATCGGAGATGGTCGCGTTCCGCGAGATGCTCGAGTCGCGCGAGTACCGCGACATTCGTGCTGCATTGCCCATCGCCTTGGGAAAAGACCTCGAGGGGCGTCCCGTGATCGCGGATCTCGCAAAGATGCCGCACCTCCTGATTGCAGGAGCAACAGGTTCAGGAAAGTCGGTTTGCGTGAACACGCTCATCACGAGCCTGATCTATCGTCACACTCCGAAGACGCTGCGATTCCTGATGGTCGACCCGAAAATGGTCGAGCTCTCGGTGTACAACGTTCTTCCGCACCTTCGCCACAAAGTCGTCACCGACAATCGCGATGCCGCTTCAGTATTGAAGTGGGCGGTTCTGGAAATGCAGGACCGCTACGAGCTGCTCGCAGCGAACGGCGCGCGCAACATTCAGGATTTCAATCGCAAAGTGCAGGATGGCGCCAAGCTCAAATATCCAAAGCGCCCCGACGTTGCGTTCGAGAATCTCGATTACGAGGGAGGGATCCTCCCGTACATCGTGCTCATCATCGACGAGCTCGCAGATCTGATGATGACAGTTCAGGCCGAAGTCGAAACGCCTCTTGCAATGCTCGCGCAGAAAGCACGTGCAATTGGAATTCACATCATCCTCGCAACACAAAGGCCGAGTGTGAATGTTCTCACCGGTCTCATCAAGGCGAACTTTGCGAGTCGAATCGCATTTCGTGTGGCATCGCAGATCGACAGCCGCACAATTCTCGACACAATGGGAGCAGAAGCGCTTCTCGGGAATGGAGATATGCTCTTCGTCCCTCCGGGCAAGTCAGAGCCGGCTCGACTTCAGGGCGCATTCATCTCGAGTGAAGACACCGAGCGTCTCACCACGTGGTATACGGACAAGAAGAATGCGCGGCGCGCTGAAGCAGAGGCCAAGGGATTTTTCCTCGAGGAGACAATCGAAGCCGACATTCTCGAGACAATCAGAAAGAAAGAAGCCGAAGAGCTTGGCACAGCAGGCGAGGGCGAAGACGGCGAGGCAGGCGATCGCGACAAACTCTTCCGCGAAGCTGCCGAGGTTGTGATTCAACATCAGCAGGGCTCTACTTCATTGTTGCAGCGCCGGCTGAAGGTCGGCTACGGCCGCGCCGCTCGCATCATCGACCAGCTGCAAGCCGCAGGAATCCTCGGCCCCCCTGATGGATCCCGGCCGCGAGATGTTCTCGCTGGGCTTGATGATCTCGATCGGATCTGCGGACCGAGGACATAAAAAAAACAGAAAAAAAATATTACACGGAGTATCGGAGAATACCGGAGGGCCACGGAGTTTTTTTTAGGTTAGGACGTAACTGCGTAATGACGTAGTTGCGCAGTAACCCTTAAAAACTCCGTGGCCCTCCGGTATTCTCCGAATACTCCGTGTAATATTTTTTTTCTGTTTTTTTATGTCCTCGGTCCGCTTGAAGGATTTTGATTACTGGAAAAGTGGAATGACCCTGCGCCGATCAAGCCGAATCGCTAGTCTCGGTCCGCATGACAGCAGCGAGGCAGTTGCTTGGATTGAGAGGCGAGCGGATCGCAGAGGAGTGCCTGGTCCGAAAGGGCTGGCGCGTTGTAGAGCGGAGATTCAGAAGTGGCCATCGTGACATCGATCTCGTCGTCGAGCGCATGGGCGCTGAAGGACGCGTCATTGCGTTCGTCGAGGTGAAGACCCGGGTCTCATCCGGCTACGGCGGCCCCCTCGGGGCGGTGCACTGGCGAAAACAGCGGGAGATGATTCATGCGGCGCGTGACTGGATGTCGCGGTGCCGGTTGCCGGTCACCAGTTTCCGATTCGACGTTGTGGGAGTGATCTACGGCCAGGGCCCTACCGAAGTGGTTCACATCGAGAACGCATTTCAGGTGAGATGAAGCTTGAATTATTCCCATCCCTTCGTATTTTATTCGGGTCGGGAAAACGCAGTAAATTCTGTGCATCCAGGCATTCAACGACAAACTAGAGGATGGAGAAGATGGCGGTTTCGGTAATGGGAGATGACAAGAAGAAAGCGTTGAACCTGGCCATTGCGCAGATCGAAAAGAACTGCGGCAAAGGTTCGATCATGAAGATGGGCTCCGAGTCGGCGCGGGTGAGAATCGACGCGATTCCGACGGGCGCCATCAATCTCGATGCAGCGATCGGTGTCGGTGGAATTCCGCGCGGTCGTGTGACTGAGATCTACGGACCTGAATCCAGTGGAAAGACAACGCTGTGTCTGCACGTGGTTGCGAATGCGCAGCGGGCTGGCGGTGTTGCTGCATACATCGATGCCGAGCATGCGCTCGACACTGATTATGCGCAGAAGCTGGGAGTCGATATCGACAGCCTTCTGGTGTCACAGCCAGACACTGGAGAGCAGGCAATGGAGATCTGCGAGATCCTCGTGCGCTCGGGTGCAGTCGATGTAGTGGTGATCGATTCGGTTGCCGCGCTTGTGCCGCGTGCTGAGATCGAAGGTGACATGGGTGATTCGCACGTCGGTCTTCAGGCGCGTCTCATGAGTCAGGCGCTGCGCAAGCTCACCGGTGCAATCGCGCGTTCGCGGACTTCGGTGATCTTCATCAACCAGCTGCGCGAGAAGATCGGAGTGATGTTCGGCAACCCTGAGACCACCACGGGTGGAAAGGCGCTCAAGTTCTATGCTTCGGTTCGTCTGGACATCCGCCGGATTGCGGCTGTGAAGGAGAAGGAGGACGTCATCGGCTCGCATGTGAGGGTCAAAGTTGTAAAGAATAAGGTTGCCCCCCCGTTCAAGCAGGCTGAGTTCGATATTATGTATGCCGAGGGTATCAGTCATGCGTCGCTGGTGCTGGACATTGCGGCGGAATCTGGTATCATCGACAAGTCTGGAGCGTGGTACAGCTATGGTTCTCAGCGGATCGGTCAGGGCCGTGAGAATGCCAAGATGTACCTCAAGGACAACCCTGCGCTTCTGGCGGAAGTCGAGGAGAAGGTTAAGACTGTGCTGGGAATTCGCGCCGTAAACGGTGAAGCTGAGGCCGAGTCGGCGGAGGAATAGCGGGTAAAGGAAAGCGGCGCCCATCGGAGGTCACGGCTACCGGTTGGCGTCCGTGAGGGGTCGAATGTGATGTTCGGTACGGCGGAGGCCCGGTGTTTCCGCTGGAACGGGTGTCGCGTTCGGCCCCGACTTTTTTCCCGGCGGCTACACATCAGCGTGCTGCGCGCCGCGAGAGCGAGCCGCGATCAACGAGCCGCGAGAGGCGAACATGTCGAAGACTCCTTATGACTATGCTCTGAACCTTTTGACAGCGAGAGCGTATACGAGTAGCGGCCTCAGGCGAAAGCTGACTCAGAAGGGCTTCGAGAAATCGCAGGTCGACGAGACAATCGACCGTCTTACTGAAAACGGTCTCCTCAACGATGCGAAGTATGCCGAGGAGTTTGCGCGTCAGCGTCTTGTGGTCTCGGGAGCCTCCAGGAGAAGGGTAGAGCAGCTGCTTGCGAGCAAGGGCATCAGCCGTGATGTGGCACAGTCAGCAAGTCAAAAAGTGGTGGAGGAGGAGGAGGTCGACACGATCGCCGCAATCGAGAAAATTGCGCGAAAAAAACTGCTGTCTCTGGGTGATCTGGAGCCGATGATCAAGCGTCGCCGCGTGTTCGGGTTGCTTGCAAGAAAAGGTTACGAGCTCGAGGACATCAATCAGGTGCTATCTCGTATCTTGCCATAAATACAGATAACGAAAACGTTACATCACAAATATATCGTAAGTGCCGTTTTCAGTATGACTTCCTGCGACGCACGTTCCTGACGACTTGACTTGTAATTCGTCACTTAATAAAGTTCGCGAACTGTCTTATTCGAACCATCTCATCGGAGGGTGAGAAATCTCGAAGGGACAGCCATTTCGAAACCCTCACGCAACCGGCCGGCTGACTTTCCTGGTCTAGTCGTTTGGAAAACGTGCAGGTGAAACAAGGGGGAAGCGGAGCGCGCCCGGGATCAGCCGCCGCCGCCGTAGGCAATGATCCCGACAGAAGCGCCTCCTACGATAATGGCACCCCGGTCGCGAGGCCGGTCCGCAAAGCTAAGGGTCTCACTTAGGAGACAGCCTGGCTATCGAAAAGGGAGTTCGGCTGGCAGGCCGTTCACCTTTTTACGATTCGGGAGTAGTTGCATGAAAAAGTTCTTTGCTGTTCCTCTCGCGGTTGTTTTTATCGCCGCATGCAGTGACTCGTCCACTGCGCCTTCGGCCACAAATCTGACGCCTTCGTACGCGAAGCCAACGCCGCCTCCCGCTGACGCATGCGCCACCGGTTGCTCGACGATTGGTTCGTTCTCATTCGAGGGAGTCGATGTTTCTGGTGGAGCGACACTCGGTACGGAGCTTCAGCCAGGCGCTGCCGGTGTTGCGGACGCCCCGACGATTGTTACCTCACCTGTGGGTAACGAGCACTTCGTCGGTCGCTTCGACAACACGCGCACGATGGTTGTCGTAAACGTTCCGTCGGGCTTCACCAAGTACAGCCTTGCCTTCAACTTCTACACGATCGGATCGTGGGATGGCCGCGGCAAGCAGGCGCAGCACGGCGTATTCGATGCCAACGTCTTCGACATCAGCTACGTGTGCGGAACGAACGCCCCTGTCTCGATCTTCAAGACCAGCTTCTCGAACCAGCTTACAGTGCAGCAGGACTATCCGCTCCCGTATCTGCAGGGCGGAAACAAGGCTGGAACGGGCTCGATCGCGATCGACGCGCTGGGATATGCAACCCGTCCTGACCTTTCGAACACGCCGCAGTTCCGGAGCTTCGGCGACGCTACTTACCTGATGAATTTCTCTGGAACGAATCCTTGCGGCACAGCCGCGATCCAGTTCCAGATTTCGACGTCGAATCCTACGCAGCAGTCGGTGTGGGATGAGAGCTGGGGCGTCGACAATGTTATCGTGAAAGCAGGCTGATTTCTTCAGCTTTCTCTAGAGAAACGGGGACCTTCGGGTCCCCGTTTTTTTTATGCTTCTTTGCGGATCCAGAGTATTGCAAATTGCGATACTTGCCTATCGCGACTGAGTAGTGAGTATTCCTCCCCGTCGCGAGAGCAGCATCCCCGCGATCTCCTACGATAATGGCACCCCGGTCGCGAGGCCGGTCCGCAAAGCTAAGGATCTCAACTCCGAGACCGCCTGGCCGTCGAAAGGGAGCAGGCCAAAAGCCTACTCACCTTTTAGATCCTGGAGTACAACCGTGAATCGCATTTTCGCCGCTGCATCAGCGGCTCTGTTTCTCGCCGCATGCAGCGAATCCACTGCTCCCGGCGCCGCGACAGACCTTGCCGTCAGCTATGGCAAGAAGACCCCGCCCCAACCGACCGGCGTGACAGGGTCACTCACCAGCGCGATGTTCACCTTCGACCAGCAGTCCGTGAGCGCCAGCTCGGGAAGCATTGGCGGCGTGACGGTCAGCACCAATGTCATCGGCGGAGCCAGCACTGCTTCATCGATTACTCCGGTGCCTATCTACAACAGCCCGTCGAACTATTTCGTTGGTCGTTTCGCCAACACTGAGACGAGCGTTCAGCTGGATGTTCCTTCGGGCGGAACGAAATACCTGCTCGACTTCGACGTCTACGCCATCGGATCATGGGACGGAATTGGCAAGCAGGCGCAGAGCGGCGCCTTCCTCGCGAACGTATTCCAGGTTGGTGCGATGTGCGCCAGCGACGCACCGGGCACGGTTCGCGACATCTTCACCACCACGTTCTCGAACCAGATGACTGTGCAGCAGAACTATCCGCTCGCTTACGGAACAGGCGGCGGCGCGAAGGCGCTCACCGGAGCGAAGAATTCGGACGTCAACTTCAAGGGTGACCCGACCGTTATCGTCCCCCTGTTCAGAAGCGTCTCCGATGCCACGTACCATCTCACTTTCACCGGTGCCAATCCCTGCGGTTCTGGCGCAGTGAAGTTTGTCTTCAGAACGTACGCGCCTGGTCAGCAGTCAGCGTCGGACGAGACGTGGGGCGTCGACAACATCACGATCAAGACCGACAACTAAGACAGGCGGTCGCCCGTCGCGGGTCGCCGGCAGGTAGTAGTCAGCATTCAGCATTCAGTATTCCAGTTGCCCCCTCTCCAGGAAACCCACTGAGGTACTGGAACCTGAGAGCCAGTGCCTCAGTGGGGAGGTGAAAAAAATGAACGGCTCCTTGCCAGAGGAGAAAAAAACGGGGACTCGCAAGAGTCCCCGTTTTTGTTGTTTGCCTCTCTATATTTGAGCGATGCAGTCATCCGAAATTCGCAAAAAATTCCTCGAATACTTCGAGCGGCAGGGTCACTCAGTGCGCCCCTCGAGCTCGCTCGTGCCGCAAGATGACCCGACGCTGCTTTTCACGAACGCCGGAATGGTGCAGTTCAAGCGTGTTTTCCTTGGACTGGAGAACCCATCGTTCGGCCGCCGGGCAGCGACGGCGCAGAAGTGCGTTCGTGCTGGTGGCAAGCACAACGACCTCGAGCAGGTTGGACGTACCGCGCGCCACCAGACGTTCTTCGAGATGCTCGGGAATTTTTCGTTCGGTGACTACTTCAAGCGCGACGCGATTCGCTTTGCGTGGGAGTTTCTCACCGAAGACCTGAATCTCGACAGGAAGCACCTTCGCGTCTCTGTTTTCGAGGAAGACGACGAGGCGCGTGCACTTTGGCGCGAAATCGCCGGCCTCCCCGATTCCCGCATCTACGGACTGGGTGCACATGACAACTTCTGGCAGATGGCGGACACCGGTCCGTGCGGTCCCTGCTCGGAGATCTTTGTCGACCTCGCGTATTTCGCGGACGACTGGCGTCTTCCCGAAGGTGCGACAGGTGAATGGGCTGAGCTGGATCGCACTGAGTTCTCGAAGGAAGCGTTCATCGAAGGAACAGAAAACGACCGCTTCATCGAGATCTGGAATCTCGTGTTCATGCAGTTCGACCGGCAGGAAGACGGCACACTCGTTCCACTGCCAAAGCCTTCAGTCGACACGGGCATGGGCCTCGAGCGCGTTTCCGGAGTCAAGCAGCGCGTCTGGAACAGCTTCCACACCGACGTGTTCGCTGCGCTGATAGAGCGCATAGAGCAGATCACCGGGATTCCCTATCGCGGCAGCCAGGTAAGAGAGCCATACTGGCACGAGCTCGACGCATCGAAGAGCTCCGAGTATTCCCCGGCGGTGAAGCAAGGCAATCGCGTGCTCGCTGACCCCGCTTCGTTTCGGGTGATCGCCGATCATTCGCGATCGGTTGCTTTTCTCCTTGCCGATGGAGTTTTTCCGTCCAACGAAGGTCGCGGCTACGTTCTGCGCAGAATTCTTCGTCGTGCCGTGCGTCATGCGTGGTTGTTAGGACGCGCAGCACCGACTCTTGTCGATGTTGTTCAGACAGTCATCGACACACTCGGCGGCGTGTATGGGGAGCTGCGCGAGCGCGAGAAGCACATTCTCGAAACAACGCGTGCAGAAGAGCAGCGATTCCTCGCCACAATTGACGGTGGGATGCGCCGCTTCGACGAGATTGCTCCGGAGGATACCACCGACGGATCTGTCGCAGTGAAGGGAACAGTCTCCGGCGAAGACGCGTTTCGACTGTACGACACGTTTGGTTTTCCGATCGATCTCACCGAGCTCATGGCTCGCGAGCGCGGTTACACTGTCGACATTCCCGGTTTCGAAACGGCGCTCGCTGCTCAGCGAACGCAGTCGCAGCAGGAGCGCAAGTCGAAGAAGATTGGAATGTCCACTGAGGATTTCTCGGACACCTCGTGGACGTCGAGCGAGCCTGTAACCTTCGTGGGTTACGATCGCATTGAATCAGAAACGGAAGTAACTGCGATACGCGAGCTTCCCGAAGGTCGCGTCGCGGTCATGCTGCGCGAGTCACCGTTCTACGTCGAGTCAGGCGGACAGATATCTGACCGCGGAACTATAGTTGGCGAAGGGTGGAAGGTCGACGTCGATGAAATGCGCAAGATCGACGGAAAGCCCACCGCGATAGGCAAAGCAGAAGGAACAGTCAAGGCCGGAAAGGTGAGAGCGACCGTGCCGCGCGATGTTCGGCTCGACACCGAGCGCAATCACACAGCTACGCATCTGCTGCATGCTGCGCTGCGCGAAGTTCTTGGCGATCACGTCCACCAGGCAGGCTCGCTCGTCGCGCCGGACAGACTGCGCTTCGACTTCAATCATCACGGTCCGTTGAAAGACGGTGAGCTCCAGAAAATCGAAGACATTGTAAATCGCGGAATCATGGCGGCGATCCCGCTCGACATTCGGGAGAAACCGCTCGCTGAAGCGAAAGCCAGCGGCGCGATGTCACTATTCGGCGAGAAGTACGGCGACATCGTGCGAGTAGTCTCTATTCCCGGACTGTCGGCAGAGCTTTGCGGAGGCACACACGTCCGCAACACTGCTGAGATCACCCTGTTTCAGATTGTCAGTGAGACGGGAATCGCAGCCGGTGTGAGACGAATCGAAGCAGTCACCGGGCCGCGCGCATATGATCTCGTCAGCGAGCGTCGCAAGACTCTCGAGACAGTCGCCGACATGTTGCGCGCGAATACAGCGTCGGTGACAAAACGACTTCAGTCTGTGCTCGATGAGCGGAGGCAGCTCGAGAGAAAGCTCGACGACGCTGTGAAATCGGGAGGGTCGAGTGGCGTGCAGCAGCTCATCGACCGCGCGACGAGCGTCGATGGAGTGAAAGTCATCGCCGCACAGGTTCCCGCAATGGACATGAAATCACTGCAATCGCTTGGCGATGCGGTTCGGGAGAAAATCGGAAGTGGCGTAGCGGTTCTCTCCGCATCATTCGAGGACGGAAAGAATTCGCTGCTCGGCATTGTGACAGATGATCTCCGCGAAAAAGGACTACGCGCCGATACTTTGATTCGCGATGTCGCCGCGGTTGCAGGCGGACGCGGAGGTGGCAAGCCTCACATGGCGCAAGCCGGAATTCCAGATGCAGGGAAGCTCGCCGATGCGCTCGCTGCGGTACCGCAAGTGGTGCAGGCTCACCTCGCTCGCTGAAAGTGAGTGAGCGACGCGAGTCAATCCGGTTGAGTGACTGGCTCGCGTCGCGCAGCCCCGCTCCTCCGCCCGAGATGAGTGATCGTCTCCGGGAGATCGTTCGGGATTCCGCCGCCACGGCCGACGAGCTTCCAAAGGTGCTTATCGAAAAAGCAATCGGTCTGTTTGCAGCGATTGGCGATGATCGCGCGTCTGCGGCCGACCTGCTCGCTGCAGATGCGCTCATTACTTACGCGATGGAGGCAGCTGCCGAATCAGGCAACGTGGACGCTGCAGCCCTTCACGCAATGCGCGAGATCAGCTCGGCCCAATGATCGTAATTCTCTTCACGGGCGGAACAATCGCGATGCGCAACGACGCGTCGGGAACTGTTCCTTCGCTGAATGCGAAAGACATTCTCGACGCGACGAAGGGAATCAATGACGTGACCGGCGTCGAGACCGAAGAGTGGGGCTCGTTTCCCGGACCACACATGACGGTCGAGCGAATGTGGGAGCTGCGCAATCGTATTCGCGAGCATCTTGCCCGGCCAGAAGTGACTGGTGTTGTCGTCACTCACGGAACAGACACACTCGAGGAATCGGCGTATCTCGTCGCGCGCTCAGTGCCCGCTGAAAAGCCGATCGTTTTCACCGGTGCAATGCGCACAGTGAGTGATCTTGGGTGGGACGGGCCCGCAAACCTTCTGGAAGCAGTGAGAGTCGCGGCAAGCCCCATCACCCGGCGATTCGGTGCAATGGTCGTCATCAGCGGGCAGATATTCGCGGCGCTCGACGCGACGAAAACAAACACGCACATGCTCGACGCGTTTGAGAGTCCGGGTTTTGGTCCTCTTGGAGTTCTGGATGAAGGTGAGCTGATCGTTCATCGCGAAATGCCGCCGATGCCGGAAGTCATACGCCCGACTGATCTCGCGACGCCGGTCGACATCATCTTCGTCGCTGCGGGATCGGATGCGAGGCTTCTGGATGCATCGCGCGAATGTGCGAAAGGTGTTGTCATCGCAGCGATGGGTCGCGGGAATGTTCCACCTGCTCTGGTGCCCGCAATCGAGCGCTGGATCGCTGACGAAAAACCCGTTGTGCTTACATCGCGCACACAGGGTGGTCGCGTAGGTCACACGTACGGATACGTCGGAGGAGGGAAGCGTCTCGAGGAAATCGGCGCGATCTTTGGAGGATCACGTCGAGCGCAGCAGGCGCGCATCGATCTCATGCTCGCGCTTGGCGCGGGAATGAAGATGGATGCAATTCGCGACATGTTCCGGGACAACTGATTGCCCTCGCGACTTTCTCCACCTGAAGCCGTTCTCAAGATTGCCGGCACACTCGAGCGTGCCGGCTTTGAGACCTGGTGCGTTGGAGGCGCTGTTCGGGATGCATTGCTCGGGCATCCCCATCTTGACTGGGATCTGGCAACAGCGGCTCGTCCGCCGCAGATACGCAAGCTTTTTCCGCGAACGGTTCCCGTTGGTGTCGCATTCGGGACAATCGGTGTTCTCGATGATTCGGGAGTGATGCACGAAGTGACGACGTTCCGTCGTGACGTTCGAACCGATGGTCGTCATGCAGAAGTCGAGTTCGGCGCGACGCTCGACGAAGATCTCGCGCGCCGGGATTACACTATCAATGCGATTGCGTACTCTCCCGCAAAGAAAGTTCTCGCCGATCCATACATGGGCGAGCGCGATCTCGAAAGAAAAGTTCTGCGTGCGGTAGGTGCTCCCCAGGAAAGGATGCGCGAAGATCGATTGCGCGCGCTGCGCGGACTTCGATTTGCTGCTCGCTTCGATTTCGATATCGACCCCGAGACGTGGACAGCGATTACCGCGAGTGCCCCTCATCTCGGGCGGCTGTCGGCAGAGCGAGTGAAGCAGGAGCTGGAAAAGACAATGGATCAGGTCGAGCGACCTGGCCGCGCATTCGAGATGTGGAAGTCGAGCGGGGCATTCGCGACTCTCGTTCCCGAGCTCGCGAATCTGTCGGACCTCGATCTCGCAGTCATCGACAAGCTCTGCCGCCCTGTAAATGAGGGAAGACCAGCGCGTCGCGTGATGAGAATGATCGCGCTCTTCGCTTCGGTTCCGCACGGGAGTGTGCCTGCAATTCTCAAATCGCTTCGTTTCTCCAACGCTGACGTCGCGTGGATCAGCTCGATTGTCGCTCAATGGCAGGCTTTGAAAGACCAGATGGCAGCTCTCCGCGAGGCCGCGCCTTCCGATGCAACTATCAGAACCTGGGCGGCTACCGCTGGTCGCACGCGTCTTGCCTCGGTGCTTCGAGTGGCGCGTGCCAGATGGGCTGCGGAGCGGGATGCGGGACTGAGTGCGCCTGATGCTAAGTGGGTGAGGTCGGTTTATCGGCGGGCGCTTCGTATTGCGTATCGTGACCCAATCGAGATCGGAGATCTTGCAGTGAACGGCCGCGATCTCGAGAAGATCGGCATTACCGGTCCGGCGGTTGGCAAGACGTTACGCTCGCTGCTGGAAACGGTTATTAATGACCCCGCGGCAAATTCGCACACTGGTCTGCTGGAGCGTGCAATGAACCTCAAGAATCAACACTGATGCTCTTTCGCGGCAGAAACCCTGATGCAACGGTCTGGAGACGTTTTCGGTCTGGCGTCGATGGGTTCACATTCGACAAGAATGGTGAGCTTTACGAAGCATATATCGGAGCGAATGCCGAGCGTGTGGTGGATTTGTTTTATGTATTGAGTGAGCAGCTTCCTCCCGCAATTGACGTTGTAATCGAGGATCTGCGGTCCGAGACCACGTGGAAGGCGGAGACTGTTGCGCTTCCCGATGTTCGTGATGCAATCGCCCGGCTCAAGGTTCCGCTCGCAACATATGGTGGAGTGGAGTTCACACTTTACACTCCTGACGATCAGCTCACGCTGACTCCGCAGCTCGAGCTTTACATCTACTCGCGCTCCGACAAGTGGCTGTATCTCCTGCAGGGAAAGGGACTCGAAGAGCGTGCTGCACTGGCCGATCGATCATGGCGCTCACAGGGTTGGGATCGTGCACCGGCGCCTTCACTTTCTGCGGCAATAGCCGCTGCAGCTGAGCGGCTCTCGCTGACTCACGCGTGAACCGGCTCGCGGTCGCGTACACGCTTCTCGCGGCCGTAGCCAACGTTGCAGGCGCGGCCGCGGTCGCATGGCGCTCGAAATGGAGTGTGCCTGCCCTCGAGAAGCTCATCGCACTCTCGGCGGGATTCATGGTGTCGGTGGCCATTCTCGATCTCGCTCCTGAAGCGATTGTTCAGCATGGAGCGGGAGCCGCTCCGCTCATCCTGATTGGATTTCTGCTGGTTCATCTCACGCAGCACACGCTCGTTCCGCATTTCCATTTTGGAGAGGAAGTGCACGAGGTGACAAAGGCGGTGAGCATGTCAGCTCTCGCTGGTTTGTTGCTTCACACTTTTGTCGACGGCGTCGCGATAGCAAGTGGATTCGAGGTTCGTGCAACGCTCGGCTTTCTTGTTTTCATTGCGATTCTGCTGCACAAGCTTCCCGAGGGCCTTGCGATTTCCAGCATTTTCCTGGCGTCGGGCTCATCGCGCCGTCGCGCGCTGCTCGCTGGTGCGTCACTTGGAATCGCGACAATTGTCGGCGGTCTGATGACCAGCCTCATTGCTCCGTTGCGTCATTACGGTCTCGCATTCGCTGCCGGCGTCTCGCTGTATGTCGGCGCATCCAACCTTGTCCCTGAATTTCAGGCCAAGCGCGACTGGAGACTGCAGGGGAGCTTTTTCTTCGGCTGCCTGCTCTACGTTCTGGCTCGAATCCTGATAAGAAGTTATGCCTAGTTGGGTGTGACAATGAGACAGTGAGAAAAACCAAAAGGCCTTAACACGGAGGACACGGAGGATCCGGAGCATTCACGGAGATTTTTAGGTTAAACGACGGAACTGCGTATCTCCCGTAGTAACAAATAAAATCTCCGTGGAAACCTCCGGATCCTCCGTGTCCTCCGTGTTAAGGTTTTTGTTTTTCTCATTGTCTCACGAAAAGCGACAA
>JBKPNY010000065.1:0-17087 GCA_046732835.1 Gemmatimonadota bacterium | reverse complement strand
ACGCAGATGTTGCGCAGATGACACAGATGACTACGTAAATCTTTTTTTTTGACTTCGGAGCGTCAGCGTCGTTTGACCCTAAAAAGCTTTTCCGTTGTGATCTGTGTCATCTGCGCAACATCTGCGTCATCTGTGCTTCAGAGCAGTTCACGTGGTCGTTGTCGTCGTCGTTATCCCGGCCAATCTTACTTGCTCGTCTCGGCCAGACCCTTCGCGGCCGCGATCCGATATGGATGATCGGGCGGCAGCTGCTTCTCGTAAATCCTCATCGCCCGCTGAAAAGTTTTCGCCGCAGCGGCTTTGTCCCCCTTCATTTGCTCAGCCATTCCAAGGAAGTGAATGCCGTCAGTTACAAAATCCGGCTGCCCGGGAGAGCGTGCGTTGTCGAATGCTACCGCATCGCTATAAATGGCATCGGCATCCGATGCACCGCGGGTCAAGGTGATATACGCAAGGCGATTCAGAACGTCGCCCTGATCAGGATCTGACTCACCCGATCTCCGCGATGTTGCGAGTGCATTACGAAGCAGGCGCTCAGCGTCGACAGGATCTCCTCGATCGAGCCGAATTGTCCCGATGTTGGAGATGAATCCCCACGTCCACTGATGATTGGGGCCCAGCACTTTAGCACCCACCGCATAAGCTTCGCGCGCGAGCGATTCGGCTTCCGCCAGATTGTTTCTGCGCTGCAGAGACAACGACAAAATCACAAGTGAGCTCGCGGTTTCGTTGTGATATTCTCCATATAAAGCTCGCGAGACGCGAAGCGCATCTCTGTAGTAGCTCTCGGCTTCATCGAGATCGCCACGATCGCGCAAGGCCGATCCCAGTGCACGGATCGTATAGAGCGTGGCCACATGCACGTCGCCAAAAAGCGCGCGCTGTCGCGCAAGTGTGGGCCGCAGGATGTTGACCGCATCATCGTACTTTGCGAGCTGAAAAAGCTCGTAACCAAGATCGCTCGAGACCTCGAGGGCAAATGGCGAGCTTGTGTGTGCATCCGCCGGAAGCTCGGCAAGGATTGCGCGTAAAACTTTTTCCGCCTCTTCATGTCGCTTTGCATCGCGGAACTCGACTGCCAGCTCTCGCTGTACCCTCAGCGTTTCCGAGTGGCCCGGTCCGTAAAGCTTCTGGTGGATCGCCAGCGCACGGGTAAGAACATCGACGGCTTCCTGATGCCGCGCGGTGTATCGATACAATCTTCCGCGCCGGGCCATTGTCGCTGCACGATCTGCTTCGGATGGTGCTCCGGGCTGGTCCTGAATTCTTTGAGCGATCGTGAGGAGTGAATCAGCAGTCTTCCATTCACCGAGAGTCGTGTGAAAATCCCCCAGGATGCTCAGCGTCGCCGCAAGCATCTCCGGACGATTCGACAGCTCGCGCTCAGCCCGCACTGCTGCTTCGCCGAGAAGTTTCGATGCGCTCACCTCACCACGATCCGATGCATCGGGGCTCCACCCCTGAAGAAATCCGGCCATGAGCTGGCTCACTTCCGTTGCCTTGTCTGCTTCGTGACGCGCGCGGTCGCGCTCCCGCCGTACGCGCGCACCATCAAAAGTCAGAAATCCAATCAGGAGAGCGACCAGACCCGCTGCACTGAATACGCCGAGCCGGTGTCGCTGTACGAATTTCCTTGCGCGATAGGAAGCACTGTCTGCGCCAAAGCGAAGCGGCCGCTTCTCGAGATGTCTCTCGACCTCTTCAGCGAGATCTTCGGCCGATGGATATCGTCTATCAGGTTCGTGCCGCAGCGCCCGCAGCACAATCGTGTCGATGTCGCCTTTCAGCTGACGCCGCGATTCCATTCGCGATGCGGCTGATGGTCGTTTTATCTGCGCCGACACTGCGCCCGTCGCCGATTGCGGCCGCTGACCCGCGACAAGCTCGTAGAGAATGACACCGAGCTGATAGATGTCGCTTGCAGTTGTCACTCGACTTCCGGCAGCCTGCTCCGGACTCGCGTACTCGGCAGTCATGAGGCGCGCATTCGTTCGTGTCGATGCGCCCGGCGTTCCACCCGCATCATCCAGAACTTTTGCGATTCCGAAATCGAGCAGCTTGATCGTCCCTTTGTCGTCGACGAGGACGTTCGACGGCTTTATGTCGCGATGCACCACGAGATTGCGATGAGCGTATCCAACAGCGCGCGCAACGAGAACGAACAATCGAAGACGCTTGTCGATGGGGAGCGCGAGTTCATCGCAGTATGCGGTGATCGCTTTTCCGGTCACGAGCTCCATCGCGAAATACGGACGACCGTCATCGCTCATTCCGCCGTCGAGAAGCCGAGCGATGTTGGGATGCTCGAGCCGGGCGAGGATCTGTCGCTCGCGAATGAATCGCTCGAGTATCTCATCGGAATCCATTCCGCGCTTGATGAGCTTCAATGCAACCTGCTGCTCGAACTGACCATCGGCCCGCCGGGCGAGCCATACTGCTCCCATTCCGCCCCGCCCGATTTCCTCCATGAGCCGGTATCGTCCAACTGTGTTGCCCGCATGATCGCCTGATTCGCGCGCCGCAGACGCGACCACGAACGGTGATGCGAATGACTCCGCTGACGTGTTCAGGAATCCTCCAGAATCAGCGTCCGCAGCGAGAAGTGATTCAACTTCGTGCCGCAGGTCGACATCGTTCTCGCACATCTCGTCGAGAACTCTGTCGCGATCCGCTCGTGACGCGCGGAGTGCGGCATCGAGAACTGCTTCGGTGCGCTCCCAGCGATCAGGCATCGGTAAGCTCGCGGTGCAGCCACGCGCGCGCTTTCTGCCAGTCGAGCTTCACCGTGCTCTGGGCTACACCAAGCGCCTCGGCGGTTTCTTCCACTGTCATTCCGCCAAAAAACCGGAGCTCTACAGTCTGACTGAGCCGGTCATTCAGCTGCGACAGCCTTTCCAGAGCTTCATCGAGAGCGATCATCTGCTCAGCTCGCTCATTGGAGAGAGTCAGCGCGTCATCGAGATTGATCGAGGGATTTCCGCCTCCTCGTTTTTCTGCATCGTGACTGCGGGCGTATGACACAAGCACCATGCGCATCGCGCGTGCTGCGAGAGCGAGAAAATGCGCGCGATCCTGAAGCGTGAGCCGCTCACTTCGAATGAGCTTGAGATAGCTCTCGTGGACCAGGGCAGTGGTCGACAAAGTGTGACCCCGCGGCTGATTTTCGAGCAGCCGGTGCGCTCTCGATCTCAGCTCCGCGTACACGAGAGAGAACAGGGAATCGAATGCATCCCGATTCCCGTTGCGACAAGCCTCCAGCAGCTGAGTTGCGTCGGCGTTGCCTTTCATAATCGCTAATACCTAAAACCGCGTAGTTCCGGTTTCCAATCAGCCGTTTAGGAACTACATGATGGCAACGAGAGAGCTATGGCGAAAGCTTAAGTTTTGGGGAAGCCTCACAATTCAGTCTTTTAAAGATCCGGCTCCGCTGTTAGCTTGGGCGCGCAGGTTCGGCCGACCGCAACCATAGAGACGGTCGGTCGTCTATTTAGTACCCCAGTGAGAGTAGCCATGCGTCACCCGAGATTATTGCGGGCGGAATGGATCCGGCCCGCGATGATTCCAGTAGCCCTTTTTTGTGTCTTCGTGTCCGGGTGCGCCGATCAGCAGCCGACTGGGCCCGAGGTTAGAGCGGTCGCCCATGATCTCGCGGTTTCACACGACAAGTACTTCATCGCCTGGTCGCAGAGTCACAGCTCAGGTCCCATCCAGACGCAGAACTTCGCCCTCGACGCACGCCAGGAGCGGCAGTGGGCCTGGTACATGGACGAAAACGTTGCTGCGTTTGCCCGCGCCAATCCGGGCCGGCTTTATATAGTTGGCGACGAGCCGGATCAGGTATGTTCGCGCCCCGTCGACTACGCGGTCGTCTATCATGACTTCGTCACCGGAATGCGTAACGTCGATCCGACTGCGCGATACTCTCCCTCGGGATTTGCCGAGCCGAATTACAAATGCTGCCCGCTTCCCGTCGAAGTTCCGGCTCCATGCTGGTCGGAGAAGCACTCGATTGGCTTCGCGCAGGATTTCTATAATGAGTACATCCGGCTTTATGGATCACCACCGCCGGTGAATGAATGGCGGTTCCATGATTTTGGTTTGCGATCACAGCTCGGTGACATGGACGGCTGGTGGGCCGGTATCGACAGGAAAGCATCATGGTCTGTCGCTCACGGCGCCAAGATGGTGCTCGGCGCGTGGGGACTTCTCGGATGGAATGAGCCCGCGTCATCGTATCAGGAGCATTTGAAGCAGGCGATGGGCCGCATTCTCAATGACTCGAGAATCAATGGCGCAGTCTACTGGGCACTCGAGCAATGGGCGGGCGAGCATCACTACCTGCAGAATCCCGACGGAAGTCTGACGCCCGAGGGACAGACCTACATGAATCCGCTGACCGACATACCAGTCGATATTGCTGCGGTCAGCTCGTCCGACGGGCGTGCATTGGTGCAGTGGACGAACACAACTGCTGCATGGTCAGCCGAAGTTGAATTCTGGGTAAAACCTGCAGGGGCGAGCAGCTTCGCGTACAACAGCACGCAAAAGGTTTCCGTTCTTGGAGCTCGACAAACTCCGTACCTCCCATTTCGCGGCGGCGACAGCGTGATGGGACGCGTTCGCTACTACAATGCGTATGGTCAGGCCGGATGGTCGGCTTTCAGCAATGCTGTGACGATGCCGGTCGAACAGGTTTCCAAAGGACCTGGAGCAAAGAGCTCACCGCGTTTCTGTTTCTTGCTGATAGGAAGCTGCTGATCTGAAGAATCGAGGTTTCATCGCGGTCAATTCGATCGCGATAGTCGGACTGCTGGCATTCATTGGCTGCGGTGGCGACAAGAGCGTTACTCCGGCAGTACCCGCGACGATTGCCGCGAATTCCAGCACATCGCTCACGGGAGTAGCGGGCAGTCCAGTGTCGCCCGCCCCATCCGTCATTGTCACCGATGAGAACGGAGCACCTGCAGGTGGAGTGACTGTCAACTTTGTCGTCGCCAGTGGCGGCGGCTCGGTCAGCGCTGCGTCGGCTCAGACGGACGGATCCGGGGTCGCAAGCGTTGCGTGGACTCTCGGCACGACCGCCGGACCGAATTCTTTGAGTGCGTCGACCGGTACGCTCGCAACGGTCACATTCAATGCGACAGGAACTGCCGGCGCAGCCGCATCGCTGACTAAATCTGCAGGGGACAATCAGACCGGAGCGCCTGGAGCTGCAGTTGCTGTTGCGCCCGCTGTGACAGTGAAGGATGCGAATGGAAATCCGAAATCCGGCGTCACGGTCACGTTCGCTGTTGCGAGCGGTGGTGGATCAGTCACCGGGGGAACCGCGACATCCAACGCGCAAGGCGTGGCAGCGGTCGGAAGCTGGACGCTCGGAGCGGCGGCAGGCGCAAATACACTTACCGCATCTGCGGCCGGAGTCGCTGCGGTGACATTCACGGCAACGTCGACAGCTGCGACAGGATGCGCTACACGAACGACGCATGTGCTCGGCACGACAACGCAAGGAACTCTCGCGGCGGGGGATTGTCTGCTGGCCGATGGTACCATTACAGACTTGACGACGGTCTCGCTCGGCGAAGCGAACATGTATCTCTTCCGCGAGGTCGCTGCGTTTGACACGTACCTGTTCCTTGCCGCGTCTGATGGAAGTGTCATTGCGGAAAACGATGACGAGATCCTGAACGGCTCATCGAGGAACTCCGCAATCAAGGCACTCCTTCCGGCGGGAACGTACATCCTCGCACCGACTTCGTTCGAGGCTGGAGTTACAGGAGACTACTCTCTTTCGTCGAGCACCATTTCACCGACAGTCAGCGGATGCGCGCGATTTTACGTCGTGAAGAACGTCACTACCACTCAGAGTGTTGAGCCGGCAGACTGTCTCATGAGTACCCCTCCTGCCGCTCCGATCTATGGTGACGGGTACCTGATTTTCCTGAGACCAGGCCAATCGGTTACGGTGACGATGGAATCGGTTCAGATCGATGCCTTCATCGAGGTGCGGACTCCGGATGGCGGTCAGCACGCATCCAACGACAACAGGGACGCGAGCACAAAGGATGCGGAGCTGACTTTCACCGCAACTGCGGGCGCAGGGTACTATGCTGTTTACGCGAGGACCGGAGTGGCGTCGCAGACTGGCACTTATACGCTGACCATTAACTAGTTTCGCAAGAATAGGTAAACCAAAAGACCAGACCTCTGTTGACAGATGTGAGATGCAGGATGTCAGATGAACTACGCGATTATCTGAAATCTTCGAATCTCAAATCTGTCAACAGAGGTCTGGTCTTTTGGTTGAGGCGTTAGCTCAACTATCCGGCAGCACACCGAAACCCGAGTGTCCTAAGGGTAGTCCTGTCAGTCAGGCCTGATCTCACTGCGTACCGCATGAACGCGGGATAGTTCGACGGATCGGCAGCACCGATAGCAGCGCTTGCGCAGAACATGTGATGTTCATGATCACCATGCTGCATGGGATCAGCTGTCCATTCCCAGGCGAGCTCGTGAAGATCGCGAACACCGTAGACGTTCTTCGCGCTCTTTCCAACAACATCGGGCCGCACGCCTGAACGCGCGCGGTAGTATCCGATCAATCGTGCGATGAATCGTTTGTCGCGGGCTGCATCGCGACTGGTTTCACTTGCGGCGGCCGCGTATTCCCACTCCTTGGTTGTCGGCAGGCGTTTTCCTTTCGATTCGCAGTAAGCAATCGCGGCATAACGCGACACATTCGTAACAGGTCGCGCCAGGTCCGTAACATTGCCCGCCGATAAATCGCTCGTCCAGTCGGAGAGATATCCTCTATCCGAGCGCGCCGATGGGACTGCGCTTCGTCTCCACTCAGGATTCGTGCGCACGAACTGAAGGAAGTCGCCGCGCGTGACAGGTTCAGTATCGAGCGCGAACGAGCTCACACTCACTCGCCCGGCTCCTTTCGTCGCGTAGAGCGGTGCGAACGAGCCCTGGGGAATTACTGCCATCCCCGCGAGTGTGAGTGCGAGCTTTGCGACGATCATCCTACTCTCCGCTGACGCCGAGGCCTTTGACTGCCGCGAATACTTTCTTGTTCGCTGCGCCTTCGACTTTGATCATGCCGAGTGTGCCCTTGTTGAATGCGCGGAAGATCGAGTGGTCGACAAGGATCAGGTCGCCGGGATTCTCGACGCCGAACTCGACTATGCTCGAGCCGCCTGCGGGAATCAGAGTGGTCTGCACGTTGTGCTGTGCGACGGTGCCGCCTTCGACGTAGACGTTGTCGAACACTTCGCCGATCACGTGGAAAGAGCTTGTGAGATTCGGGCCGGCATCGCCGATGAAGATGCGGACGCGGTCGCCTGCTTTTGCCTTGAGAGCTTTGTCGCCCGTCAATGCGTCGACGCTTCCATTGAATACGACGTATGTCGGTTTTTCATCGACGCCTTTCTCCATGTCGAGCTCCTGCATGCCTTTCGCGCCGAAGTCACCCTTGGTGTAGAACTCCGACTGCATCACGTAGTACTCGTGATCGACTTTTGCGAGACCCGCTTTTGGCTCGACGAGAATCATTCCGTACATCCCGTTGGCCATATGCATGGGCACTGGTGATGTCGCGCAGTGGTAGACGAACAGTCCCGGGTTCATCGCGGTGAACGTGAAGATCGATTCCTGTCCGGGCATCGTGAGTGACGTCTTTGCGCCGCCGCCGGGACCTGTTACTGCGTGAAGGTCGATGTTGTGCGGCATCGTGCTCGACGCGGCGTTCTTAAGGTGAAGCTCGACCAGGTCGCCTTCGCGAACGCGAATGAACTTTCCGGGGACTGATCCGCCGAACGTCCACATCGTGTACTCGACGCCGTCGGCGAGCCGCATCTTTCTCTCGATGATCTCGAGATTGACGATCACTTTAGTTGCGTGATCGCGCGTGATTGGCGCAGGAACGTTGGGAGCGTCTGTGAGGGTTGCAGTCTCCTGGCCGATCACTTCATCCAGCTGTGTGTGCACCGGGATCGGCTCGTATGCAGTACCAGACCAGTTGAGGTTCATGACTGCGGCGGTTGTCACCATAACCGTCAAGGCGAGGACTGCAATGGGGGCAATGCGAAAGAGAATCGATTTGCGCGAAGAACTATTGATGGTCGTCATTTTCAGAGTGCCGGTTGATTGGAGACGCCGACTATGTCGGCGATTGTTGTTCGGGCGAATGCCTCGCGCCGTGTCCTAGAGATGTCAGCCCACAGATTGTGCGCAGCGCACGGATTGGCGGGATCGCACTGCTTGTTGCCGAGAAGGCATCGCGAATGAGCTCTCTGTTCGACGAAGCAGTCGATGACCCGTGCGATGGTGATTGCTTCAGGCGGGACCGCAAGCGAGAAACCACCCTGCGGCCCCCGAGCGCTTTTCAGCACGCCCGCTTTCACGAGCGCGTTCAGGGTCTTGCCCATGTAGTTACGCGGCGCGCCCGTTACGTCTGCGATTGCATTGGCGCGGACCGGCTCGCGATCGTATTCGGCGGCGAGCAGAATTACCGCGCGCAGTGCATAGTCTGAGGTGCTGGAGATCATTGGGCTTTCCGTGAAAGAGCAGTTTCTCATCTCGATATGAGAATCGTTCTTTCTGGCGCTCGGGACTGTCCGTTTCGGCCGGAAACTTTGTAGGGAAAAACCCTATTGAAACGCGGGTTCTTCCTCAGGCCGACCCGGGACGGGGAGTTATTGTCGCGAGGAGGAGAAACTCCTTGCCGTCGGATCTCATCCCGTGACGTTCTCCGGGCTCGTACGTCACGAGGTCACCCCTGGTACAAGACATTTCTGAATCGCCACCGCTCAGGATGCCTGATCCCTCGAGCACCTGAATCATCACCCTCGACCGGCTGTGATGAGGCGCTACCTGCTGTCCTGCACCAACTCGAAATACTACCAGGCGCATTTCCGGCGAATCGTGAATCACCGCCATTGCGGGGCGCGTGGTGTTCGCAGCGACAGCGGCGCGTGCGGCTGATAGAGGATCGAATTTTTTCATGCCTTGGCTGGTTCGTTCACGCCGCGCAGCTCCGGGACGCGCATGATATTCACAATCGCGAGGCCGAGCTCGAGAGTCTGTCGTCGAAGACCTGAAAACCTGTAAGGAAAGTCTGCTTCTGACGGTATTTCAGGGCGCGTCCGGTTTGCGCACCAGGATCGCCCCATTGAAAGTCTCGACATCGACGCTGGCCGCGCCATTTCCAACTCGCATAGTGAATCGTCCGCGCCGCGGCCCTTCCTCGCGTGTCGCAGGATAGAGGGATGTGAATACTCCGCTCAGCGTGGACACATGAAAGGTCGCACTGACAGGAGGCGGCACTGTCATCATCACTGAGCCGGAGTGTGTGCTGAACGAATAACGCCCGTCGGTGTGCAACGGTCCCGAGAATTGAATCACACCGCTGATTGTCGTCGCCGTGAGGTTTCGGGAATCGACATTGGCCAGATAGATATGGTTAGCCGAGCCTTCCGCGGTGACATCCCCGGTGAAGTTGGTGACACGAACAGCGGCATACATCGACTGTGCGGTCACGCGTCCAGATCCGTCCTGCACGACAACTTCATTCATCGATGATTTCAGTGACAGCGTCCCTTTCGTTCCTTTCGCAGTTATGCGACCTGAATAGTTCTTTACTGTCACGTTGCCCTCGCAGTCCTGCAGATCCACCTGCGCGTCGCCGAGACTGAGTGTGATGGCCATGCGGCGGGGTATGGTGATTACGTAATCCGCTTCATCGACTCTTCCACCTGCTGACGCAACGACGCCGAGTGTTTTGTCAGTAACATCGATTCGAAAGTCGGTCCCGCCTTGTGGTGACATCGACAGCCGCACCGCATTTCGTTCCCACACTTTCACAGCAACTTTTCCGGCTGATGCGTCGAGGCGAAACTGCGACGATTCGCTGACGACAATCGTCGTGTCAACCACGCGATCAGCAGCTTCCGGACTTGCAAGCGCCTGAAGGATTGGTAACGCAAGTGCGATCATCACCGGCTGCGTTCCCCGATCACCTCGGCAATATCGGAAAGAGCCTGCATTCTGCGTGCTTCAAGATCTGCCAGATGTCCACGAAGGAATGCGTTGGTGCGATCGTGTTCGATCGCTGATCGCGTCTGCGCTATCGCGTCGTTCATCGTGGTGATGAGATCGTCCATACGCGAGACGTCAGCAGCTGGAACGGCTCCGGGATTCGCCGTGATAGCAGCAGCGATTTCTGCCGTATGGGTTGGTTGTCGGTCGATACGAAGCATGATCATCGCGCAGGCTGCTGCGAGACCCGCACCAAAAACAACAAATCGCTGACGCGTCCGTCGACGCTCGAAGCGCTTGAGGATCTGTGTAAAGTCCGTCGGAGCTGTGCTGAAGGTCTCGGGAATGTTTCGAATTGCGGTGCGGACGGCACGCTGTGTGGCGACCATTGAAGAGCATTCGTCGCACGCGGCAATGTGCGCGGTGATTCCGGGATCATTCAGCTCGCCGTCGGCGTAGGCGACGAGAACATCGGCGGATGGGTGAGTCATTCGCGTGATCTCGCGTAATCGCGCAATGCGGCACGCGCTCGAAACAGGCGCATGCGCGCTGCGGTCAGTGAAATCCCCATCAAGTCGCCGACTTCTTCATGTGAGAATCCTTCGATGTCGTGAAGGATTACCGCAGCCCGCTGTTCGAGCGGCAGTGATGCGAGTGCGGCCTCGAGGTCAATCATCGCGTCAGGTGGCCGGAACGCTTTGTCGATGTGGTCGTCGCTCAACGGTGCCTCGCGTCGATCGAGTGTTGTCGATTGCGAAGCACGGCGCATCAGAACTGTAATTGCTACGCGATGCAGCCACGTTCCGAATCCCGACTCACCGCGGAAAGAACCAAGCTTGGTCCACGCTCTGTAGAAAATGTCCTGAGCAGCATCTTCCGCCTCTTCCGCCCCAAGCATTCGGCGAGCCAGGAGATACACTCGGGGAAACTGTCTGCGGTAAATGCGCTCGAACGCCGCTGCGTCCCCGTTGGTCGCAGCTGCTATGTCGTCGATCTCGTTCAACGGCGGATGCGACAAGGTTGGCTGCGACAGCTCCAGGGAATACATACCCATTAGACACCACAAGCCGGGGAAACATCACTAAGGGATCCCGGGGTGATGTTCCCGGGACACGAGGTATCAAAGCAAAGAACCTCTTCAAGAGTCTTCATGCTCTCGCATTCGCTCCTGGCTCTCCTTGCGGTTGTCTCGACGTCCGCACGAAACATCCCGATCACCTCAGGCGACTGGATTGGGGAATTACGCTTTCGCGAAAAGTCGGAATTCGCACAGTTGCGCTTTTCAGAGGACTCCACCGGTCTTGCTGGTTCTCTGAACTTACCGGTTTCAAACAGGTGGGGAATTCGAGCTGCAGCCCGGTTGTCGGATGGACGGCTGCAGTTGTCATTTGTCCACGGTTCCGATACCGCATGCGTCACGGCGCACGTATGGAAGGACTCGATCGCTGGAGACATTGCACTCGGCTCCCCGGCGACGAAGGTTGGCCACCTGACACTCGTTCATCGACAGGCGTACGATTCATCCATAGTGCGGCCGCTTACCGGCAATTACAGGATCGGTCGCGATCGAATCATTTCGATGGGACCGATGGATGAAGCAAATGGATGGCTCTCGTTCTTTGATTCGAAGACTCGACGTGGCGGAATTCTCTACGCATTGAGCGATTCAGTTTTCTTCACCGGTCCCAGCTTCGGAATCGACTACCCGATCGACATTCGAGCGACAGTCAGGCGGCGTGCGGATGGGTCGATCACTTCGCTGCGATGGACTGAGCGTGGTAAACGCGGCCTAAGTGCTGTTCGTCTCGACGACATCGTCCAGAAAAATATCTCGTTCATGAACGGCGAAGTCAGGCTGGTCGGAAACATTACTGCACCACGACAGTCGGGGCGGTATCCCGCAGTCGTGCTGGTTCACGGATGCTGTGGGATCAAGCCGACACGGGATTTCGGATACTGGTCATCCTACCTCGCTCACCATGGGATTGTTGTGCTTGCTTTTGACAAGCGTGGTGGTGGCGAGTCTTCCGGGGATGCGAATACTGCCTCGTATCAGGATTTCGCAGATGATGTTCTCGCCGGTGTCGATGAGCTCCTGAAGCAGGCCGATGTCGATCCAAAGAGCGTCGGGTTGTACGGGATGAGTAATGGAGGGTACATCGGCCCCCTCGCTGCGAGCCGGTCAGCAGGAAAGGTTGCATTTATCGCTGTTCGGTCTGGCTCTTCGCGTCGCGTGGGCGGAAACATCGACTACGAAGTCGGAAACGATTTGCGCTCTGAAGGTTTCGATGAAGATGCGATCAGGCGCGGCGTCAGTATTCGTGCGCGTGTGACCGCATTTGTCATCAATCACCCGGCGCTCACTATGGCAGCGTGGGATTCCTTGAAGGCGGAAGTATCAGCCGTACAGAATGAGCGATGGTTTCCGTGGTCGCGAACACTGTGGGTCCCGCACGTTTCTCCCGCCGATAGCGGAGGTCGTGCATACGTAGATGCTCTACGCGCTGCGTGGGAGTTCGATCCATTGCCTTACTGGAGACAGCTGCGCATCCCGGTGTATGTGATGCTCGGCGGGCTCGATCGTTCAGTGCCCACAGCAGAGACGGCTGCGGCGTTGCGAGCGACGTTTTCTTCGAGCGGCAACAGAAACGCGACCGTTCGTGTTTTTCCTGCGGGAAATCATGGTCTTCTCGTGGCCCGAAACGGATATGCACGAGAGATCTATTCACTCGCCTATTACGTACCGGATTTTCAGGCGGGGCTGGTGCGCTGGATCAAGGGCGTGGCCGCGCAGTGATGTCCCGCCGATGCGCAGCCATGGGAACTCGAACGAACGTGTCCGGATACCAGGTGATCCTCAGCGGGACGTTTGCATCTGCAATGGTTTCGGCGGCAACGAGTTTTCCCGTTCCGTAGTTGATCTGCTGCGAAGGATTTTTGGGGACAGCAATGACTACAGCGATGCGGCTTCCCGGCTCGAGTCGGCGGCTGATAAGGCGATTACTCGAGTACTGCAGCCGGGTTCTCGTGCCCGGAGTGAGCAGAGCGCGCGTGCTCCGGCTTTTTGCATAGCTCGCGCGCTGCCAGTGGTAGCTCAGCTGTATGTATTTCCCGTCTTTCGTCAACTCGAACAGAGTTACGCTGAAGTCAAAATCCTTTTTGTTGGTCTCGAAATCGATTTCACCGGAGAACAAGCCGCTTACCTCAGCGGCAGCGTCGTACGGCTTGCTCGTAAACGTGATCGCATTCGCGATATTCGGAACGGTATCGACGAGACTGCGGGAGCTCGAGCTCGGGTCCAGCAGGTCTCCGGTCGTTCCCCATGATTTCACATCGGATCTGTCGGCGAGATCCACACGCTGTTTCACCGTCCTGCCAAGCTGCACTGTGAGGATCGTGTCGTGCATTGCTGCGAGCGCAGGCACGTGCTTCCAGACATTCGTATTCATCACCTCGTAATTGACTTTGTCCTTGAGAAGCGATGGCTTTGCTTTCCCCTTGAACACGTAATCGAACCACTGATATCGCAGCTCACCGATGTCGATGCTCGCGACTGAATCGACATTGATTCCCTGAATGCTGTCCTGCCATCTTCGACCCATCGGGTCGAGGTTGCCACGCTGTCCGCTGACATGATCGTACGGTCCGATGAGCAGATAATGTTCGGCGCCCGGGAGATATGCTGTGTGTTGACGGAAGAACCAGAGCGCGCCCATCTGCCCGCCATCGAAGTATCCGGTGGTAGTGAGAACCGGAATGTTGATTCTTCGAAAGTCGCTGTCTGATGCGACCATGTTTTTCCAGTAGGCATCATACGATGGATGACTCAACCATCGCTCGAAGACTGGATTGGGTTTTCCGTCGATAACCGGCAAATCTCGGTACGCGCGACCGGTCGTGTACCAGGTTTCCTGCAGCTTTGTCCAGCGATCGCTGTCGTTGTAGATCGCGCTGTCGAGACCGCGGTTTTTGTCAGTCGTATAGAAAGGCCACGCGTACGCGTAAGTTGCGAAGATGTTGCCGTCGGTTGGAAAGTCGATGCCTGGTGCGTGCGTGACTGATGGCATCAATGCCTTGAGTGCTTTCGGCATGTGCTTCGCGGCGGCCCACTGTGTCATTCCCTCGTAGCTGCCTCCGTACATCCCGACGCGACCGTCACTCCAGGGCTGCTCTGCAATCCAGTCGATCACTGCCGTGGCATCGATCCCGTCAAACTCGTGCGACACCGGCGCGTCAGGGCTGCACCCTTTACCTCGCGTTAATCCTTCGACTCCTGCGTATCCATTTGCTGCTGTTCTTCGCGCTTCGAATGTGGTCTGGTCGGAATCGTATACCGTGAAATTGAGCAGGGCAGTGAGCTTTCCTTTCGTACTGCGGGGAAGGAACACGGTGACACACACTTTCCCGTCTTTGGGGGATGAGACGAGTATGTTGCGCGTGATGATGTATCGTCTTTGATCATCGGCTTCGAGCAGCCGATCGACGCTGGGCGCAATCTCTTCGATCGCGAGCACTGCTGAACGGCGCCGCACGACGTCCAGCATTTCGGCCTGAGTAAGATTCGTTCGGCCTTTGATATGAGCGAGAGCGGTATCGTAAAGCATGCGCATTCGCACGGGTGAAGTTCCCAGCACGTAGCGCATTTCATTTGCTGATGTACGGTCGTCGACAAGGCGGGCACGTGCGGCGAATCCCGAGTCGATTGAGCCGAGGAGCTTTGCCGCGGCGTAGGCTTCGTATGTGAGTGAGGCAACTGGAGGAAGAGTGTGCGGGCCGGCTGCCCGAGCTTCCTTGAGCGAGTCAGCGAACAGCAGAGCCGACTTGTAATCTCCGGCGACCAGGTAGGCCCGCATGAGATTGTCGAGGTACGTCTCACGGTTTGATTCGCGATAATTCTTAATGAGCTCTCGAGCGAGTCCCGGGAGGTCGGGCTCCTGCGCACCTGCTGCGGTTGCACATGCCGCGATTAAAGTGATGAGAAGCTTTGTCTTGCGCAGGCTCATGCTGCGAAGCTATCCGTAATGTCAAAAATCGTCAAGGATTTTACTTTTATGGCCGACCCAGCTTACTACGTCACTTCCGTCAAGCAGCTGCTGGCCCTGGCAAAGCCGGGCCGCGAGGACATCATCGACGCCATAGCGATACGCGGTCCATCGACCGTTCCGGAAATCGCTGCGTTTCTCGGTCGCACGCGTAACTCCCTTTACTACCACGTAGAGGTGTTGCGTAAGGCAGGCCTCCTTGTCGAAGAGATTGTGCGTCGGCAGGGAATCAAATCGACTGCTCGATATGACCTGCCTGGCAGACCGATGATAGTGAAGTACGATCTTTCGACTCCGCGAAACCGGCGCGCCGTCATCAGGCTGGGCCTTGGCCGCTTTCACGCCGGGAAACGCAGCTTTGTCCGCGCGTGCAATTCAGAGCTGGCGGTGGCAGAAGGCCCTCGTCGAAATCTCTGGATATCCTATTGGGAAGGGTGGCTGACAGATGACGAGCTCAAGGAGGCAAACCGGATTTTGAACAGTCTGGTCGATCTGTACCGGCGCTCTTCCAGTGCGGGAGGCGGCCGGCGAAAACCATATGCGCTGACGTTTGGAATAGCGCCCGTCATCGGGAGCAGACATTCCGAATAGATGATACGTTCTCCGCACTTCAGGGGGATCCAATGAAGGTTCCGATGATTGCCGTCATGTTGATGGCTGCTGCACCCGCTTTGGCGCAGACTACTGACACTCAGTTCGATCGTCTTGCTGCCGCTCTCCTCGGCCCGACTCCTCTCGAAGTCGATCTCCATGATCTGACGGATCGCATCGGTGGTCGCGCGACTGGGTCACCGCAGAACCTTCGCTCAGTAGAATGGGCGCTCGACCGACTGCGTGATGCGGGAGTGAAAGCGCAGAAGGAATCTTTCCAGATGCCTTCGCGATGGCTGGAGCGATCAGCGAGCGCAACTATCACAGGCAGCGGCGTTTCTTTTTCGCCGCGAATTGCTGCGATGCCGTTTTCGGCCGCGACTGATGCTGACGGTGTGAGCGCTCCGCTCATCGACGGCGGACGCGGAAGCGCAGACGATTTCAAGAAGCTCGGCGCGAAGGCTCGGGGAGCATTCGTGCTTATCGAGCAGGATGAGCTGCAGGATGTGAACGGGTTGTTCGCCGAGTATGCGCTGACTGCGCAGATCGAGCCCCGTGCGTTCGATGCCGGCGTTGCAGGACTGGTGTATATCGGTTCGCGCGCCAGCTCCATCCTGTATCGCCACAACGTGTCGATCGGCTACAAGAATTCGCGGCCGATGATCGTGATCGAGCGTGATGGCGGCCTGAGAGCGCTTCGATTGCTGCGCGATGGAACGGCGCTCACGTTGAATGCGAAATTGAATCTCGATGTCGGGGGCCCCTATGAGAGCTACAACGTCATCGGGGAAATTCCGGGAACAACCAAAGCAAACGAGATCGTACTGATTGGCGCGCATCTCGATTCGTGGGACCTGGGCGATGGCGCGCTCGACAACGGAGCAAACGTCGCGATGCTGATCGATGTTGCGCGCCAGATGAAGCGGCTCGGGATAAGACCTGCCCGCACGATTCGATTCGGTTTGTGGAACGGCGAAGAGCAGGGAATGGAAGGCTCGTTCGGCTACGCCCGAAGCCATGTCAACGAGCTCGATCACCACGTGATGGTGACATCTTTTGATGTTGGATGCGGTCGAGTGAATGGATTTTTCACCGGTGGCCGGCCTGCTCTCGTTCCTTTAGTCGAAAAGGCGATCAAGCCGGTTCAAGGTCTCGGTCCATTCAAGGAAAACGATGTGCCGCTTGTCGGAACCGACAATTTCGATTTCATGCTGCACGGCATTGCGAACATCGTTGCCGATCAGGAGCCTGCCTCATACGGACCGAACTATCATGCGCGCAGCGACACCTACGACAAGTGCGATACACGCGTGCTGCGTCAGAATTCAGTCGTAGCTGCCGCGCTTGCATACGGTTTCGCGACAATGCCTGACGCGCTTCCGCGTCAATCGCGCGCCGATATCGATGCGCTGATGAAGA
>JBKPNY010000064.1:0-7862 GCA_046732835.1 Gemmatimonadota bacterium | reverse complement strand
TGGAGTTATCCGGGCGTTATCTGATAGGATAGTTCCTGAAGCGGCGGCTCCGAAGGCCACTGTTGTTGCGACCAAGGTTGAATGCAATGCATAGTCCCCGCGACCGCTCGCATAACACTCGCTGATGCTGACAAGCGATCTATTGTGTGCTCGCTTCGCTCGCTCTTATTTAATTCGCTTGCAGCATAGCTTGAGGCGTTAGGTGACCTTCAACCGTCGCTGCTAGGCAATTTGAGGGACCCGTAGTTCCACATGTATGTCCGCTTTGGCGAGCATTTCAACTAACGTATCGATTGAGAACAGATCGATCTTTCCACGGACCAAATCGCTGATACGCGGCTGAGAAACGCCGAAAAGCTTCGCTGCGTTTGCCTGTGTCATTTTACGGAGCGTGATAACACGGACCACAGTTGCCATCAGCGCTGATCGAATTCGAAGATGCTCAGCCTCTTCTTTTCCAAACCCAAGATCTTCAAATACGTTGCCGCTAGAGCGAATGATTTTCACGCCTTTCTTCTGTGTTGCCATTATTCTCTCCGCTTTGCGGCGCGCCGCGCCTCATTTAGTGCCTTAAGTCGTTCACGAGCCAAGTCGATGTCGGCTTGGCGAGTTTGACGCGTTGTCTTCTGGAATGCGTGCAGTACATAAATCCCTTCTTGGTGCTTACTCAGACATAGAACTCGATGCTCGACGGCTGTATGAATTCGGATCTCGTATACACCTGGACCAACTGAGGTCATCGGTTTCCAGTCATGCGGCGTCTCGCCAAGTTGAACCAAGTGGAGCTGGTGCCCAGCTTCCCGTCGTGCGTCATCAGGGAAGTCGCGGAGATCGTCTAACGATCCGCCGATAAAGTAGAGCTCTTTAGCTGTCACGTAGTAATATACAAGTACTTATATATCCCGTCAAGTCTATCTACTCCCGGTCACCTAACACTCGCTGATGCTGACAAGCGATCTATTGTATGCTCGCTGCGCTCGCTCTTATTTGATTCGCTTGCAGCATAACTTGAGGCGCTAGGCAACTCAGCTGGCACGTGGAACCGCGATCGGTTCGATATAGAAGTATCTTTGGCGACGTCGATCCTTCCGTTTCTTCTAACGCCGACGGATTGGATGCCTCAGCTGTGTCCATTTTCCGAGCAAGACAACATGACTCAGGTCGGATCGCGGTACAGAATGCTCGCCGAGATCGCATCCGCCGCCGGGGTTGCCGTTACGCTGGTCTTTGTCGGACTGCAACTGCGTGAGGCCAGTCGACAAACAGCCTTGAACACCACGTCAATTCAAGTTGCGGCCTACCAGGATCTCAACGCTCAAATCTCACACTTCAATGAACTCCTCCTCGACCCCACGATTGCTGCGGTGTTTGAACGGATGACCGACGCAGCGTGGGATTGGTCCACGTTCAATCCTGTTGAAAGGCGTCAGGCTCGTTCGCTGCTTTACATGCGCATAAGGCACGCCGACATGGCTTTCTATCAGTTTGAGCGAGGAATTCTCTCGGAAGAGCGACTGAATTCCGCGCTGCGGCCGCTTCTGTCGGATATCGGCAAACCAATATTTCGCACTTTTTGGCAGGAGGTGGGCCCGCTTCAGACAGCGGGGTTCCGCAATTACTTGAACCGGCGAATCGCCGAGCGTTCACGCTAGCGCTCTCTGATGAGTTGGCGAACACACGCTGAAGCTGACAAGCGATCTAATGTGTGCGCGCTTCGCTCGCAATTATATGATTCGATTGCAGCATAGCATAACGCGTTAGACTCCTTAAAGATTCGTCGCGCCAACGCACCCTCATCTCGTGTCGTCTCCCTTTCGGGCCATTCTACTCCTGCTGGCTCCACTACCAGCATTGGTCGTGGGTGTCCTTATCATGCGGCGGAGTGGTGTGAGCTCCAGCATCGTGGCCCAGCAACTTGCCGCCGGGCTTCTCCTCACAATCGCTTGCTTAGCGATATGTCTCAGACGGCGTCCCAGTTTGAATGTTACACGTCCGTCCTCGGTAATCATTGCTGCAGGTGCGCCGGTCGTCTTACTAGTCCTGACCTTGCTAGACCGCGGTATAGATGGTGTCCACCGATGGGTATCGGCAGGTCCAGTTCAGCTGCATGCAGGCTTCGTCGCACTACCGGTTCTGATCATTCTTGCCGGCACTATCGCGCGGAGCGGGAGTTCGCGCGCTCGCTGGATCGCTGACGCAGCAATCGTAGTCGCTGCGGCGACACTCGCATTCCAGCCGGATGCGTCCCAGGCTATCGCGTTCGCGACGGCAGTAGTGATTGTCGTGCTTCAGAGGAGCTCCGCGTCCCGGATTGACTGGATTGCGGTGTCCGTTTGCGTCGGCTTTTCCCTCTTGGCCGCATCGCGGCGCGACCCGCTGGAGCCCGTCCCCCACGTCGAAGGAATAGTTCATCTTGCGGCGAGCAGCGGCCTCGCGTGGCTGGTCGCGTCAATCGTCGCTTTGATGTTGCTGCCCATCCCGTTCGTCTTGAATTGGGTAAAGCACCGTGATAATCACGAGGCCATGGGCCTCGCCGTTTACTTCGTCACCCTTTGCATCGCAGCGCTCGTGGTGCCGTTCCCGGTGCCGGTTCTCGGCTTTGGTCTCTCACCGGTTCTTGGCTACTTTGTTGCGCTAGGTTGGACTGCGCGGACTGACGCAGTTTCAGCGCTACCAACGGCTGCGAAAGAGACCGTCGCCCGCACGAAGTCCAGCACACCCTGAAGCTGACAAGCGATCTATTGTAATGCGCGCTTCGCTTGCATTGTATGGTTCGGGTGGGGCTTAGCTGAAGCGCTAGGCTCCGGTGCGTGTTCCACCGAGGCTACTGGCTCGGTACGATTCAGAGTGACGATATGATTTTGAATCGACTAATTGTTGGTTTCATTTCGATCGGAGTGGTCGGTTGCGTGAGCCAATCCGCACTGACCCCGAATCCTCCAAGCTGTGCAACATGCTTCCTGGTGACTGATGCAACAGCGTACACCGCCGTCCCGATTGTTGGAGAAGGCGCGTTGGTGCACAAGCGTTATCACTTTCCAATCCTTACCACATTTACGAACCGCTCCGCAGACACGGTGTTTCTTGGGCGTTGTTTTCCGGATTCAAAACAGCCGATGTTCACTGTTGTCGGCGTCGACTCTGCCACAGCATTTGATTACAGAACGGAGCCAGCTTATTCGGCCCCATGGGCATGCGTTGGACATGACAGACAAATCGAAGTTGCGCCTGGACAAGTACGAGTCGACACACTGAACATTGAAGGACCGAACTCGTTCAGTGGGAGCACGGGATTGGCCAGTGGAATCCTCGAGGGAACCTTTCGTCTTTATTTTGTTGCACACAAAGGACGCGACGAAAGGTCGCCACGCCTTCCATTCGCGCAACTCACGTCGAATCCGTTTACAGTTCGCCTGGCCAAGTGAGATCCTGCAGCCTCACACTCGCTAATGCTGCCTGTGCTCGAAGATTTCTTCACAATTTTGCATGGACGGCAACTGTTATGAGGATCTCGATCTCTGCAACACTCGTTGTCGCGGTTGCTGCTTTCGTGAGTGTCTCGAGCGCGTCGGCGCAGTCGCAATCGACTGTCAGTGCAGTGACCCGCACCGATCTTCTCAAGCGTGTTCTCCCGGATGGCGACTTCCGCGAAGTCGAAGCAGTGATGATCGACCTCCCGCCTGGCTCCGCCGCGCCCCGACACCGCCACGATGTGGCAGTCGTGGTCTATGTCATCGAAGGAACGGTCGAAAACCAATTCGATGGCGGTGCCCTGCAGATCCACAAGGTTGGCGAGAGCTGGTTCGAAGCACCTGGCACCGTTCACGATACCGCACGTAATGCCAGCGATACTGCGAGGGCACGCTTGCTGGTCGTTTATATCGGCGAGATTGGCAAGCCGCAAACAGTGCGCCTCAGATGAGGCCACCCTTGTAGTCTGTACCAGTTTTGCGACGCATCTTGTTGTTACGGAGGGTGTTCAATGCAATTGACTTCACTTTGCGATGTCGAGCTGCGCTATACCTCTCTCGGATCTGTCTTCGTCACCTCGTTTACTTTCCGCACGGCAGATTCGCGCTATGCATGGCTCAATTCAGCGTTTGCCATTCTTGAAGGCGTGCTCGACAACGTTGCTGTGAATGGATTGGCCAGAGGAAAGGCTTACGTTTGCGAAGCAACCGTACTCTAGCGCTTCGCAGCCACCTGATACTCGCTGATGCTGACACGCGATTTAAGCTCGATTGCGATGTTCTGTCTCGCTCTAGGTGCCACATCACCGTTGCACGCGCAGCAGACCAGGACCACTGGCCGCTCGGCCGCACGCACGACATTCGTCGATGTCGGCGGGTACAAACTCAGAACTACTGAGGCCGGCGTCGGGAAGCCAACTGTCGTTCTCGATTGCGGCTTCGGTGACAGGCTCGAAGTCTGGGATGATGTTTTCAATCAGGTCTCGCGCTTCGCCAAAGTCGTCGCTTACGACCGCGCCGGACTAGGCAAATCTGATGCGGGGCCCGACCCGCGGTCATTCACCCAGATAGCTACCGAGCTGCACACGATGCTTCGGCGTGCAAATATTTCCCCGCCTTACGTGCTTGTCGGGCACTCGATGGGCGCTGCTGACATCCGCGCGTTCGCATACCTCTTCAAAGCCGAAGTCGCGGGGATGGTTTTTGTCGACCCGATGAATGAGAAAAGCTGGACGCTCGTTGGTGAACAGGAGAGGAATGCAGAGATCGCGCGTCAGGACGCAGCCGTGAAAGACGCTCCTCCCGGCGTACAGGCGGAGTGGCACTTCCTGAAGCAGGAGTCGTTGAATGGCTTTCCGCAGCTGACATCATTCGGGAAGCTGCCCGACGTTCCTATGATGCTCCTCGTTGCGGGCCGCGACAGGCCGCCACATTGGGTGCAGGCAGTGCTCGAAGGCTTTGGAAGCTGGATGGCGGAAGCACGCGAAGCAGGCATAGTAGTCACTCCCGAAGACTCGCACTACATCCAGACGGATGAGCCGTCACTCGTTGTATCGGCCATTCGTCGCGTCGTTCTTCCAAGTGTGCAGAACGTGCTGCAAAGGACAATCAGCGAGAAGGGCGTTGCGGCAGCGATCGCGCGCTATCGCAGTATGCGACAGCAATATCCCGCTGAGTTTTTCAGAGAGCGCACACTCAATACTCTCGGCTATGAACAGCTCGCCGCAAGACACACGAGTGAGGCGATCGATCTTTTCGCGCTCAACGTGGAGATGTACCCGAAAAGCTTCAACACCTACGACAGTCTCGGCGAAGCCTACATGGCACAAGGCAATCGTCGCGCGGCGATCGAAAACTACCGCAAGTCACTCGCTCTCAACCCGCAGAACACGAACGCCGTCGAAATGCTGAAGAAGTTGGAGGCTGCCCGCTGAAAGACATTACCAATCACAGTACAAGCTGACATGATATTTCGCGTGTCGCTCGTCTCGGTCGCGTTGGTCGCCGTTGCGTCACAGGCCGTCGCACAGCGCAGCGACAATGCATCTTCGTATCATGTCGTGCACGACTGGCCACAGCTTCCGCCCAACACGATGCTTAACGAAGTGTCGGCGGTTGCGGCCGACTCGCATGAGCATGTTTTCGTGCTCACCCGCGGCGGTCGAAAATGGCCGGATCAAGGATCACTCGATACCGCAGCGATCGACGAATCCACAGTGCTCGTGTTTGAAGGGAAGAGCGGGCGACTTGTATCGAAATGGCCGAATAAAATCCTGGCGATGCCGCACAGCATCACTGTCGACGATCAGAACAATGTATGGATCACCGATGTTGCCTGGCATCAGGTTCTGAAATTCAATCACGATGGCAAGCTGCTGAAGACGCTTGGCGAACGAGGTGTCGCCGGCGAGGACAAGAGCCACTTCAACAAGCCCAGTGATGTTGCCGTTGCGCATGATGGCTCATTGTATGTCAGTGACGGTTACGGCAACAACCGCATTGTGAGGTTTGGTGCGGACGGTTCCTTCATCAAGACCTGGGGGACAAAGGGCGCGGCTGCGGGCCAACTAAACCTGCCTCATGGACTCGCAGTTGGGCGCGACGGAAAAGTGTACGTTGTCGATCGAAGCAATGGGCGCATTCAGGTTTTCGATTCCGATGGCGCGCACCTGGCGCTATGGAGAGACAGCACGTTGAGGTTTGCGCAGTCAGTAAAAGTCGCGCGAGACGGGCGCGTGTATGTAGCGTGTGCTGGAGAGGCGGGACCGACCGATAGAACGGGCGTCGTTGTTTTCGATGCGCTTGGCAAAGTCATTGAGAAAGTCGGGCGCTTCGGGAACTACGATGGGCAGTTTGTCGACTTGCATTGGTTGGCTCTTTCACCATCGGGGGCGCTATATACAGCCGATTTCGAAGGACGCAGAGTGTCGAAGTTCATTCGATGGAAATGAGTAACGAAGTAGAACTCCGCAGCATTGAGCCCACCGACCTCCCGATCTTCTACGAGCATCAACTCGACGTGGAAGCCACTCGCATGGCCGCGTTCCCCGCGCGCGACCGACAAGCGTTCGACGCGCATTGGGCGGCCAACATCCTCAGTAACCCGACGGCAGTCAATCAGACGATACTCGTCGACGGCCAGGTAGCAGGGAACATCGGGAGCTGGCAGCAGGAAGATGTACGCCTGATCAGTTACTGGCTCGGCAAGGAGCATTGGGGCAAGGGTGTAGCGACACGCGCACTCGCCGCTTTCCTCCGCGCGATGACCGAGCGACCACTCTACGCGCACGTGGCCAGGCACAACGTCGGCTCGATCCGCGTCCTCGAGAAGTGCGGGTTCAGCCTGGAGCACGAGGAAACTGTCGATGTCGCTGGCAAAGACGTCGTCGAGCTCGTTCTCGTACTGCGCTGAGAGTGCTTCGGAGATTGAAAGAAGCGTCTTGCTACGGGTCATACTCTCGAATCGGAGACAACGTGCATAAGCATCGATTCGTACCGTGCCTCGCACGAATGCTCCTCATCCTCGGCTTGACCACCGGCACGGCTTTCGGTCAAAGCACTCGCGAACGCGCAACACGCATCGTGTGGTTGAAGACGAATGCGGCGCCCCTTCGTTCGATAGACCCCACGCAGCAAGCAGATGATTTCAAAGATCTGGAACCGATTAGTCGAGCAATCGGTGATTCGCGTGTCGTGATGCTCGGTGAGCAATCCCACGGTGAGGGTGCGACGTTTCTCGCGAAGGTTCGGATCATCAAGTTCCTCCACCAACGCATGGGTTTCGATGTTCTTGCGTGGGAAGCTGGACTCTTCAACGCAACTGATATGGATGCTGCTGTACGCGACAAGTCGGTTCCGCTGGACCAGGCGCGCGAACGCGGATTGTATCCTATCTGGGCGCTGAGCGCGCAGGTCGCACCGGTCTTCGAGTACGCTCGTTCAGTGGCAGCGACACCACGACCGCTCGAAATGACTGGAGTCGATCATCAATTTTCCGGAGCAGGTCCGTCGCGCTGGGTGCCCGCCCTCATCGATTTCTTCGATCGCGCGGATACCACCATCTTTTCGACAGAGATCCGGTCAAGCTTGCGAAGCGATATGCGAAAGGTGTTCAGCCCCGATGCAACGCCGGCGGATATTCGCGGCATCGCCGAAAAGTGGCGTGGCCTGATGACCGTCATTGATGGATCGCGTTCCAAGCTCTTGAAGACACACGGATCGACTCGCGTCGCGTTCATGAGGCGCAGCGTCGACGCGACCGTGGCTTCTTTCGAGGGCCTCGCGCGCATGCGCGAGTCTGGTGGAAAGTTCGTCACTGCCGACAACAATTTTCGCGATCAATGGATGGGAGAGACGTTGGCGTGGCTCGCGAATGAGCGATACAAGGGTCGC
>JBKPNY010000063.1:0-4991 GCA_046732835.1 Gemmatimonadota bacterium | reverse complement strand
TTGGCAGACATCTGCGGGGCTGACGCAGGCACCAGCACTGCCTGGTGAATCGTGTTCAGCACCAGACGAATATTGACGAAACGTCCCGGCCAGAAATTGTGACCCGTGTTGGGAATGGTAGCGCGCAAATTTACGGTGCCGGTTTGAGTCTCGACCGCGTTGTTCAAAAACGTCAGTTGTCCGATCACCGCTTCGCCTACTGTGTCCGGCAGTCTCACTTCAGTTCGCAATCTGCCCGCACGCATTTGTTGCTGCACGTCCATCAGATTGTTTTGCGAGATGGTGAAGTCAGCGTAAATCGGATCCAGACGCTCGATTACGAGCATCGCGTTCGAACTGCCGCCATTCGCGCCGTTGTTGCCACCCGGGTTGACGACGTTGCCGACATCAACCAGTCGCTGACCGGCGCGTCCGGCAATCGGGGATCGGATCGAACAGTAGCTGAGCTGGACCTTGGCGCTCTCAACCGCGGCCTGGTCAACTTTAATGGCCTCCTCAGCACTGTTGACCGCCGCGCGTGCTGATCCGACGTTCGCGTTTAGCGAATCCTGGTCAGCGCGAAACTGTTCATATTGTTCGCGCGGCACCACACCCTGCTGAACCAGAGTCTGGTAACGTTTGACCTGCACCTCGCCCCATTTCGCCTGGGCGATTTCTTTCGCGAGATTTGCTTCGGCCTGTTTCTTCAACGCCTGATCGCGGGCGACGTTTGCTTGCGCCTGTCGTAACGCGGCTTCAAACGGGCGCGTGTCGATCGTAAACAGCAGCGCGCCCTGTTTCACGTCCGCGCCGTCAGTGAAATGAATTTTGGTGATGCGCCCGGAGACCTGCGGCTGAATCGAAACAACTTCGCGCGCGACCGTCTTGCCGATCGCGTCGAGGTAAGTCGGAACATCTTCGGCAACCGCTTCGGCGACGGAGACGGGAGCGGGTGGTCTTTCAAAACCTTGTTGCGCCGCTTTATTGGCACAACCGGCAAAAGCGAGTGCGAGACCAGACACTATGAGGCCAACCAGGCGACGTCTCGAGGGATATTTCATTGGGAGTCTTTCGGTTTAGTTATCAACGGGAGACACATGATTATTAACCTCAAAACCGCTCGACGCAAACAGCGAGATGCGCGCGGGCTGGTTTTTCTGCGTTCAGCATATAGTCGAACGGCCGGACAGGAATTCGACAAATCCACTAAGGAGAATTTTTCGACTGGAGCGCAACCGTCCCGCTTGCGTTTAATTTCAGCTGGCAGCAAACGCGGGACGGTTGCGCTCAAGTCTCGCTCCGTCCCAGCATTTGCGCTACGGTTGCCGCGGCAGTTAGTGTGTCGACCTTAACGCTGCGAATCTAACGCTCCTAAAATCATGATCGTTCACCTCGTTGACGGGACTTACGAACTCTTCCGCCACTTCTATGGCATCAGGCGCTTCCGCAAAACCGACCCGCCACTCGGCGCCGTCGCGGGCGTACTTAATTCGATCGTCAAGATGATGGAGGAGGGCGCGACGCACCTCGGCGTCGCCACTGATCACGTCATCGAGTCGTTCCGCAACGGACTCTGGCGCGGCTACAAAACCGGCGCGGGCATTGACCCGGTGCTGCGCGCGCAGTTTTTGCCACTTGAAGAGGCGCTCGCTGCGATGGGTGTCGCTGTCTGGGTGATGGTTGAGCTAGAGGCTGATGATGCACTCGCCTCGGCAGCGTGGCTCGCCGCGCGGCAAAAGCAAGTTGAGAAAATTTGCATTTGGACGCCGGATAAGGACCTGGCGCAATGTGTTGTCGGTGATCGCGTAGTTCAAATCGACGGCCGGCGCGGCATTATTCGCGATGCAGCAGCAGTGCGCGCGAAGTTTGGCGTCGACCCGGAATACATAGCGGACTACCTTGCGCTCGTCGGCGACGCGGCCGACGGTTATCCGGGCATTCCGGGGTACGGACCCAAAACCGCCGCGTCGTTGATAAATCGTTTTGGTCCCATCGAAGAATTTCCTATCGATCTTTTGAAGGACAAACGCGAACTCGCCCTGCTCTTCAAGACCCTGGCCACGCTGCGAACGGACGCGGCCTTGTTCAAAAATGTCGAAGAGCTGCGTTGGGGAGGGGCGACGCCTGAGTTTCAGGCTGTCGCCGAAAAGATTGGCGACACTCGTCTCGCGGCACGCGTCGCCAGGTTGGAAGAACAACTCGCCGGCTAAGTTCGTAGTCATTTAGTTCAGTTCCTAAATAGCAAATGCGACAACTTCTCGAAAACGCTGCCGAGCGAGCAATATCGTTTCTGGAACACCTGCCGGAACGTGGCGTGGCTCCGTCACCCGAAGCAGTCGCGAACCTCGCGACGCTTGATAAGTCACTGCCTGATAAATCCACCGATGCGTCAGAAGTCGTGCGGCTGCTCGACGAGGTATGTTCGCCGGCAACGATGGCGATGCCGGGCCCGCGGTTTTTTGGTTTCGTAATTGGCGGCGTTTTGCCGGTTACCCTCGCCGCCAATTGGCTGGCTGGCGCCTGGGATCAAAACTCAAGCTTGTTCACGCCAACTCCTGCAACCGCGCAACTCGAACAGGTCGCACTGAATTGGTTGGTGGATCTCTTTAGACTGCCTAAGACGTGCGGCGGCGGCTTTGTTACCGGCGCGACCATGGCAAACTTTTCGGCGCTCGCGGCCGCGCGTCATGCAGTGCTGAAACAGGCCGGCTGGAATGTGGAAGCTGACGGTTTGTTTGGAGCGCCGCCGATCAATGTAATCGTTGGCCACGAAGCCCATCCAACTTTGTTCAAATCGCTTGGCCTGCTCGGCTTGGGACGGAACCGGGTCGTAAAGACGCCGGTGGACTCACAAGGACGCATGCGCGCTGAGGCACTGCCAACGCTCAACGGGCCGACCATAATCTGCGTTCAGGCGGGCAACGTTAACAGCGGCGCCTTCGACCCGTTTAGCGAGGTTTGCAAACGTGCAGACGCGGCCGGCGCTTGGGTGCACGTGGACGCTGCCTTTGGCTTGTGGGCTGCTGCCTGTCCTTCAATGTCTTCGCTCGTCGCTGGTATGAACGAGGCGGACTCCTGGGCCACTGACTTTCATAAGTGGCTAAATGTTCCCTACGACAGCGGCATCGCGATCGTGAAAGATGCCGAAGCTTTGCGCGCCTCAATGGCAATTACAGCCGAGTACTTGCCCACCAGCGAATTTCGCAATCCTTCCGATTACACTCCGGAACTTTCCCGGCGCGCGCGCGGCGTTGAAGTGTGGGCCGCCTTGCGTTCACTTGGCCGCGCCGGCATCGTCGAACTGATTGAACGCAACTGTCGGCAAGCACAGCGCTTTGCCGCGGGGTTAGCAGAAGCTGGTTTTGAAATACTGAATGACGTAGTGCTTAACCAGGTGCTGGTCGCGTTCGGCGACGCAGCCAGAACGAACCGGGTCATCGCGGAAATTCAGGCCGACGGCACCTGCTGGTGCGGCGGCACTATCTGGCAGGGTCAAACGGCGATGCGCATCAGCGTCTCATCCTGGGCAACGACGGACGAAGATGTTGAGAAAAGCCTCGCCGCAATGATCCGCATCGCGCGGTCAGTTTAGCTTCCCGATTTTGTTGACAGGGGCAGCGGGTCGGCGTATCTTGCCACCGTTTCACCTGGCCTAATTTTGGTTCACTCACGTTTCCACCCTGAAGGAGAACTATCATGCTCACGGACGACGAACTCAGACAAATCATGCCGAATTGCCCAGCCGCCAGACGCGCGGATTACCTGCCATTTCTGCAACAAGCGATGGAGGAATTCGGCATTACAACCTATGCTCGCGAAACCGCTTTCATCGCTCAGCTTGCTCACGAATCGGCCGAACTTCGTTATATGGAAGAGATCGCCTCCGGCGCAGCGTATGAAGGCCGCGCCAGTCTCGGAAACACGCAACCCGGCGACGGCAAGCGGTATAAGGGCCGTGGCCCGATCCAGTTAACCGGACGCGCGAACTACAAGAAGTATGGCGACCTTTTGGGAGTCGATCTGATTAATAACCCAACGATGGCGGCAACGAAGGAAGTAGGGTTTCGCATCGCCGGGCAGTTCTGGAAGTTGAACGGTCTCAATGAGCTCGCAGACAAACCAGATTTCAAGTTGATCACCAAGCGTATCAATGGCGGCTACAACGGACTCGACGATCGCCTGAAATATTACGAACGCGCGAAACGCGTAATGAACCGCGATGTTAATCCGGCCGACACGGTTGCGTCCGTCGCGAACGCCGTCGCGGCCGGCGGCAACGGGCCGTGTCCAACGCCGTATCTGAAACAGGGCTCGAGCGGCGACGCGGTCAGAAGTATCCAGCAGCGTCTCGCCGCGCTCGGTTACCAAGTCTCGGTTGACGGAAGCTTCGGACCGGGCACATGTGCTGCGGTAAAAGCCTGCCAAACTAAGAATGGCCTAGCCGGCGACGGCGTGGTTGGCCCAAACACCTGGACCGCTTTGTGGGCGGGATGAATAAAAGGCTCTCGCAGCAAAACGGCCCGGCTATGAAGTTCAAGCTTCACCGCCGGGCCGTTTTTATTGCTCCAACTTGTATTAATTAACAGATGCCCTTGGTTTGCGCGCCGCCGTCGCAAAACGCCGGCTTTACGATAATCCAGGTAACAATTGCACCAACGGCCGTTGCTCCCAGAATGAGCCAGGTTTTGGTTGAAATACCGCCGCCCGCTTTCTTCACACTCGACGTATCCGAATACTGGAGCGTTTTGTCCGAGCCCGTCATGCTGTCCCTGACTGTGAATGAATCTCCCTGAGCGTCAGTTATATGGCCCTTGAGTTTTGTGCCGTCGTTTAATTTCACCTCAACGCGTGCGTTACCGCCGACACCGATACTTTGAACTTTGTTTTTAATCTTCTCCGTCGCACGCGCATCATTCACGCCCTGCGCTCCGGCGTGTTGAATACCAAATGCTGTGAAGAGGATCATCCCCGCTAGCACCATCGTAAGAGTTCGTCGAAACATTTAATTCTCC
>JBKPNY010000062.1:0-1189 GCA_046732835.1 Gemmatimonadota bacterium | reverse complement strand
TCCGACAGCTTCACGATCGGCCTCTGATCAGTCTTCATCGAATGGCCTACCACAACCGCACCCGTTGCTTCTTCAGGACACTGCGAGCTCACGAACCGAACGAGATCCGCGCCCGAATTCTCCACACGCATCGTCTGTCCGGGACGAAGGTAAATACCGGTCTCTGGCCCAACGTCGTACGTGTCGTCGTCGATCATGACACTACAGCGACCTTCCAGCACGTAAAACACTTCATCGCTCGCATGATTGCGAAGCTGCGGCGATGTTCCTGGTCCAAACTCGAGCAGGCGCAACGAAATCGCTTTCGCGCCGCTCGCCTTCCCGATCTGGTTCCAGACCTTGAGCGAACCGTCGACACGTGGCTCACCTTCGTGCATCGTCGAAACCCGGCAACCTCCATCCAAGATGACCGCCATCGCCGAGCTCCTAAGACTTACTTGTTTTCAGGTGGTGCGTGGTGTGTTCGGTTATCGAGGATTGCGAACGCGGTGCTGGTGCAAGCTCGTTAGTCAAACTTGCGGCCGCGGGCAGACTTGCCGCAGCGGGCGCCTCGTAAGGAAGCCGGTTCACGTTCGCATTCGAGTCGAGCACCTGTTGGGAGAGTGCGTCGTAAGCGTCGCCGGGAAGTGACTTGCGCGGCAAGGTAAACAGCAAGCCGTTTACGATTACTCCGAGCCCGACGAGGAAAGTTATGAAAGCCGGTGTGATGTATGGAATGATTTCGGGTTTGTCTACCGCCATGACCAGGGCAACGATCGAAGCGCCGAGGCCGATCGCCGCAGTGATGATGCCCGAACGAATGCGACGGAGACGCTTCTCCTCGGGTGATTCGAGAAACTTCTCGAAGTGTGGCAACACGTCTTCCGCAACTCTTTCTAAATCTTTCGCGGTGCTCATCTGACGAATCTTATCGGCGACTGCCATGCCGATGTGTTCGCGCGCCGAGATAGCCGACTGCGTGACCGCGTCCGGGTTTTCGAGTGAATTGCGAACGATGCGCAGGTCCGTGCCGCAGGCGCGGCAGAACTGGCTCTTTTGTCGTTCTTCAGATCCGCAGGAGGGGCAGTACATATCGGGGCATTATACGGCAAGATACTTCCGAAGTTCCGGCGGGAATCCCGTAAATTCGGCAAATCCTGTAATCCTGTGAAGCTCACCTCGCATCGAAGCTGCACGGACAATCAGCGGT
>JBKPNY010000061.1:0-6992 GCA_046732835.1 Gemmatimonadota bacterium | reverse complement strand
ACATCCAAACCGGAAGGTCGCGCGATTGCCCTTCGCGACAGGGAACCAGCGCAAATAGCAGGCGTTGAAGTCCTGCCTGTGGCATTACCTCACGGTCCCTTTCAGGTTTTCGGTTATCGCATTGGTCCGCTCTCGTACATCACCGACGCGAAATCAATTTCCGATGACGTGATTACCGCGCTGTCAGGTTCAAAGGTGCTCGTATTGAACGCGCTGTTTCGAACATATCACCCGACGCACATGAGCATCCCCGAAGCGGTGCGTGCAGCCCAGGCAATCGGTGCCGAGCGTACGTATTTGACGCATCTGACGCATGACAATTTTCATGCGGACCTCGAAGCCGAGCTTCCGCGCGGAATAATGCCTGCATTCGATGGACTCACAGTAAGAATCGATTGAGCCCCAAATGACGATACGAATCAACTATTCAAACATGATAGGCGAGGCTGTCGGCGGAATCACCGAAAGTGACTGGGCCGCCGCAACGTCTCGATTCGAAGGAGCATTCGCCGGTTTCGAGAAGCTTCGAAAAGAAGGAACGGTCGGCTTCGCCGACATGGTGCGTGACACGGCGCTTCGCGATCAGGCGACGAGCTTCGTGTCGAAGGCAAAAGGCAGATACGATGACGTCGTGATTCTTGGCATCGGCGGCTCGGCCCTGGGTCCAATCGCAATGCGGACTGCGTTGCGTCCGAGCGGATGGAACATGCTCTCGAATTCCGCTCGCAAAGGTGACCCCCGTCTTCACGTGCTCGACAATGTCGATCCGGAGACGATCGCATCGCTTCTTGCCCGACTCGAATTGTCGCGAACGCTGTTCATCGTCACGTCGAAATCCGGTGGAACTGCAGAGACGATGTCGCAGTTCCTCATCGTGCATCAGGCGCTCGAGCGACAGTCCCTGAAGCCAAGCGCGCATCTGGTCTTTGTCACTGATCCAGCGCAAGGCGCCCTGCGCCCGCTCGCGACAAAGAACGGGATTCCCGCACTCGATATTCCGCCAAATGTCGGCGGGCGCTTCAGCGTGCTGACTCCAGTCGGAACGCTGCCGGCAGCACTGATTGGAATCGATGTCGCAAAGCTTCTCGAAGGCGCGGCAGACATGGCATCGCGATGCGAGACTGCGAGCCTCAAAGAGAATCCTGCAGGTACCTACGGCATGTTACAGTGGATCGCCGACACGCAGCTCGGCAAGACGATCAACGTGATGATGCCGTACTCCGATCCACTCCGCGATTTTGCTGACTGGTTCGTGCAGCTCTGGGCCGAGAGTTTAGGTAAGCATCTGCCGGATGGATCGTCTGTTGGTCAGACTCCGCTCGCTGCACTTGGAGCGACAGACCAGCACAGCCAGGTGCAGCTTTTCATGGAAGGCCCAAAGAACAAAGTCGTCACGTTCATCGCAGTGAAGGAACGTCGTGCCGATCTCACGATTCCCCACGGATTCAAGGAAGTAAAGGAGCTGGGCTACCTTGGTGGACACTCGCTCGGCGAGCTCATCGACATCGAGCAGCGTGCTACTGCAGGCGCGCTCGCGAAACGCGGGCGTCCAAATCTCGCGATCGAGATCGATCGCGTCGACGAATGGCACGTTGGCGGTCTCATTATGCTCTTCGAGCTCGCGACTGCTTATGCGGGCCAGCTCTACGCTATCGATGCCTTCAATCAGCCGGGTGTGGAGCTCGGAAAGCAGTTTGCTTACGCCCTGCTGGGGAGACCTGGTGCAGACGCGGCAAAGAAGGAGTGGGACAGTCTTCCTCCTGTCGACCCGCGCTGGAGCGTCTAGGACCTTGCAACCGCCGCCCGCGGCGGCGAGTTTGACGAACTATGCATGAAGAACTGATGAATGGCGCCGTCTCCATCGACGACGGTAGAGTGACCGTCACCGACGAGTCCGCGCTTGCTTCTCCGGCAATGGACGCGCTTGTTCGCGCCGCTGTGTTTGGAGATCAGGACTCAAAAGACAATGCGCGCTGGCTGATCTGGGAGATTGGCCAGGAAGTCGGCGTTATCTCTTCCTCGATTCACGATTTGTACATGGCTCGTGGTCGAGGCGAGACCGGCGGATACACTGTGCCGGCGATCAACGTGCGCGGAATGTCGTACGACACTGCACGATCGATCTTTCGCACTGCAAAGAGTCTCAATGCTGGTGCGTTTCTTCTGGAGATTGCGCGATCTGAAATCGCCTACACTGATCAGCGTCCATCCGAGTACGTCGCGGTAATGACAGCCGCTGCGCTGCGTGAAGGCTGGCGCGCACCCATTTTCATTCAGGGCGATCATTTCCAGGTGAACGCGAAGAAATTCGCTGTAGATCCTGTTGCAGAAGTGAACAACGTGAAGGCGCTTGCACGCGAGGCCATCGCGGCTGGGTTCTACAACATCGACGTTGATACGTCGACACTTGTCGACCTGAGCAAGCCCAATCTCGATGAGCAGCAGCGCACAAACTACGAGCAGGCTGCGGACATCGTCTCATTCGTTCGCGCCGAACAGCCCGAAGGTGTCGACATCTCACTTGGTGGCGAGATTGGTGAAGTCGGAACGGAAAACAGCACTGTCGAGGAGCTCGAAGCATTCATGGATGGATTCAACCGCACGCTCGGTCGAATCAATCCTCAACTAGAGGGCCTCTCCAAGATCAGCGTTCAATCGGGCACAACGCACGGGGGAGTAGTTCTTTCCGACGGTACCATCGCGGATGTGCAGATCGATTTCGGAACGCTCGAGAGACTCTCGGAAGTCGCCCGGAAAAAGTACGGGCTTGCCGGCGCCGTTCAGCACGGCGCATCGACTCTTCCAGATTCAGCATTTCACAATTTCCCGAAAACGGAAACTGCGGAGATACATCTCGCGACAAACTTTCAGACGATGCTCTACGATCATCTCCCTGAAGATTTGCGCGGTGAGATCTACGAGTGGCTTCGCGAGAACGCGAAGGATGAGCGAAAGTCGGGAGATTCAGACGAGCAGTTCTTCTACAAGACCCGCAAGAAAGCGCTGGGGCCGTTCAAGAAGCGATTCTGGGATCTCGACTCGACCACAAAAAAAGCGCTCGCGGCCGCGTACGACGAGAAGTTCCGGTTCCTTTTTACGCAGCTTGGAATTGCTGGAACAGCAGATCAGGTCGCGAAATACGTGAAGCCAGTCGTTCAGCATCGGCCGCAGCCGCACGAAGGCATGGTGGCGGTTGCTGCTGCGCCCGACGATGCGGACCTGAGTGACTGAAGCAAAGCGCGCAGCGGAGCCTGAGTGGGTACCGGTGCTCCGCGATCTCGCGCGGACGTCTCGACACGATCTGCGGAACGCTTTGAACGGTCTGGTGGTAAACCTCGAGGTCGTGCGAAGCCGTCGAGCTGAATTCGACGCTTCACTCCAGCTTTTCGTGCAGCAGTCCGTCGATCAGGCAGAAGAGTCCGTCCGGCGTGCAGAGCACACAATTTCCCTGCTGAATTCGATTGTCGATGCAATCGATGAAGACGGCTGCCTCCGTGCGGAGCTGGCCGGACCGGGAGGAGTGCGACTTGGCCCCGAAGTTATATTAAGCATCCCGGAAAGCCCTTCCGGAAATAACTGACATAATGAACAAATCGAAGATTCTGATCGCAGACGACGAGCTGTCGATGACGAACGCGCTCAGTGCAATTCTGAGCAGCGAAGGTTACGACGTCGCCGTTGCGTCTGATGGAAAAAAAGCGCTGGACCAGCTGAGCTCCGATGAATTCGGGGTTGTGCTTGCTGATCTCAAGATGCCCAAGCTGGATGGCCTGGCCCTGCTGAAAGAGCTCCAGCGCCTGGCAATTCCCACTGAGTGCATCATCGTAACGGGTCAGGGAACTGTCGACTCGGCCGTCCAGGCTATGCGCGAAGGCGCTTACGATTACATAGAGAAGCCGCTCAACGCCGAAAAGCTGAACCGCCTGAAGGCGCTCATCCCGAAGGCTCTGGACAAGTTCAACGTGCAGGAGCGTAACCGCGAGCTGTCATCCAAGCTCGAGGGCCTTACGCACTTTGGCGAGCTCACGGGCCAGTCGGAGGAGATGAGGTCAGTTTATCAGATCATCGATGCGGTGGCTTCGTCCAGCGCGAGCGTGATGATCCTCGGCGAGTCGGGAACGGGGAAGGAGCTTGTCGCCCGCGCGCTTCACACGCGAAGTGATCGTGCAAAAGGTCCTTTCTTCGCCCTCAATTGCGCTGCACTTCCCAAGGATATTCTCGAGAACGAGCTGTTCGGTCACGAAAAGGGCGCCTTCACTGGTTCAGTGAACGAGAAGGCAGGCGCATTCGAGATGGCGCACGGCGGAACGATCTTTCTTGACGAAGTCGCGGAAATGTCCACCGACATTCAGGTCAAGCTGCTGCGCGCAATCGAGACGCGGACGATCAGACGTCTTGGCGGAAAGAAAGAGATTCAGGTCGACATTCGCATTGTCGCCGCTACCAACAAGGATCTTCAGAAAGCACTCGTCGACGGCGATCTGCGCGAGGATCTCTACTATCGTTTAGCGGTCGTAGAAGTATTTCTGCCTCCGCTGCGTGACAGGGCGGGCGACATCAAGCTCCTCGCGAATGAATTCCTCACGAGATTCGCGACTCAGAACGGAAAGAAAATCAAGGGATTCGACGAGCGTGCGTGGGAATGGATCCTGTCGCACAACTGGCCAGGCAACGTTCGCGAGCTGAAGAATCACGTCGAGCGCGCAGTCATCATGACTCGCGGCGACATGATTACGGCTGATGACATCATGCCGCGCCATGTGCGCATGACGGGCGAATTCCCCGCTCACATGATGGTGCCGGCGAACGCGACTCTTGCCGACACAAAAAAGCAGCTGGTGCTTCGCACGTTCGCGTCGACGAGTGGAGATGCTGCACGCACCGCCAAGATCGTTGGAATCACTCCTGATGAGGTTCGTTCCGAAATTGCCGCACTGATCCGCAGCAATGGCGGAGCGGCGCATGTGAGTGAAGATTCGGTGACGACAGAAAAAACTAAGGGCGCGAAAGCTGCTGCAGCTGCAAAGCCCAAGGCCAAGAAGCGATAGGAGACTCAAGCATGTCCGATTTCGAGTTCGACGAAGACGAAGGACCGTATGTAGTGATCGAGCGAAGTGAGCTGGGAGTCGGAACCTTCGTGATCGGTCTCGCAATCGGCGCGGGTCTCGCGCTCCTTTTTGCTCCTCGCACAGGTGAGGAAACCCGACGCGATCTTCAGCGGCGCGCGCGGAAGGTGGGAGACCAGGCGCAGGGCTTTGTCTCCGACGTCACGGAATCGGTGAGCAACACGATCCATGCAGCGAAGGACAAGGTCGAAGCGTCAATCGACTCGACTCGCACTGCCGTCGACCTCAAGCGGCGGCAGGTGAGCGATGCAGTCGATGCAGGACGTGCGGCGGCGGCACAGGCGCGCATCGAGCTGGAGCAGCGCATCGCCGAAACGAAGGCCGCGTATAAAGAGAGCTAGTGCCGAAGCGGCCGCTCCATATCAGGATCGGCTGGACGCTGCGGGATTACGCCAAGCGCGTCTGGGACAACAGTGGTGAAGACAACATCTTCTTTCTCGCAGGGGGAATTGCGTTCAACATTCTCCTTGCGGCCGTCCCGTTTGTTCTTCTCTTCGCATCCGGCCTGGGCTATCTGCTCAATCAGTCCACCGACGCTTCGTCTGCGGAAGTAAACGACGTCGTCTATCGGTTTCTTCCGCCGAGTCCCGCGGGAGAACAGCTGGGAAAGGTTCTCGTCGACATTATCAAATCCCGCCAGGCGATCGGTATCTACAGTATCGTCGGCTTCGTGTGGTTCTCGACGAGACTGTTCGGCTCGTTGCGCAGTGTTCTGGCGCAGATCTTCGACATCGATTCCGATCGCGGCATAATCGCGGGCAAGCTCTTCGATATTCAAATCACCATCGTGTCGTCGCTTCTGCTCGTGGCGTACACAGCGCTCAACACTTACCTCGCACTCGCAACTACTCGCGGTCTTGTGCTTCTCGGCGAGCTTGGTGTGCGCAAGTCGATGATGGGATCGCTCGAGTACAACATCGGTCAGGTGATTGGATTCATTTTCATCGCGCTGATGTTCTATTCGCTGTACAAGTTTCTGCCGAACAGAAAAATCCGCTGGCAGACTGCTCTCATCGCGTCGCTGTTCACGAGTTTTCTTCTGGAGCTCGCAAAGCGCGGATTCTCGAGCTATGTGAGATCGTTCAATCCCGGTTCACTGTACGGTGGGACTCTGGCTGCGCTCGTCATCGTCGTGGTGTGGGTTTACTACGCGGCGATGATCTTCATACTCGGCGGCGAAGTGGCGCAAGTCTATGAGCTACGGCGAGTTAGGCGGCGTCAGCGCGAGGCGTTTGAGGACTGAAAAAAGCGGCAAGGTAGTTGCATAAAGGCAGCGCGCGTACCGCATGCGGCGGTTGCGCAGTTATTACCACTCTGGAGGCGTTCGTGCGCAAGGTACTGATTCTGGCCATTCTGGCCGCATCGATCACCGCTTGCAAAAAGACGAAGGAAGGTGATCTCGAGGTAGAGAAGCCTGTGGTCGGCACGGTCACGGATACGCTGAATGTTCCGAGCGTAGACGTCACCACTGACACGGCTAAGGTTGTGGTCCCTGATGTCGACATCAAGAAGGACACAGCGAACATCAAGGTCCCCAAGGTAGAGATCAAGAAGTAACAATCGAGAGGTACCAGAGGGCGGTGCCTTTCAGCGTCGCCACGCAAGAGTTAGCAGAGCGCAGAGGGTTCTTCATGAATTCTCTGCGCTCTGCTATCTCTGGCGTGGCGCGTGAGCGCCCTCTGCTAACTCTTACTGTTACATCATTGCACGCTCAATTACCTTTCTTATCGCCTCAGGCCCCGGAGGGCGAAAGCCCGCTAACTCCGTCAGGACCCCGAAGGTAGCAGCGGCATGCGGTGTCTTGCGTTGCTCCGTCAGGCCTGGGGTATCTTCCCTCCCTAATGTCGCTCGCCCTCGCCCGTAAAT
>JBKPNY010000060.1:0-40059 GCA_046732835.1 Gemmatimonadota bacterium | reverse complement strand
CAGCTGATCGATGTGGCGACGCGCAACTATCTGTGGTCAGAGCGATACGATCGCGAGATGGCTGACGTGTTCGAGATTCAGGATGAGATCTCCACCAACATCGTAAATGCTCTCAAGCTCGTGCTTACGCCGCATGAAGAGGCGGCAATCAAGAAGGTGCCGACTCAAAGCGTTCGCGCGTATGAGTATTACCTGCGAGGACGGCAGCTTTTCCATCAGCGGCGCGGAGTTACACTCGATGCAGCGGAGGACATGTACCGTCGCGCGATTGCGCTCGATCCAAATTACGCACTCGCGTATGCCGGACTTGCGGATTGCTCAGTGTTTCGCGCGCAGGATCAGGGAGGAGGCGAGGAAGCGATAGCACAAGCCGATGCCGCCAGCAAGCGAGCGTTGGAGCTCGATCCTCATTCTGCGGAAGCGCATTCCGCGCGCGGCCTGACGCTCGGTCATCAGCACAAGTTCGAGGAAGCGAGCGCCGAATTCGAGGAGGCGATGCGCCTCGATCCTACTTTCTACGAAGCTCCATATTTCTTCGGACGACTTCTACAAGGTCATGGCAAGCTGGAAGAGGCGGCAAAAATGTACGAGCGCGCCGTTTCAATCAGGCCCGATGAGTACCAGACGCTGTCGTATCTGGCAATGGCCTTCCAATCAATTGGTGACGTCGAGCGAACGATCGCGGCTTCAGAGCGAATGGTAAAAGCAGCCGAGCGTGCGATCGCATTGAATCCGGGCGACGCACGCGCGCTGTACCTCGGCGCGATCAATCTCGAACGACTGGGTCAGCACGAACGCGCGGAGGATTGGGCTGCAAGGGCATTGCGTCTCGACCCGAGTCACCCAGTGATGTTGTACAATCTCGCCTGCTTCCACTCGGTGGCAGGACGCGTTGACATTGCCATAGACATGGTCGAGCGCGCGCTCGATGTTGGGTTCCTCCACAAGGAGTGGTACCTGACGGATTCGGATCTCGCGAACATTCGCGACCTTCCGCGCTTCAAGGCTGCAATCGAAGAAAAGTTCGGCGCCGAAAAATCTTGAGCCGGGGAATGTCGGGCCGAGACGTAACGCTCTTCGTCATCGTCTCGGTTTTCGGACTTCGGTGGGTCGCGGTTGCGGCGGGTGCTGGTCCTTCCTCGCTCGTCATCTGGCTCGGCGCTGCGATCATTTTTTTTATTCCGCTGATCATCTGCGTTCTCGAGATCGGTCGCCGCTACCCGGAAGAGGGCGGACTATACGCGTGGGTGAAGCACGCGTTCGGCAATTATCCTGCATTCATAACGGGTTGGACTTACTGGACAGCCAATCTTCCGTTCTTTCCGGGTCTCCTTTACTTCGCAGCGGGTAATGCGCTTCTCGCGATTCCCGGAGGAGAGCGTTACAGCGATCATGGTGCTGTGATCGCGAGTCTCGCACTAATTGGTCTCGCGCTCGCAGCAATTCCAAACATTCTCGGAATCGAGCGTGGAAAGTGGGTACAGAATCTCGGCGCGCTTGGCTACTGGATACCTGCTGTCGTCCTGATTCTACTCGGCACCGTGATGTTTCTGAAACACGGCAGTGCAACTCCTATCAACTCGCGCACGATTGTACCGGAATTTGGATTGAGTCACGCGCTTGCGTGGTCGACAATTACGTTTGCGCTTGGCGGAGTAGAGGGACTCTCACTCGTCACCACACAGATTCGCGATCCGAAGCGCGTGGTTCCGCGCGCGATCTTCACGGCTGCAGTCGTGGTGCTGCTGCTCTACATACTCGGCACACTTGCGCTCATGTGGGCGATTCCGTCTGCGGAAATCAGCTCGATTGGCGGAATTGTTCAGGCGATGGAAAGTCTTGGCGCGCGCGCCGGAGTGAATGGACTCGGACGGATCACTGCAGTGTTTCTGACCATTGGTGGAATCGGCGGAGTTGGTGCGTGGATTACTGCGACGTCGCGACTTCCATACGTCGCGGGTGTCGACCGGTATCTGCCTCCTGCGTTCGGCAAGCTTCATCCCCGGTACAACACGCCATTCGTCGCGATCATCACTCAGGTCAGTCTTTGTTCGGTGCTTATCCTCATCGGTCAGGCAGGATCGAGTGTGCGTGGCGCTTATGATCTTCTCGTCGCGATGAGCGTGATCTTCACGTTCATTCCATTGATGCTGATGTTCGCTGCTGCGTTTCGTCTTGGTGGAATCCCACAGCCGCCGAATGAGGCGTGGGTTTCGCCGGCGGTGCTGCGTCTGTCTGCCGCGACGGGATTCTCGGTTCTTTTCGTCGGGGCGCTACTTGCACTGGTTCCGGCATCGGACGAGCCAAGGCCTGTATTCGCGGTCGCGAAATTGTTGATGCTCACAGTGCTGCTTCTTGGAGTCGGAACGGCGTTGTTTATGCGGGGAGCACGAAGTCAACCCATTCGGGATCCCGCACCTCGTTCCTAGCAGTGAGCGCGTAACACAACAAGAATCAGGAGGTCCGCATGAGCCGGTGGACTGAGATTGAAACGTTTCGAAAGGTTCTGAACGAAGAAGCGGCAACTGCCGCAAGGGTAATGGAGTCCATTCCCAGCGATCAGTACGACTTCAGGCCCGATCCTGCCGGACGATCGATTGGTGAGCTGGCCTGGCACCTGAGTGAGATCGAGGGATGCATAACCTTCGATGTCGACTACGGCAGCTTCAGTTATGAGCACGAAGTTCCCGACATGAAGCGACCGCGCGAGGTCGCACTCCTCGCGAACGGATACAGGCGGGTTCACGAAACCGCAGCGAAACGCCTGGAGAGCGTTCGCAACGAAGATCTCGACAAATCGGTGATCTTTTCTGATGGACGGCCGATGACACTTCGTGACGTTCTGTGGAAGGAGCTGCTTCATCATCTGATTCATCATCGCGCGCAGCTTGTAACAATGGTGCGAATGGCAGGCGGAACACCTCCCGGATTGTACGGGCCAAATCGCGAAGAAATGAAATCAATGATGGCCCGGATGCAGGCGGGAACTACGTAAGGCAGAAGGTCAAGCCGGAAGCCGTCGGCTCCTTGAAGTTCGCGAAGTCGAGCTCTCAAACAGTAAAGCCAAGTTGCCTGGCGGCTTTCCGCTGAGGCTCGTCCAGCGTTATGAACGCAATGTCGCCAGAAGGCGCGAGATAGAGTGCGTTTGCAATGTGCCAGCAATCCGCGCCACGGACATAGCCGACCTCAAGTACTCGCTCAATTTCTTCGGTAAGGAGCCGGTCCGGAATCAATAAGGAAATATCTGAGAGAACTCTGACTTCGAAAGGAATTCGTTCTCGCTTGAAAGCGGATCGAATCTCCGCCTCGAGGAAACTCGATGAAACGAGCTCATCGAAAGAATTCAGTCGCCGGCTTAAGCTTGCAGCACCTGGTTCACCAAATGCAATCGCAACAAGACAAGACGTGTCGACATAAGCAGCCGACATCAGTCACGATCACTCAGGAATCGCTTTAGCGCTCCCCGTTTGCGTGCGACGGCTCTTCGCTCGGCTCGCCGACTCACGGGCCGAGCGAGAATACCCCGCTCGGCAAGCTCATCGAGCCTGGCATCAAGCCCTGTTCCTCGAGACTCGATAGGGCGCATTTCGGCGACCGGCTTGCCATGAAGAGTAACGATGACCGTACGCCCTTCGCGCACCATCCGCACAATTGCCGATAGCTTGGCCTTCGCCTCATAAAGAGAATAGACATACCGCATGCAAAAAAAATCTAGTCAATCTGGTCAGAATCCGCGACTCAAACTGGCTCGCCGCTCTCGTCTGACATACTTTGTGGACCGGATTAACCACACCCAGGCCGGGCGGCTTCGTTGCGAGAACAGCTGCAAGCATCGCTGGGAAGCGCATATACCATAGAAAGGGAGCTCGGCGGCGGAGGAATGTCGCGCGTCTTCCTGGCGACTGAAAACCGGCTCGGCCGGAAAGTCGTCGTCAAAGTGCTGTCGCCGGATCTCGCTGCCGGAGTCAACGCGGATCGCTTCGAACAGGAGATTCGACTCGCGGCCCGGCTGCAGCAGGCGAACATTGTCCCCCTTCTCGCAACTGGCGACACGAACGGACTCCCTTATTTCACGATGCCTTTCGTGGAAGGCGAATCGCTCCGCTCAAAACTCAAAGCAGGAAACACCTTTCAGGTATCCGAATGTGTGAGCATCCTGCGCGATGTCGCACGCGCGCTGAGCTACGCACACGCAGCTGGTGTGGTTCATCGTGACATCAAGCCTGACAACGTTCTTCTGTCTCACGGTGCTGCGATGGTCACCGACTTTGGAATCGCAAAAGCCCTGACCGCTGCGCGCGCCGAAGATGCCGATATCACTCTCACTCAGGCTGGAACATCGATCGGCAGTCCTGGCTACATGTCACCCGAGCAGGTAGCGGGTGATCCGAATGTTGACTACCGCGCCGACATCTATGCATTCGGCTGCCTCGGCTACGAGCTGCTTACTGGACAGCCGCCATTCACCGCGGCGACTCCGCAAAGAGTGCTCGCGGCTCATATCAGTGAGACGCCAAAACCAATAGCATCACAACGCAGCGGAATTCCCCGAGAGCTCGCGTTGCTGATTATGCGCTGTCTCGAGAAGGATCCTGAAAAGCGGCCATCGAGCGCGAACGAGATGGTCGCGATGCTTGGCGATACGACCACATCGGGAAGCAACACCGTTACTCAACCGGGATCTCGATGGATAGCAGCGGCCGCTGTAATGCTGGTGCTCGCGATAGCGGGGGTAGCATTCGCAAAATGGAATCGTGCAGCAGGCAGCGCGAGCGGTGACAAATCGATCGCCGTCCTTCCACTCGCGAACCTCAGCGGAGACAAGTCCAACGATTTCTTTGGAGAAGGTCTCGCAGAAGAAATCACCGCCACGCTCGCAAAGGCCGGGCTTCACGTAGTCGGCCGCAGCAGTGCTCGCGCGCTGGCGGCGAAAGGAGTGAGCCCTGTCCAGATCGCGAAGCAGTTCAATGTCGGGAACGTTCTTCAGGGAAGTGTGCAGCGAGCCGGCGAGAGAGTTCGCATCTCGATCAGTCTCGTGTCGATGCCCGACGAAGCCGTTTTGTGGAGTGACAAGTACGATCGCGACATGAAGGATGTGTTCGCCGTGCAGGATGAAATTGCGCGTGCCGTCACCAGCGAATTGAAGGTTCAGCTTGGCGACAGGAAGCAGCTGGTTCGCACTGAGACGCAGGATCCCGAAGCGCACACGGAGTATCTCCAGGGGATGTATCTGTGGAATCGTCGAACCGCTTCTGGTCTAAAAAAAGCAATAAGTCTCTTTGCCGACGCCGTACGTCGTGATCCCAGATACGCGCAGGCCTATGGCGGATTGGCGATGGCATATGTCGTTCTTCCGGCGTACGACGATGTCGCAACAGATGAGATGCTCGCACGCTCACGCGATGCAGCGAATCGCGCGCTTGCACTCGACAGCACGAACGTTCTCGCACTGACAGCACTCGGTTACACCGAGACACTCGAGTATCAGAATGCGAGTGCACACGACAAGTTCAATCGCGCGCTCGCAGCGGACTCCACATTCGCAACTGCACACTTCTGGCGCGCGCTGCTATTGCTTCAGCAGAATCGCAATCAGGAAGCGCTTGACGAAGTCACGCGTGCACGTGCGCTCGAGCCGGCATCCCTGGTCATCAATACTGCGATGACCCAGGTGCTGTACGACATGCGCCGGTACGATGACGCTGCCAAATCGGGTCAAGCAGTGCTTCAGCTCGATTCGACTTTCCAGCTTGGTATAGTCGATCTCGCGAAGGTGTTCATTGAACAGGGGAAATCTCGAGAAGCAATTGCGATGATGATGCCGGCGCTGGATGTTCCTGGCGTGAGTTATCGTGAGAAAGTTGCGGTTACAGCCTACGCACTCGCGAGAGCCGGCCGCACGGGCGAAGCGTCAGCTCTGATGAAGAAAATAGAGTCTCGTGACGCATCGAAGGTTTCTGAGCGTGGCATGGTAGCGGCTTCTCTCTACACGCTCGGCCGTCGAGAGGAAGCACTCAAGGCTCTTCGCGAAGCTGTTGACGGCCATGACCTCTGGCTCGCTCACTACCTGCATGCCGCGCCTTACGACGGACTGCGCAGCGATCCCCGGGCGAAAGAATTGTTTGGCTACGTCTCAAAAAGATGAACGCAATAGCGAATTGCCGTGTGGTATGCAGATTTGATACGTGGATGAATCCCGGCTCAAATCCGCTCTCTCCGATCGATACGAGATCGAGCGCGAGGTAGGCGCTGGCGGAATGGCCGCCGTCTACCTCGCGAAAGATCTGAGACACAATCGCGCGGTCGCGGTAAAAGTTCTTCACCCTGAGCTGACCGCGACCGTCGGGCCCGAGCGATTCTTAAGAGAAATCCAGACGGTCGCCCGACTTCGCCATCCGCACATCGTACCGCTGTACGATTCCGGCGAAGCGGATGGATTCCTGTATTACGTGATGCCGTACGTAGAAGGGAAGTCACTTCGGGACAGACTCAACGCAACAGGCGCGCTTTCAATCGACGAATCAACTCGCATCATGAGCGAAATCGCGGATGCACTCGATTACGCGCACGCGAACGGCGTCGTGCATCGCGACATCAAGCCCGACAACGTTCTTCTCGACGGACATCACGCCGCTATTACCGACTTCGGAATTGCACGTGCGTTGACTGAAAGCGGTGCAAGTCTGACGCACACCGGAATCTCAATCGGCACACCTGCGTACATGAGTCCCGAGCAGGTCACGGGCGAAGGAGTCGTCGACGGCCGCAGCGACATCTACTCACTCGGCTGCGTGATGTTTGAAATGCTTTCGGGCCGCGCGCCGTTTACTGGATCGTCACCGCAGGCGGTGATGGCTTCGAGGTTCCGGCAGTCATCACCGTCATTTGAGGGAACCGGAGTGGAGATTCCGCGTCCGCTTCGGGAGATCGTGACGAAAGCGACGCAGCTCGAGCCTGAGCAGCGCTATCAGACAGCGCGAGCAATCGTCGAGAGTTTACAGACCGCGAGTGGCTCGATGAAGTCAAACGCGATCGGCTCGGTAAAGCGTGAATCAGAATTTCGCTGGCGACGAGAGGCTCTTATCGCCGTTGCTGTTCTCGCCGTCGCAACTATTGCAGCCATAGTCGTCAAGAAACCGCGGTCGGGCGATGGGCAGCCCGCCGCGGTCGTTCCATCGTACGCTTCCATCGGTGTGCTTCCTTTCGCCAATCGCAGTGGCGACAGGCAGATGGAGTATTTCAGCGACGGACTCACCGACGAGCTCATCTCCGCGCTCTCTCACGTTCAGGGACTTCAGGTTGCCGGCCGCGCGTCGTCGTTCTCGCTCAAGTTACGGAATCTTGACACGCGTGATGCGGCTGCCCGGCTCCAGGTGAAATATCTGCTCGATGCGTCAGTGCGATCGGACAAGTCGCATGTTCGCGTGACGTGGCAGCTGATGGATGGCAAATCGGGGCGCGGAATCAGCTCAGGAGACATCGACGGTCAGATGCGGGATGTCATTTCGCTTCAGGACTCGATGGCAAAGCAGATCGTCGCCGGACTTTTTCCGGCAATTGGACCAGCTCCCGAAACGTCAGTCAGGCATCAGACAACGAACTTCGAGGCGCACGATCTTTATTTGAAAGGGCATTTCCTGTGGAATCAACGCACGGCTGAATCGATGCGCGCAGGTATCGATTACCTGAAGCAGGCGATCGACAAGGATCCGAACTACGCACTTGCATGGGCTGAGCTGGCAACCGCATACACTCTGGAGCCGGCGTTCGGTGACATGCAGTCGGAGCAGTTGCGAGCACTGGCCCGAGACGCTGCGAAGAGAGCAGTGGCGCTGGACCCAAACTTGTCCGACGCACACACAGCACTCGGTATCAGTCTGACCTTCAACGACTGGAAATTCAGCGAAGGCCTGGCCGAGCTCGACAAGGCAATCAAGCTCGATCCACAGAATTCATTCCCCCGCCTGTTCTATACATGGCCATTGTTTTCCCTGGGGCGCGGTGAGGAAGCGCTGGCTGCCGTCCTCAAGGCACGTGATCTCGATCGGCTGTCTCCTATCATCAATACCCGGGTTGGAAGCGCGCTGATTTATAACCGGCGCTATGCAGATGCCGAGCGCGAGCTTAGTAAGGCACTGACGATCGATCAGAATAATCTTCTCGCGAGATTCGAGCTCGGAAAAGCTCTTGCGGATCAGAAGAAATTCGATGAGGCGATGAAGTACTACACCGATGCAATCGACTGCGAAGTTGGACATTGCATGGCTGCAGTCGCGTGGACATACGGTCTCATGAACAGACCCGGTGACGCACGGAAGATTTATGAGCGACTCGAGGCGAGATCACACGAGAGGCTGATCTCCCCCGAAAATCTTGCAATCGCCGCGCTGGGCATGGGTGACAAGACTCTCGCGTTCCAATGGCTCGAGAAAGCGGTGCAGGCACATTGCATCACTATCATGTTTGCGAACGTCGAGCCCATGTTCGATGCGCTCAGGAGCGACCCCCGCTTCAAGGAAATCATACGTCCCGTCGGACTCGCCCAATGACACGATGGCGGACAGAGAATGCCCGGTTTGAAGGCAATGACATGTCACTGGGCGGAGTGTTTACCATTTCGAAGTGATTACATCGCCGTCAGCGCATCACGCACGGCTTCGACGGCAGAGTAGCGCGGCTCGAATCCAAGAATACGTTGTGCTTTCGCGATGCTCGCGCAGGGGGAGTGAATCATGTGGTCGAATGTAAGCTCAATCTGGCGCTCGTTCTTGTCGCGCTTCCAGTCTTCCCACGGAAGGAATTCAAGTTGAGCCCGGTGACCAAACCACCGCGCAACAGTTTCGGCGTACGACCGCATCGTTACTGGCTCAGGCGCCGCAACGTGAAATGATTCGCCGATTGATTTTTCAGCCTGCGCTATGGCCAGCTCGAACGCATGTGCAACATCATCTGCATGCACATGCTGCAGAGTTGCAAGCCCGTCATCCGGAAGGTCGATACTTTCGCCATAAGCGAGACGCTCGAACACACCACGGCTCAGATTGCCTGCGGGATTGATTGGATCCCAGCCAGGCCCGGTGATGTGGCCGGGATGAAGTATCGTCGCAGGAAATCCTTGCGATGATTCATCGAGCAGATACTTCTCGATTTCCGCTTTGCGGATCCCGTATTTACCAAACGGCTCACGAGGCGCGGTTTCATCGTAAGGGCGAGTCTTCGGCACACCGTGGACCCAAAGTGTGCCGCAATGAATGAAGTGATTGACCCGGGATCTCAGTGCCTCGACGAGATGCTCGCATGAATCACGATCGAAGCAAATCAGGTCGATTACTGCATGAGCACCGATCTCAGCGATGCGTTGGCCGAATGATCCATCGCGCTCCGCCTCCGCGCGATCGATCGTAACGCGATCGACAGCATCCCATTCGGGAAGCTGCTGATACGGCTCGCGATCACCGCGCGAAATCGCGACAACTTCATGACCAGCTCGCGCAAGTCGCGGCACCAGCCACGTTCCGATATGCCCTGTTGCTCCAATGACAGCAATTCGCACCGGCAGAATCTACTGTCCGGAAACGGCGGCAGCATATTGATCGCGGTTCGGCATCCACGAGGGACACATGCTATCCTCTCTGCAGCTGCAAACAACCATGGATCGCCGAGCCAAAATGCTTGAAACAGCTTCGAGCCTGATGAAGAAAATGGCAGGGCCGGATCAACAACGGTCCGGAATCTGAAGTAGAAGACTGCCATGGTGATGCCGCTTGGTGACGACAATCTCGATCGCCGCATTGTCCCCGTAGTCACTTACGCTCTCATCGCGATCAACGTGATCGTGTGGCTGTTCGAGCTCTCGGGTGGCGAGAGATTCATCAACGGCTACAGCACCGTTCCGTTCGAGATCACACACAACACCGATCTGGTCGGAACTCAGGTGATTCATATCGGCGACCAGAGTCTGCCGATCGAGCTTTATGCCGGGCCGAAGCCCGTCTACCTGACACTCCTCACGTCGATGTTCATGCACGCGTCGTGGATGCACATCATCGGCAACATGCTTTACCTCTGGATCTTCGGCGACAACATCGAAGACCGGCTTGGACACGCGAAGTTTCTCGTCTTCTATCTTGTTTGCGGACTCGCTGCCAGCATGGCGCATGTCGTCTTCGCCGCAAGCTCGGTAATCCCCAGCCTCGGTGCATCAGGCGCGATCGCAGGAGTATTAGGCGCGTATCTCATTCTCTTTCCGCGAAAGAATGTCCGCGTGCTGTTCGCAAGATCGATTGTCAACATGCCTGCGTTCATGGTGCTCGGTCTCTGGATTCTTCTGCAGATCTTCAGTCAGATCGGGGTAAGTGGAGGACAGGCATCAGGTGTCGCGTATCTCGCGCACATCGGTGGATTCCTTGCCGGTGCTGTGCTCATCTTCCTTTTTGGGGGGCGGTCAAAGCTCGCGGCGGCCAGATAGCATGCTGAGGCTGGTTTCATCCATTGCGCTCGCAAGTGCTGCATGTAGTCAAGGCATCACGGCCCGCGCACCATCTCTTCCGTCGCCCACCCGGGGCGTCGCGACCTACGACGGTTCCGTTGCGGTCGATCCGGCTGCTCGCTCACTCCGTGCTTCGTGGCGGATCAGCTTCACACGTACAGCAGCAACAACCGACAGCGTAACGTTCCTGCTCAATCCCTCGCTCGTTGTGTCGACCCTAAAGGGTGCGGATGTTCGGAGTTTCGCAGAACGGAAGGAAGGTGACACAAAAACACTCGTGGTACATCTTGCTCCCGCTAAGTCGAGTGATTCAGTCTCGACCATCGACATCGCATACGCCGGTACTCCGGAATTCGGCAACGACACCATAAATGGTATCAGCGAAAACTGGATCGAACTTGGGCTCGATTCCTTCTGGCATCCGGTGTTTGCTGACTTTGCGCACAACATTGTTGCGCGCGCTCGTATCGACCTGCCAACAGGCTGGAATCGCGCAGCAAGCGGTTCGTTCACGAGTGACGACTTGGTCAATTCAGTTCCGTTGATCGACATAGCGTTTGTTGCTTCACCCGCGCTTCATCACGACGATGCCGGTCAGGTGAGCGTCTATCATGTCGATGACAACGCTGCGCAGACAGCAAAGGTGTTGTCGGTCACAACATCATGCGCGAAGTATCTCAATGAGCAGTATGGCAAGGATCGGCCGCTGCCGGCGGTAAAGATGATTGTCGCGCCGCGCGGCGGTCCCGGTTACGCACGAAAGAATTTCATAGTCATCAATCGTGTGGTCGACACGACAACTATTCCGCTCACGCGATTCGTGTGTCACGAGCTCGCACATTTCTGGAGCTCAGGTGCGATTTCCAATGGACCCGAGAACTGGCTGAACGAAGGCTTTGCCGAATTCGTGTCGGCGAGATACGTGAGAGCGACATCAGGGGAGGAAGCGTATCAATCGATCCTGTCCCAATGGCAGGCGCGGGCGAAAGGACAACCCGCGATCTGGACGCCGGAAGGGAAGCGACGTCCGATGCCAGGCACTTCTTACGGTAAAGCTCCCTACCTCCTTCACCGGCTCGAGCAGCGTGTCGGCTCAGCGAGGATGGACAGAATTCTCTTCCGCTACATGAACGAATCCATCAAGACGACTCCTGCGCTCATTGACATGATCACTCAAACCGCCGGCGCAGAAACCGGAGCGTGGTTCAGAGCCGAGCTTTCAGCGTAGCAGCCTGTCGATACTGGGACACGTGAAAGCGCACAAGCTTTTCCGGATGCAGAATAGTGGTCTATCTCATGCGAGTAAGTTGGTCTGTCACTCGCATCAGGTTGTTGAACATGCCGCTGCACTATGAAAATCTGGATCCGGTAACGCGACGATACGCTCTCGGGGAGCTCGATCGCGACCTTCAGGAAGGATCCTTTCACGCGTCGGACCGATTGAAGAAAGAATCGGTTGATGAATACCAGCATCTGCTTCGCGATGCAGTTCGTTACTACGACGATCGATGGCTCGAGGAGCGAGTAGAACACCTCGTCGTGGACGTCGAGCCAAGACGCTCACGCTCCGGACAGGCCGTGAACGTGAAGGTCCCGGAGATGGCGGTGAGAATGCTGACCGAAGGCGACTTCAACCGCTACTATATGAGAGGCATCAGCCAGCGAGCCATCGATGAAGGCCGCGGCGTGATTGAAGTGTATCGCGCACGACTCTCAATCGATGCGCGGCCGGAATCGGCGCAGCTCGAGGGAAGCCGGCTGCCGCCTGAAGATGTCCTCGCGTGGCTCCGCGGCGAGCGCAGCGAGGACAGCCCCGCCACCGGACTGGGGCGGCCAAATTCGGGATTGAGCGTCCGGCTGGTATAAGCCGCCGAGCGGTTCGAGACAGTAACCGCGCGCCGAAGATTCGTATTGCGCGCGGCCGCTCGTCCGGCATATTGAGCGCGCCGGATACCTCATGAGGGATCATGGACGCGCTCGCACAGCTGAAGGACTCTCTTGCTGACCGCTACGACATAGAGCGGGAGATCGGCGCGGGCGGGATGGCCACGGTTTACCTGGCGCAGGATCTACGACATCATCGCCACGTTGCTCTCAAGCTTCTCAACCCCGAGCTCGGCGCAGTGCTCGGCGAAGAACGATTTCTTGCCGAGATCAGAGTAACCGCGAATCTTCAGCACCCGAATCTCCTCCCGCTGTTCGATTCGGGTGCAGCAGAAGGTCTCCTGTACTATGTCATGCCTTTCGTCGACGGCGAGACATTAAGATCGCGTCTCACTCGTGAAAAGCAGCTTCCAGTTGACGAAGCAGTCAGAATGACTGTCTCGATTGCAAACGCTCTCGATTACGCTCACTCGCATGGAGTCATTCATCGGGATCTGAAGCCGGAGAACATTCTGCTTCAGGCTGGGCAGCCGGTAATCGCTGATTTCGGAATTGCACTCGCTGTCAGCAAGGCTGGCGGTAATCGAATTACGCAAACGGGGCTTTCGCTTGGCACGCCGCAATACATGAGTCCCGAGCAGGCGACCGGTGATCGAGTAATAGATGGAAGGAGTGACATCTACTCGCTCGGTGCTGTCGCGTATGAGATGTTGACTGGTGAGCCGCCTCATACTGGAAGCACAGCGCAGGCGATTATCGCGCGCATGCTTACTGACAAGCCTCGATCAATGCGAAGCACGCGCTCTGCTATCCCGGAGCACGTTGAGTTTGCGGTCCAGCACGCACTCGAGAAACTTCCTGCAGATCGATTCTCGACCGCGCATGAATTTGCGGAGGCGCTTCTCGGTCATTCCACCGCTGGAACGACTGGACTGTTTTCGGCGGCTCACGCTGCGCAGCGCGGAACTTTGCAGAAAAGCTGGAAGTCGCGATTGCTGGATCCGGTAACACTTGGGCTCGGCGGACTCGCGGCGGCGGCCATTGTATTTGCGTTTCTCGAGAGGCCTGCTCCTCGAGCGGTTGAACGACCTGTGCGATTCGTTCTCTTCACTCCGGATAGTTTGCGGCCAATCGACAATTATCCGTGGCCTGCAGCGATTTCACCCGACGGGGCGACGCTGGTGTATAGCGCGCGAGGTGAAACACTGGGAATGCTCTACGCGGTTCGCACGAACCAGCTCGACGCACGCCCCATTCCCGGGACAGCCGGCGCAAGCCAGCCCCATTTCTCTCCTGACGGCGAATGGGTGGCCTTTGAGGTAGATGGAAAACTTCGCAAGGTAAGGCTGGATGGAAGCGCGCCTATCACTGTGACAAGCGCAGGTAGTGACAACGGGGCGGACTGGACATCGCGCGACGAAATCATAGTCGCCTCGGAAGGCGACAAGCGCGGACTGTCGCGCGTCAGCGCTGCGGGTGGTGAGCTCGTTGAATTTGCAAAACCTGATACAACCAAAGGTGAAACCGACTATTTGTGGCCGATCGCAACGCCGGATGGGAAGTCGGTGGTGTTCACTAAATGGTACGGCGCTCTTTCATCCTCGCAGCTGGCAACAGTTCCGGTCGATGGCGGCGACGTAAGTCCGCTTGATATCAAGGGCATCCGTCCCCTGGCAGTGATTGGACGGACGCTCGTGTATGTCCAGGTCGACGGAGCAGTAATGGCAGTAAGGCTGGATCGCTCGTCTCGTCATCTGGATGGAAAGCCTGTTCCTGTGCTTGACCCAGTGCCTGTCGTTGCAGGCAACAACGGTAACTCAGGAATCTACGTTTCAGCCGGAGGCGCTCTCGTAACTTCACGTGGCGGCGCCAGGAGCACGCTGTCGTGGATTGCGCGTGATGGGAATCCTTCGGCCGTATCAAAGGCAGCGCGCCGTTACGCAACTCCGCGCCTTTCTCCTGACGGCGAGCGGATCGCAGTGGTGGTGCGCGATCAGGACAAGTCGGACATCTGGATTCACGACATACGCACCGGAACGTTCTCGCAGCTTTCATCCGTTCTTGCCGCTGCTACTCCGGAATGGTCCCCTGATGGAACGCGAGTATTCTACCTTGGACTGAACGACAAAGGCGGTAACGCGCTTTACTCACAGGAGGCAGACGGCGGGACGCAAGCGAAGAGGCTCACGGACATACTTGGTCTTGGTGCGGCGCTTTCGATTGCACCCGACGGGCGATCTGCGCTTTACGTCTCGTACTATCACAACACCTGGGACTTATTCCGAGTCGATTTCAATTCCATCAACGCTGGTACGCCATACCTCACCGGTCCTGCGAATGAAACACATCCAACCATTTCGCCTGACGGGCGATGGGCTGCTGTGACATCCGATCAGAATGGCCGGAGTGAGGTATATGTGCGGTCTTATCCTGATCCGTCGTCCCGAGTGCAGGTATCTGCGGATGGAGGAAGCGAGGCGATCTGGTCGAAGGATGGCAAAACGATCTATTATCGATCCGGTGACGTAGAGATAGCCGCAAGACTCGAAACATCTCCGAGTCTGCGCGTCGCGTCACGGGATACTGCGATAACCGCAATGAATTCCACGATCAGGACGGGTGTCGTGCGCGGTCTGGATTTGAGCCGCGATGGACGCTTCCTGGGATTGGCCACTAACAGAGACGACTATCAGCTCGTCGTTGTGCCCAACTGGCGCGTAGAGCTGGAACAGCGCTTAACCGCCGCGAAACGCTGATAACCTGATCCGCGTCTCATCCCGGGTGCGAACCCGCTAGATTTCATCCATCTGCGCTCGGTCGAGCGCATTCTTCATTAAAGGATGATCTGGATGGAAAACGCTGACGAGACCGTCGCGCGCGGTTGGCGCACAGTTATCACCGCGAAAGAAAAGAGCGCCATTCAGCGCTCTGTAAATCGTTTGCTCGACGTTCTTGCCCCCGAAAAAACCGTGAAGCGCGGCGACCAGCCCGAAAGCTCAATTGGACAACACCGAACGCCGGCAGGCTGTGTTCTTCAGGGCGACGGCGCAGCAGTAAGTGTCTCATGGTTTGCCGACTCACGCGGAGAAAAGCCGGGTGAGCTTCACGTTAACGTTTGGCGCGGTGTTGTTGCGCTTCGCGGCAGCGCGTATCGAAAACCCGGCAATGCAACGCTCGTGAAGCAGCTCGTACTCCTTCCAACGGAGGCGTCACTCGCAGAATGCATGTGGCGACGCGACGATGGAAAAGAGTTCGATACGCTCGGTATGGCAGAACACTGCACAGCGCTGCTTGGCGAAGAGGTTGCGCTCTGCGCAAAGTCGGGACTTAAGCACTGAAATATCGAATCCTCCTCTCAATTCTCTGCCTTGCCTGTATTGGCGGGCAGGAAGAGCAGGAGGATTCGGTAACGGCGCAAGTCTTCCCGGTAGCAAAAGACATCCTCATCTCCGAGGACGGGATTGGTCCGATTCGTCTCGGATTGAGTCTCGACAGCATTGCCAGGATTACACCAAATCTCGATCCTGCTCGCACTTCCGATGGGGAAGGAGTGGCGCTCGTAGAGATTCCGCTCGGCCTCGACACCGTCATCGCTTATTCAGGCGAAGAGAATCCTTCGTCTGCGGTGGATTCGTCGAAACCACTGATCTCAGTTGAAACAACGAGCCCGGGATTTCAAACCGCGCAGCTGATTCACGCAGGCTCGATGGTTAGGGATGCTGAAAGCGTTTATGGGAAGATCGTGAACGTCGAAAAAAGTGAAATTGAATCACGCGAGTATGTCACGTTCGAGCATCAACCTCCGAACATGACCTTCCGGCTCGATATCGGCAGCGGAATATTCGATTCGGGTTCATCAACTACAACTCAGTTGAAGCCTCGATCACGCATCTTCTCAATAGCTGTCCGCCGATAGAATCAGGCGATCGGAGCCACCTGATACTGCTCGAGCTTTCCATCGGGAGTCTCGAAAGTCCACACTCGGAGTGATCGTCCGTTGAAGGTTGCTCGATACGATCGCAATGTCATTCCACCGCGCCTGGAGGTGCTGGTCTGCACAAACGTCACTGGCGCACCAAGCGGCGAGAGACTCGATGCGAAATCCTTGAGCGCAGTCTCGCTGAAGTAGCCGTTCGCATTTGAAGTGAACAGCGACCGATCGACAGTGCCTTTCTGCAGTCCCTCGAAAATCGCTCTTGCCTGAGCAGTACGATTGGCAGCAAGCGCGTCCTCGACAGTAAAGAGCAATCTTGCTATCCCCGAAGCAATTGCTGCTGACGCCGGCGCTGCATCCTGATTCGTTAGAACTACGATTGCTGCACTGTCCTCTGGATAGACGAAGTTGTGGGTGGTGAAACCTGACACTTCACCATCGTGCTCGATGAGGAAGTGTCCACCCGACATCTGCGTGAAAACGCCCAGTCCATAACCACTCGGCGCACCATTATTGAGCGTTGTCTCGTGGAACATCTCCCTGTATGACGCAGGCGTGAGAAGACTCTGGTTGATCATCGAGATATCCCACTTTGCGAGATCCGAGGCAGTCATTGCGAGGAATCCCGCGCCGTACATCCAGCCCTTTCCTGCATCGGGTGCAGGGTGCAGCGGCCCCAGTGCATAGCGGATATATCCAGTTGCATCGACTGCACGAGGACTCGCGTCGAAATCGCGCGCAGTTGAAATCCCGACAGGGTTGAGAATTCTCGTTTGAATGAACTGGAAGAATGGCATGCCACTCATTTTCTCGACGATCATTCCCGCGAGAACAAATCCGGTATTGCTGTACTGCCATCTAGCTCCTGGCTCAAAATCGAGCGGCTGCTTTGCCCAGCGATCCATGATGCTTTGAGCGGGCGCATCCTTCTTCATTGGCTCCATCAGGTAATCCTGCGGCCAGAAGTCCTGGTACCCTGACGTATGCGAGAGAATCTGTCGAATGGTCACTTCGTTCCCGCGCGACAGACCGGGTATGTATTTCCCAACCGGATCGTCGATTTTCAACTTTCCGTCCTGCTGGAGCAGCAGCATCGCGGCGGCGGTGAATTGTTTTGAGATGGAGCCCAGTGCGTAGCGCATGTCGGTTGCTGCTGGCGTGCGGCGCTCGAGGTTTGCCAGACCGTAAGCTTTCGCAAGGACCAGGCGTCCATGTTGAACAACTCCGACGCTGGCACTCGGAACACCAGTGCCTTGCAGGACCGAAGTCGCAATCGAGTCGACCTTCCTCGTAAATGCTGGATCTGCTGTCTGTGCGCCGAGATTTGCCGCGGCGCCGAGTGTCAGAGCTGCGGAAAGCGAGAGTTGTTTCAGCATGGGGATTCAGGAGTGATGTTCAGCTGAATTTGAAGTAGAATACGCGTCGGAATATCAACCTGGGTCATGCGCTTTTTTATTGCCACCTATGAAGTTTAAAAAACATTCTCCAGCCGACCCCGACTTTGAGAAGCGCGTTCGTGAAAGCTTTGGCAAGCAGGGTCTGATGGCAACACTCGGTGCGACACTTTCGCGTGTCGAGCCCGGTGAAGTCGAAATACAAATGCCTGTTGGGCCTTCTGTCTCACAACAGCATGGATTTGCCCACGCTGGAGCTGTTGCATCGATTGCCGACAGCGCCTGCGGCTACGCAGCATTCAGTCTGATGCCTGTCGATTCGGGCGTCCTGGCAGTTGAATTCAAGATCAATCTCCTCGCGCCCGGTGCAGGCGAGCGCTTGATCGCCCGAGCCAAGGTCGTTCGCGCCGGTCGCACACTTAGTATTTGCCAGGCAGAAGTCTCAGCAGTCAATGAAAGTGAAGAACAAGTTGTCGCAATCATGACGGCAACGATCATGAACGTCAGAAATCGTCCGGGTGTGCAGGGTTAGCAGATGAAGACTATGAATTCTCCACGGTTGCTGCTCGCATTGCTTCTCCTTCCGTCGGCCGCGCTCGCTCAAGGTAAGAGCCTCATGCGCAGCGACACCACAATTCGCTCGTTCGACGGGCGGGAGATGAAAGGCGAAGTTCTTCGTCTTACAGTGCCGGAGCGACACGCTCGCCCGCTGCATACTCTCACTTTTGGTGCGCTGCGATTTCGTTCGACCGCTCTGAAGCCTGGCAACCCGATTGTATTTCTGATGGGTGGCCCGGGAATACCGGGAAGTGTGATGGTCCCGATCCCGCCGTACTTCTCGTTTTTTCAGAAGCTTCGCGAGCTTGGCGATGTAATCATCGTTGATCAGCGGGGAATTGGCCTCTCGTCGCCGCATATCGACTGTCCATCATCGTCGCCGCTGCCGACAACAGTGTTTGCCGACACTGCCCGTCTCACTTCCTTCGTTCGGGACCAGATATCGATTTGCGCAGCTAAGCAGCGCGCGGCGAACATCGAGCCGACTGCCTACAACACAGTTGAAACCGCCGATGACATCACGACACTTCAACGCGCGCTCGGCATTCCGAAAATCGATCTGGTGGCTTTCAGTTACGGCACGCGACTCGCTCTTTCGATCGTGCAGAGAAACGGCTCCAGCGTCGGACGCGTTGTGCTTCAAGGAGTCAACGGTCCCGGCCTTGTCATCAAGCGGCCTGCTTCGGTAGCAAGAAAGCTTTCCCGCATCAACGAGATACTGAAGCTCGATTCAGCCTGGACTCCCGCGGCGGATGTTGTGACTGCAGCGCGACGAGCGCGGGACAGACTCAACGCAACACCAGTGACCGTGACCGTCACGGACCGGCGAACAAATCAGCCTGTTCAGCTGAAAGTTGGGCGTGAAGGGTTCGATGCGATCGTGTCATTGAACCTCGACGACGCACGTCTTCCTGCGCTGCTTGTATCGACGGCAAACGGCGATGATCGTGTGCTGACAAAATTCGCGGATGCTGCGTGGAACGGCTTGAGCTCGAGCCCGGTTGCTCTCATGGCGCGCGCGGTCAATTGCGCCGCCGATCGCCCTCAGTCGCGATGGGATCTTGCAACAGCGGAAATTCCGGCGTCACCGTTTGGCTCCCCGATCGACAATTCCTTTCTTACCAAGCGCTTCTGCGTTGCAGTCGGCTATCCGAAAAATCCGGTTGAATTCCCGCAGCCGGTTCGTACGCCGATTCCGACGTTATTGATCACCGGCGCCCTCGACGCAACGAATCCCATCGAGAACGCTCGCGATGTCGCCCGGGGGCTCACGAATTCCATAGTGCTCGAGGTCGCCAACGCTGCGCATGAAGCACTGCCCGTAGATTCGGTTCAAGCCGTGATCGTTGATTTCCTGCGTGGTGTCGATGTTCGGAATCGACAGATTACCGCAGCGAGACCGCACTACCTGACTGTTGCAGAAGCTCTGGCCGCTGACGGAAATCGCATGCGCCGGTAACGAGCTGTTGCGATCTGTAGAATACCGAACGCAATGAGACCCGCGGCGACAATCGCAAAGATCAGCGCGTAGTTGGCGATCACGTCGAGAGATTTTTCAATGCCCCCAGCTTCGGACGAGCGATAATCCCAGCCGGCTCGCATGACGAGCACACCGATCATTCCAAACACAATCGCGCGCGCAGCAACTCCATACCACCCGAGATGCTCGATCCATGCCTTTGTTCTTTCGCCCGCATCGGAAAAATCGAGGCGCTTGAGAAATTTTCTCGAGACCGCGCGGTACAGCTGATACACCGCATACCCTATTACTCCGAGTCCCGTGCCAATGACAATCCATCGTCCTGCGGGAAGGTCCAAGGCGCGATCAGTCAGCTCTCGAGCCTGGTCCGTCCCCTCGATCCGACCCTCCACAAGATATTTCAGTGACCACGCACCGAGTGCACCATAGACGAATCCACGGAACGCTTCACCAAGACGCAGGGCAATACTCGTTGGTGCATCTCCTCGACGCTCTGCATCGGTAATCGCGCTGACAATGCGCCATGCAGCGTAGCCGAGAAGCCCTGTTGCAATGATCAGCAGGCTGACGGTCCCGAAGGGCGCGTGTCTGATCGCACGGAGTGCGCCCCTTACATCCGTAGTTCCACCGCCTAGTCCAAAGGCTGCCTGAATCGCCAGAAAACCGACAGTGATGTAGACAATTCCTTTGACTGCGTAACCAAGTCTGCCGAGTCTGACGATCCAGTGTTCATTCTTCATGAGCATCGACTAACGCAATGCTCATTCCCGCAACTATTTCTCGAACTTCACTCCAATCGATAATGGATGAAGCCTGCCGTATCGTGATCCCGTGGATGCCTGTGGCCAGAGTACTCTCTGTTCCACGAACACCTCTTTTCCAAAGAGACGCATGCTCAAGCCTGCACCTGCGGTCAGGCCGAGAGCCCACGTAGCAGATGTTGCTGGGTTCTCGGAGCTGCCGAGAACAACTCCGCGCGCGAGATATGATGTGCTCACACGATAAATGCCGGGCCCACCCAGTAAATAAGGTTTGAGCTTTCGCCCATTTCGAAACGTGATGACTGCAGCTCCACTTAGCTCTGCATACCGGTTTGTCATTGTCACCGAGCATGTACTGCACTCAAAAATATTGAACCCGGATGTCACCGAGGGCTGTCTGCCTGCGCTCAGCTGGGCTCGATATCCGAGTCGGCTTCCTGTGCGGGACCATTGTTTTGCAATTGCCGCCGCGAAATTCTCGGAGACATTCAGGCTTCCGTCCGTTTTGGACGGATCGAATCCAAACGATGCAGACCATCGGCTGTGCCATTCTCCATGAGAAGACGCCTCCTGAGCTGCGAGAGGAATGGCGCCAGCCGCCGCGACTAACGCGGCTCCAATCCATGCTCGACTAGCGAAACCAACGAATGATCCGGACATTTTCCTTGTCTCCATGTAGCGTCTGTCGAATTGACACCGCCTGGCGAGACGATGGTTGCCCGTCACTTGTAAACAGATTCGAGATCAACATGTCCGACTCCACCAACACACTCGTCATCACTCCCGATCAGCTCCTGAGTCACTGGCAGGGACACCGCGGCCTCACGCGAAGAATGATCGAAGCGTTTCCCGAAAATGATCTTTACAACTACTCGCTTGGCGGAATGCGAACATTTGCGCAGCTCACGATGGAAATCATCGGCATGGCTGTCCCCACTCTTCAGGGAGTGGTTACCGGAGAGTGGCCGTCGATGAAATACGACACGCCTGCAACGAAAGCAGCAATTCTGGAGCTGTGGGACTACACCACAGACGAAATCAATTCGCTGTGGAAAAAGATCCCGGCAAAAAGATTTCAGGAAACTGACACCGCATTCGGACAGTGGCAGATGCCGATTCATGGTCTGCTTCTGTACATCATCGATAACGAGATCCATCATCGGGGACAGGGTTACGTCTATCTTCGCTCGCTCGGTCTCGAGCCGCCGCCCTTTTACGAGCGAGGCTGACCTTAAGAAATGACAGGCGCACTGTCGGAGTGGGAGAGCTTTTACGTCATCGTGGGCTCGTCGGCAGGAGCGCTGACAGGACTTCAGTTTGTCGTCATGGCGCTCATCAGCGATCTCGGACGCCGTGCTACAGAGGACACGATAGGAGCATTTGCCTCACCAAATATCGTGCACTTCTGCGTGGTGCTGTTCATGTCTGCGGTATTGAGCGCCCCATGGGAAAACATCGCGAGCGCAGACTGGGTGCTGGGCGCAGTTGCGGTCGCCGGACTGGTCTACGCAACCATAGTCAATCGTCGCGCGCACAGGCAGAAAGGATACGATCCAGTTCTCGAAGACTGGATCTTTCACATCATCCTGCCATATGCGTCCTACGGAATGCTTCTGGTTGCGTGCGTTGTGCTGAACCGGGATCGGACGCTCGCGCTGTTTATGTTCGGCGGAGTGTCTCTGCTGCTGATGTTCGTGGGAATTCACAATGCATGGGACACGGCGACTTTTCTGGTGGCTCAGCGTGTCAATGAGAAAGCCGGACAACAGCCTTCACAGCCGAGCGATTCGCAACCGCATCAAGAGCAGTCGCCACCTCCTCCAGCGGATAACTCCGGGAGGCCATCCTAGACCAGGGCTTTACATTGCCAAAGCGCGCGGCGATGTCCACGCCGCGATGAAAATGTTCATAGCGCGATCCCCAGCACCCGCGGACAGTTACATGCTTTCGATTTATCTGCCAGTGCGGGTGAATCTCGACTGATCCGTTGTCGGTGTAGTGACCGCACACGATCACTCTTCCACCATCGCGCACCATATCCAGAGCTTCACTAACCGCTTCAGGATTCCCACTCGCTTCGATTACGACGTCAAACCCGTGACCGCGCGTCATCGCGCGCGACTGCTCGAGTCTATCCGCTCTGGGCGAGCCGATATCGATAGTATTTGTAGCACCCATCTCTCTTGCGAACGCAAGCCTGTCCTGCACTCCGTCGACGGCAGCAATTTTTCCTGCTCCGCTTAGAGAGGCCAACGCGACAATGCTTTGACCTACTGGTCCAGCTCCGAGCACAGCAACGGACTCATCAAGACGAATTTGCGCCAGATCGACCGCATGAAGCGCAGTAACCAGACCACATCCACCGCCAATAAAAGTTTCGGCTGAAAGGTCTGCGGGGAAATGGATCATCCTGACGCCGGGCTTCATGTAAATTGCCTGCGACCATCCACCAAGCAGTCCATCGTTCGCTGAGTAGGTGATTCCGTACACTTTTCGCGATGGACATCGAGTCGGCTCGTTTGCGATGAGACAGTGATAGCAGGAGTTGCACGTCTCGTTCACATCGAGAAACGTGACAACATCTCCTTCACGAAGGGAATCGCCAATCACTGTCTTCACATCACCTCGTAGTTTGGCGACGACTCCAACACTTACGTGACCGGGAATTATTGGATAAGGAACACCGCTCAGCCTGCCATGATGGAGATGAACATCGGTGCCGCAGACTTCCGAATAAAGAGTTTGAAGCAGTGCACCTCCGGGCTCGATGTCAGGCTCAGGAAACTCGCGGAATTCGATTGGCTGATTCGGCGCGGGAAAAACTGCTGCCAGGTAAGACGTCATCAGAGCGAGAACATTTGCGTGTACTTGACGATCACACCGACTCCCGGTTTGATGTCCGGAGTGTCAGGAGTTGCGATTCTCTGATGATTGACGACAACGAACAAATCGCTGAGCGGATGATGTATGAGATTGAAGCGCATGTTCGCGTTGAAGAGACGCTCACGCGGATCGTACTGGGTCAAGGCATCGAAGAACATGTTCGTGGTAAACGAGTAGTTCATTCGCGCAGTCCACAGCAGCGCGTCGAACTTCCCGTCAGGCCCGTCGAGCTGTGCAGCCGTGTGATTTACTCCGAGTGTGCCGTTGAAATGCACCGAGGGACGAACACCGAGTGTGAACTGTTCGCTTACCTGTGTGCCGCTCCACAGACCGCCGGTGATGAGCGTGTACTGCAGCGATAGACGCCTGCTCTGATTAGTTGTGCCACGGAGCTGGTACGTCGTCCAGCCGTAACCGCCGGCAGGGATTGGGGCGGCAGCCTTATCGATCGTAAAGGGCTTGTCGATCCGCTGATAGTTCGGATTCACAGAACCCTCGAAATAGCCGCCGTCGCTCAGAAAGAAGGTGTATCCACTGTGAAGACTCTTCGCGGTCATCTGTCCGTCGAGATCCTCGTAATACGCCCAGACGATGTGCGGATGCATCTCGCGGACATGTAACGGCGCAAGCCACGCCGGCCGTGGCCGTACTCCCGTATCTATCAGATACTTGCGCGTGTTGGTCCGCCGGAAATATCCGAGGTCGTCGCTGAAACCATCACCGACTTCTAGAACTCCGGCTTTAGCATGAAAGAAATTCCCTTCGTGGTTTACTGTACTTCTATATGTATACTGGCCGCCGCTGATTCCCGGCTTGCGGCTCATGACTGCATAGCTGTTCCAATCCCAGTTGCCCGGTAGTCGCGCATTCCCATCGATACCGCCAATGCGGTTCCAGTCACCTCCTTCGCTGGTGCCTTCGCGATCGAGCACAATGAAACCGACATCGGTGCCCGTAAAAAGATTGCGACGAACGCGCACCACTGAATACTGGCTGCCGGGAGTTGTGGAAGTCTTCTCCGTATTCATCGAAAGCAGCCCGACATTCACTGAGCCGATGTTTCCAGTGAGTCTGAGGCCGGCAGGAATGGTAAGCTGTCGCCCGGCTCCATTGAGACCAATTCTCCGGCTGAAGAACAGCACCATGTCTTCATCGGAAGTAAGCGGGAGACTTACGCGAGTGTTGCGGGCAGCGTCACCTACATAAAAGATCCCGGAGTTCTCGAGAAAGAATTCACGCTTCTCGGGAAAGAACTGACTGAACTGCGTGAGATTGACAGTCTGCTCATCCGATTCGACTTGCGCGAAATCCGGATTGACAGTCAAGTCGAGTGTAAGTCCCTGCGTCACTCCATACTTCACGTCGAGTCCGCCGTCCGAAGTGGATTTGAACGATGGACCACCCGTCTCGCGAATCGAGCGTGTTGCGCCGTACGGCTTTACTCGAAGATCGTGCGACGTCCCTTCGTGTGAGATTCCTGTGAGCTCTCCCGCAAGAGAAACGCGCGCCAGTCCAAATGCTCGCGGCACCGGCGACCAGAAATCAATTTCGTTTTTTCTTCGAATACGGCGAGCGAAGTTGATACCCCACTTCGGCGCATCAGCGAAGTCGAATCGCAGCGTCTTGAAGGGAATTGCCATCTCGACAACCCATCCGTCAGGAACGCGATTTGTCTTCACGCTCCACATTCCATCCCAACTCGCATTTACTTCACGTCCTTCGTTTGCAACCTGCCTGTCGCTTCGCGCGCCCGCGACGTTGGTGATGAACACGTATCCGTTAGTGCGATCGTGAAACGTGTCGAGAATCACCTCGAAGTCGTCCTGCTGATCTTCGGCGAAATCTTTTCGCAGATCGTTTACTATCAGCCGATCTGGCTCACTGTCGTGGAGGTACGCGCCGATATAAAGCTTCTCGCCATCGAAGAGAACTCGAACTTCAGTCTTCTCCGTTCCGGGACTTCCCGTATGCGGCTCGCTCTGAACAAAGTCCGTTGCAAACGGAGCATCACGCCATTCTGATTCGTCCAGGTGACCGTCGATAGTGACCGGATGCTGAACTGGATATGCCGCGATCGACCTTGCGGTCGATGGAGTGGGCAATTGAGCGGCAGCTGAAAATGCAGGCAGCAATGCCGCTGCAATCGCGAATCGAAATTTCATGCGCGATTATAATGCGAGAACTGCGGAAAGGCTAAAGCAGTTTCCGGGCGCGCGCAGCACCGGACATAGCGCGTCGCCGATTTGGCTCCTTTGCCAGAGTTTTCTGGTATTCAGCCAGCGCTTCCCGTGGTCTTTTGAGCTGCATCAGCATGTCGCCGAGCAGCTCACGTGCAGGTGCGAGTGGACCGGGAGTCACGGCGCTCTTTTCGGTTGCATCTTCACGCGCCGCCGCCCGTTGCATATCAGCGAGCGCCGAATCTGCGTTGCCTTCTTCAAGCTCGAGCCACGCGTTTGCTGAAAGATGCTGTATGGCAACCTGCTCGCTCCAGTATTGTTCCCTGGTGGCGAGGCGGTCGCGGATTGTTGCAAGTGAATCGACAGAAGCGCGCGCAGTGTTCAGATCTTTCACATGTATGGCACCGAGTGCGCGTGCGAAATAAGTCATGGCCTCGGTCCACGGAAAGTCACTTGGGTGCGGCTTGAGTGCTGCTGCCTCAGTCCATGAGTCGCGCTCGAGTGCGTATCTCGCGGGAATTGCCGCGAGCGCAAATACGCCGGCCGAGCCCGGGGCCGCTCCAGTTATCGCATTGGGGTCAAATCGTGCCGCCAGATCCGGGAGCTGATTCACAATCGATCTCGCCAGCGAATCCTGTCTCAGCTGCAGATACGCATACTCGGCGTAATCTGCAGCGTGCAGCACTTCTGCGATCGATCCTGACGACAGAGCAGCTTCCATTGACTTGCGATTTGTGTCTATGGATTTCTGCCACAAGCCTGTGCGCGTGAAAATGTGCGATGGCATGTGCAGCGCATGCGGCGTTGATGGCGCGATCACAGAATACTCCCCTGCGGCAGCGGAGCCATGAGAAGCAAGCGCAGGATAGTCGTATGTGTGAATGAGATAATGAGCGAGGCCGGGATGATCAGGCTGCTTCTTCCAGAGAGGCTCGAGTATCGCTCCTGCCTTCTTCTGATTCGCGTACGTTTTGTCCGACGGGGATGCTGCTGCGACGAGTGAAATTGCGTGAAATATTTTCGCTTCCGTATCGGCAGGCTGTCGCAAGACCAGACCGCTCATCGCGCGCTCGTATGCGGCAATTCGAGCCTCCTGTGGAGTACGCTCGAAATCCTTGTACAGCTCTGCAACAGCCGCGATGTATTGTCGCTCGCGTTCCGTAGCATGAGACGATACCAGCATTGCGGAGTCGACAGCGCTGCGTCCACGAGCAAGCTGATCGGCCGGCCGGTTTCCGGCAGCCATCGGATTCGACCACCTGCTCATTGCAATTCCCCAGTACGCCATTGCACATGTTGGATCCGCTGCCAGAACAGACTCGAATCCCTTTATCGACGCGCCGAACTCGAATGAATGGAGAAGCGTTACCGCGCGATCGAACTGTGGTTGCACCGCGGCACTGCAAGAAGTTGCAAAACGAACAGTGCCGATTTTCTCGCTGGTGCTGCCGTGTGCATGCTCCTGCGCGGCAGCGTTGTTCTCCAGAGCTGCAAATGCAAGAATGGCAATGATGCGGCGCATGATAAGTCCTCCTTCAATTTTGTCGCGAAGCGGCGCTCTTGTCTCTGACCGGCCTGAACTCGGAAGTCGTGCGATAGTTCGGCCAGTCGCGCGAATTCGCGAGCTGAGTGCCGAGTGTCTGAAGAATAGATACGTCTTCGGCGATTCCCGACAAATCCCATTTTGCTGCGTCGTACTCGTCCGCGGGCTGATGATACGCATCGCGGCGATAAACAGCATCGGCTGAGTCTCCCGCTGCTCGTCCACCGACAAGCAGGTCAACTCCGGAGTCCATGTACAGCATCGGTACTCCGCGCTTTGCCATTGGGAAATGATCTGAGCGGTAGAAGTAACCCGCCTCCGGACTCGCATCGGGAGTGATCACGCGATTGCTCGCGGCGAGCACAGTCTTGAGCCTGTCCTCCAGATCGCTCTGACCTGATCCGACAACGACAACGTCATGTGCCCGGCCAACGGGACTCAGCGCGTCGATATTGAAACCTGCGACCGTTGTCTCGAGCGGATACACAGGATTCGCCGCATAAAACTCCGAGCCCAGCAGGCCTTTTTCTTCGGCGGTCCAGAATGCAAAGACAATCGAACGCTGTGGTCGTGCACCTGCCTTGAATAATCGCGCGAGCTCGAGAACCACAGCGCTGCCCGTTCCATTGTCGACTGCACCGTTGTAGATGCTGTCGCCGCGCGCATCAGGCGCACCGACACCAAGGTGATCCCAGTGTGCGCCGTAAAGAATGGTCTCATTCGCGTGTGTCGTACCGGGCAGACGACCAAGAACGTTCTTCGATCGAATCGTCGCCTGCTTGACCTGATAATTCGCCGAGAATGTCGCGTTTGCGAGATTCACAGGTTTGAACTCTCGGGTCTGTGCGAGCTTCTTGAGCGCATCGTAATCCTGACCAGCAGCCTTCAGCAGCTGGACTGCGTTGTCATGTTGAATCCACGCCTCGAGCGGCGGATGAACTTCTGCAGGATTCTGTCGCACGATGTCGAACATCGTATTCGTGTTCGAGTTCTTCACGGTCGCCCACCCATATGACGCGGGCGCAGTCTCGTGCACTACCAGAAGACCGGCTAATCCCTGACGTGCTGCTTCTTCGTACTTGTACGTCCAGCGACCGTAGTACGTCATCGCCTTCCCGCCGAAATCTCCCTGACCGGTTTCAAAATCAGGATCGTTGATCAGAACAATTCCGACTTTGCCGCGCACATTCTCGCCCTTGAAGTCATCCCAGTTTCTCTCAGGCGCTTTCACTCCGTAGCCAAGGAATACAAGCGGCGCGTTCTGAATGTCGACGTGATCGACATTCTGCATCGACGCTCTCACCGCGATCTCAGCTCCCTGCGTCAATGCGGTCTTGTTTCCGTTGACCGTGATTGAGAAAGTCGGAGTGCCTGTGATGTTCGACTGGAGAAGGGGAACTTCCTGGAACCACGATCCATTCGGACCACCGGGTTCGAGTCCGGCTGCTTTCAGCTGATCGCGTAAGTACCCGGTTGCGAGCTCCTCGCCTTTGGTTGCGGGGCCGCGTCCCAGGAACGCGTCTGACGAAAGTTTCTGAATGTCGTTAGCGATGCGCGCGGTGCTTACGGTCGCAGTCGATGGATTCGTGGTTGTCGCGACGGACGGAGTGCACGCGACAATTGCCAGCGCGAGCGGGATGTATCGTGTGATTGTCATAAACGAATCTTAGGCGAATTCGCGGTCGTAAGCAGCCCGAATCTGGGCCAGCGTTTTTCCCTGTTTGTGAAGTTTTATGACAAGGCGGGCTTCATCCTGACAGGTGGAGCACTCTCGAGCCATGCCCGCCCCCTCGAAGCACGACAGGAGCGAGTAGTAGTCGATCGGCCTTGTGCACCCGCAGCTGCAATGAATGCCGTCAAAAATCTGTGGCATGTCGCGGACGGAGTCGAAGAGCGGGATCAACTTCTTGTATCTCTCGAGGTCCTTGTGCTTGAGGACGTACTTACCCGTGATTCCAGGGCGCGGGACGGGGTGTGTCTGCCCAGCTTTTACAGCGCGAGGTGCCAGCACCAGGGACGCCGCTGAGGCAGTGAGAGAGGCGACGAAGCTTCGCCGGGTGAAGTCCCTTCGCATGTAAAATAAGATGGGATAGTGCATATTCATTTTCAATGAAAGACCCACTTAAGCTCTTCCGCGCCGCTGTAGCGGCATTGAATGAAGAAAGGTGGCTCGATGTCGCGCAATTATGCGACCCGGCAAGCCTGCGCGAGTTCAAGCACTCGGCACTCGCTCAGTTCGACCTGCCGACAAATCACATCTGGACCGTTGAAGATTTTCTTCGTCATTCGCCGGAGATGCCGCCCGAAGTGGCTCAATATCAGGTTGATCAGATCCAACGGCAGGCGCACCCTGACACTCGCTTCGCACGGGACTTTCCACTGCTGAATGGTCCCGACGAGCTTCGGTCAATGGAGCCGGCTGAGGTATTTGCGAGCTGGCTCGAAGGCCGGTCCATGAAAAGCCAGCTTGAGCAGATGGTGCGGGCCGGACGCGTGTCGAGCTCAGCGCTGGATGCGCATCGCGAAACAATCGCGTCGATGAAGCATGAGCTTGCTCCAATCGGGTCGGTGCCCGATGGTGATGAGATCGTGCACGTACTCTATAGATGGGGTCCGGATGACACTGACCAGGCTCCGGCAATGGCTCGAGCATTTCCATTTGTCACCAGCTGCATCCGGCAAAACGGCGGGGGCTGGCTTCTGATCGCCGATTACAACTTCCTTTCGATCGGCTCGATGAGCGTCGGGATAGATGGCGCCGAGGACGACATCGATTGATGTTCAGGCAGTAATCGATTTCAGCGCATCGAGCGCTTCATCGATTTCGTCTTCAGAGTTGTAATAATGCGGTGAGATTCGCAGCGCTGCTTCAACACCTTTCGCGGGGAAATCGAGCAGGCCATACCATTTGAGACTCGAAGTAGCGTTGATCTTTCGAGACTTCAATTCGTTCACGATCTCGCGCGCATCTGACTCGGCGAACGTTGCCGTCACAATTGCGCACTGTTCCTTTCCGCCATCGAGGACTCGCGCTCCCGGAATTGCACCAATTCCTTCACGCAGTCGGCAAGCAAGTGAAAAGGCCCGCGATCCGGCGACGTCGATTCCAACCTCGAGAGCATATCGCGCTGCCGCGCCAAGCCCAAGAACCAGAGCGTACGCAAACTCCCAATCTTCGTAACGCATTGCCGTGGGTGAAACTTCATACTGATCGGGCTCGACCCACTTTGCACCGCGCATATCTACGAAAAGCGGATGATCTCCCCGATCGAGCGCTTTATCGGATGCGTACATGAAGCCGACCCCGCGCGGACCTCGAAGAAATTTGCGCGCGGTCGCCGTGAGATAATCGCACTTGAGCTTTGATACATCGACCGGGATCTGGCCGACTGCCTGACATGCATCGAGCAGATAAGGGACATCCAGCTCTTCGCAAACATCGCCGACTCCAAAAGCGTCCTGAATCACTCCTGAATGTGTGGGCACCCACGAGACATGCACGAACCTGCACCTTGGATCGCGTGCAAGCTCGCGCACGGAATCCGGATCGACTCCACCCTCCGGCAAATCCTCAGCATGCTTCACCACCACACCAAGACGCTCGGCGAGCGAAAGAAATGTTATCTGGTATGAGGTGTAGTCGGCGCGGGTGGTAACGATTACGTCGCCGGGCTCGAGGTCAAACGACGACACAGCCTGAATGAAAGCAGCGGTTGCGTTCGCAGTTATTGCGATGTTTTCCGGATCTGCTGCGACAAGCCCGCCAACGTCCTGATACACTCGCGCAACTTCATCGGACCTGAGATCAGCGGCTTCATACCCTCCGATATTTGCTTCCAGATCGAGATGCGACTTACAGGCATCGAGCACCGGCTGCGGCATGAGCGCCGCGCCGGCATTGTTGAGATGAATTCTCTCAGCGGTTCCCGGTGTTTCCCGCCGCCATTTGTCCAGAAGCTCGTTCATAGAAAAGCCGATCGATGATGTTGCCACCAATCTGCATCGGCTTCGTCAGAACTCCGAGTCCGAACGTTTTTGTTCCGGGGTCGTTCGGACTGTCCTGCGATGTCCGCTCGATGAATATTCCTTCGATCCGCTCCCGTTTCCCATCGCGATAGACCTTCGTGGCGGTGAACAGTGCACCGTCGATCTTTGCACTTTCGAGAGTGAATGGCCGGGCTACGTGAGAATCGAAATCCAGCGGATCGGCTCCCGAGCCTTCTACAGATCCATTGCTGGCAACCTGCAAACGGATAACGAAGTCCCAATCGACGGAGCGGTAAGTGCCGGAATAATTTGTCGGATTCGACGCAACCACCGGATCAGCGGTAATGTTCTTGTACTTCTCCAGTCGCACTCCGTGCTTTTCCTTCACGAGGTGCTTGCTTTTGGAAAACAGCGCAGCAATCTCGCGCGTTCGACTCGCGGCGGATGGTGTTTGAGCGGGAGCAGTACAGGGAGTGATCGCCGCTAGGATAGCGATCGTCGCGAGAGAATTCCGGGTCATTGGTTTCACCTCATGGGGTCTCAAGCTTTGACAGCGGCATCCGGAATTGCGTTCATTTTATCGAATTGTGGTCAAGGGAGAGTGCAAACATGTTCGCGCACGCGGTAAATCCGATTCTCAATGTCTCCAGCTTTCAGGAGAGCGTCGAATGGTTCGAGAAGATTGGATTTCGGAAGATCTGGGACTGGGGAGACCCGCCCGGATTCGGCGGAGTGAAGTCTGGAAATGTCGAGATCTTTCTTTGCCAGGGTGCGCAGGGGGGCAGGGGCAAGAGCCCTGTAAAAATGACATTCGGCCCCGACGGCGATCAGACGGCAGACAAGGGAGTGTGGATGTCCCTATGGGTTGAAGATGTCGACGAGGTCCATGCGGAATGTGTGGCACACGGACTCGACATCGCCTGGCCTCCAACCAGCATGCCGTGGGGTGTGCGCGAAATGCACCTTCGTCACCCCGACGGTCATGTATTTCGAATCGGCACATCCAGCTCCGGGGAGGAGGAGTAGCGGCCGCTCAGGCCTTCTTTGGCTCTTCGATCTTGTAGATCTCTCTGCGACCGTGATCGATGAGGTCGTGGTAGTCCTTCATTAAAACTTCGAACTGCTTCATCAGCTCCTCGGTCATGCCTTTGCCGGCCATCATTTCCTCGAACTCCTGCATGTTCGGCACTTCGATTTCGGAGACTATCGTCCAGTAACGCTCGCCCGCGAAGTCCGTCATCACACGAAATTTTCCCAGCCCCGCCTTTTCATTGAGCTCCGACATCTTGAGAAATTTGTCGACCATCGGCCGAACTTTTCCCGGCTTGCAGTAGAACACTTCGCGAATGAGCATCATGAGGATTTCCTCGGGTTGTGGGTTCAAACGATACTGACGGTGTCTCCGACTTTTACTTTCCCAGGTTGAACCGGGCAGCCATAAACTCCAAAGCGAGAGTCATGCTCCTGCGCGACCGCTCGAAGAATCGCTGAGTCGCGTTGTGCAGTCACCGGATCGACGTTGATCATCACGCATCGCTTGTCCCGCTTGTCGATGCGCATGCGCATCTCTCCGATCTCCAGAACTTCTCCGATCCAGGAATTTTCCGGCGTGTCTCCTCCATCTGTGGTTTCGATGTAGAGATTCGGCCGGAAGCGGCGCATGTCGAGATCTTCTCCAACCGATGCGCTCAATGATGCAACCGACTGAGTTGTAAGAAGTGAAAGGGGAAAGGCGTCGAACACTCCCCGATCCTGCTTGATCACACGCGCATTGTGTCCAAGCTCCGCAGCAAGTGATGGGTCAACGACGTCGATGTCGCTTCCTGACGGAGTGCGAACCATCGTCACCGAGGTGTTCGGCTTGTCAGGCTCGACAAAATGCGGGCGATAGTGCCACATCGACGGATTCTCACGAATCGTGAGCCATGGAAATCCGCTGCGAACAAGATCGCCGCGAATGAACGCCCAGCGTCTGTCGCCGGCGAACCCGTTCCAGTCGACATCCACAGATTCGAGCGGCTCGGCGCTCATTGATTTGACAGGATATCGAAAGAGCCTGGCGACTTTTCCGATTACGCGGCCGCTCATGCTTTCGCGGCGGTGACCGCTTCGGCGGCATCCCACGCAACCGAGAGAATCCAGTAGCGCAAGCCATCATCCCACAGCTGAATGCTGTTGACGCCTTTTCGGATTGGAGAGCCGTGCGGCTCGCGTGCCGCCTCGTAGCTGCTCCATACATGCACGAGCTGCCCGAATCGAAACTCCTCCCGTGCGGTTTCCCACTCGTAGAAATCTTCCTTCTCGAAAATCCGGGAGCGGGACTCGATGAATTCATCCGGCGTCATCACGTTCGCCGTGCGCGGGCCGCCATCAGCCGTTCCAATGGGAATCAGCCGCGCGCCATCCGCGTGCAGTGACTTCCATCGCTTCCAGTCGCGTGGCTCACCGGCGCGGCCGGAAATCAATTCATATGCTGTGTGAATTATCGACTCTGACGAGCTGGAATCCATTGGAACCTCGATCGGTTCCGGATAACATGGCTAACGAGCCGTCAATCGCCAGAGCTTGAGACCACCATCGTTGCTTGTTGCAGCCATCCAGTTTCCGTCAGGACTGATCGTGACGGCAAACACATCGTCATTGTTGTCGTTGATTTCCTGCTGCAGTGCGCCGTCGGAGACACGCCATAATCTGAGTGTGGGACTCCTGCCTCCCTTGAAGCGATTACCCGTTATCTGCTTCCAGAAAGTTCCGATCGCACTTTTCTCCCGTCCCGCGCTGACGAGGAACCGGCTGTCGGGACTGAATGCGACGGCATAGATGTGCTGGGATCCGCCGGTGAGTGCGCGAATGAATTTGCCGTCACTCAGTCGCCACAGTCGAACGGACGAATCGTCGCCGCTTGTTGCAATCGTGCTCCCATCATTGCTTATGTCGGCGCCGACGACGGCCTGTGTGTGACCTGTCAATGTCCTGACAAGCTTGCCGTCCGACACGCGCCAGATGCGCGATGTCCGGTCGAAGCTTGCGCTCAGTAGCAGCTGGTTGTCCGGACTGAAAACAGTTTTCCAGACGTTGAGTGCGTGGCCGGTCAGAGTATGAAGCAGCGTACCGTCCGACATCCGCCATATCCTGACGGACTTGTCTTCGGCGGCGCTGGCGATGAGCTCGCCATTCCTGCTCACATCGAGAGCCCAGATGGTTCCTGTGTGTCCGCGCAATGATCGAACGACTTTTCTCTCGCGGACGTTCCAGATTCTGAGGATCGAATCGTATGAACCGGTGACGAGGAAATTTCCATCGGGACTGAATGCGATTGCCGTGACACCGATTGGATGGCGGAGAGTGGCGATGAGCTTTCCATCGGGCACGCTCCACAACTTGACGACACTGTCGACGCCTGCCGAGGCGAGAATTTTTGAATCGGGACTGAATGCGACGTCACGACCTGGAGCGGAATGCCGAGGAAGCGAGCGCGCTAGCGTTGCATGAATTGTCTGCGCGTGCGCCGCGGCCGAGTGAATTGAAAAGACTGCGGCAATCGCCAGCGCACGAGCTGAACCGGGTGTCATATAATCGGTCTACGAGAGCCAACAACATTTGTTTCAGACTGAAACCTTGACTGCGAGAACCTGACGCTACATTGTGCTGATGGCCGTCGATTCCGGCCCAACCTCGTGACTCTTCCCCAGCGGGAGTCCTCGAGAGGCAAAGGGGGGCAGACTCCCGAATCAGTATCGTCGTCAGTCCTTTGCGTTCATCACGGAGCGCTGCTGGGGAGTGACCCGTGGTGCACCCAGGGGAGACATCGACGATGACCCAGAACAAAGACTTGAAGCGCCTCGTTCGCGCTCGCATGAAAAAGACGGGCGAATCCTACACGAGCGCTCGCGCACAAATCACAAGAAAGCCAAAAACGAAATCATCGGCCGCCGAATTAAGTCCGGCAGCTTTGAAGAAAGATTACGCGATGCTCGCAGGCATGAGCGACGCGGTGATAAAGGAAAAAACCGGCTGCACGTGGCAGAAGTGGGTGAAGTCGCTCGACTACTACGGCGCCGAAAAAATGTCGCATCGTGAAATCGCGGCGCTCATAAGCGAGAAGTACAAGGTGCCGTCGTGGTGGACGCAGACTGTCACTGTTGGATACGAGCGCATCAAGGGACTACGTGCGCGAGGGCAGCGAAGCGACGGAAAGTTCGAAGCGACAAAATCCAGGACGTTCAATGTTCCGATCGATTTGTTGTTCGATGCGTGGGCTGTCGACAGCAAGCGGAATCAATGGCTGAAGGATGCGCCCGCAAAGATCCGTGGTAAGACGAAGAACAAGTATCTGAGACTCGACTGGAATGGGAACACGATAGTTTCGATCGGGTTCTTAACGAAAGGGAAGGCGAAGAGCGCGGTTTCAGTACAGCATCCCAACCTTCCGGATCGTGAGTCAGCAGATCGTCTCAAGAAATACTGGTCAGAACAGTTAGATAATCTTGCGACTGTGTTGAAGCCCTAGTAACCAGAACTGCGGTACCGGGTACCGGAAAAACCAGAAATGCGGTACCGGGTACCGGAAAAACCAGAACCGCGGTACCGGGTACCAGACAAAGCGTAGTTACCGGTACCCGGTACCGATCTTCTGGTTGTTGTCAAATGGGGTGTAGCTCAATGGCAGAGCGCCGCACTGTTAATGCGGAAGTTGCAGGTTCGAGTCCTGCCGCCCCAGCTCTACCTTTTGTCCGGCCGATCCAGGGCCCCACCTGGACACAAACGCACCGGACCACTTTCAACTCTCGAAACACTGACGCAGTTTCCCCGATCTAGACTCGAGATCGAGGAAACTGGATGAGCAACTGGTCGCATTGCATCACTGCAGCTGCAGTCCTTGCTGCAGGAACACTTTCAGCCCAACCACCAGGCGCACAGGGCGCTGCAGAAACGCGCATTGCGCCCGGTCAGCAATGCCCGCCGGGACAGACGGAGATACGTCCGCGAATCTGCCGCGCGCCTGAAACTCCTGCGCCGAGCATACTCGACTACCGGCCGGTCTCCACGCTTGTAACGCCTGCGCATCTGGTGCCGCGGGCGAAATTCGCAGCGATCGATTATCACGGACATCCACAGGACCTGATCTACTCGCCGGAAGGTCTGGCGACGCTTCGCTCAGCACTCGACAGCCTCAATCTCAGAATGATGGTTGTTGCCGACGATATCTCCGGTGAGAAACTCATCACGGCGCTCAACTCGATTCGTGCATCGCCGTTGAAAGACCGCGTACGAATCCTCGCGGGAATTGACTTCAACAACGTTGGACCGGGATGGGCTGCGAAAGCGGTGAAGCAGCTCGATGCGGACATTGCGGCTGGTGCAGTTGGCGTCGGCGAGATTCCAAAATTTCTCGGACTGCGTTACCGCAAACCCGATGGGTCATTGCTTCGAATCGATGACCCCGAGCTCGATCCAATCTGGGACGAATGCGCTCGACTCGGCATTCCTGTTTTCATTCACACCGCTGATCCGGAAGAATTCTGGAAGCCCATCGACCTTACGAACGAGAGATGGCTCGAGCTCTCGCTCTTTCCTGGCCGCCGGTATCCGGCTGACAAGTTCCCCAGCTTTGATGAGCTGATGAAGCAGCGTGACAATCTTTTTCGGAGACATCCGAAAACGACGTTCGTCGCAGCGCACATGGGCTGGCACGCCAACGACCTCGGCCGCCTCGGAAAGCTTCTCGATGATTTTCCGAACGTGTACACCGAAGTCGGCGCTGTTCTCTACGATATCGGCCGGCAGCCTCACGCCGCGCACGACTTCTTTGTGAAGTATCAGGACCGCATCATGTTCGGAAAAGATTCCTTTCAGCCAGAGGAGTATCCGTATTACTGGCGTGTGTTCGAAACGCGTGACGAATACTTCGACTACTACCGGCATTATCACGCGTTCTGGAAACTTTACGGAATCGACCTTCCGGATCAGGTGCTCAGGAAGGTCTACTATCAGAACGCCTTGAAAATCACGAAGGGGCTGCCGCGGTGACCGCCCGGATCTTTGACAATCCGCTCGCGAAAGAGTGGATAGGCTTCACAATACTGCGGCGAGTGTGCATCGCTGCGGCGATTACGCACTTTTCCCTCGCCGCAGTGTCCGGTTATCGAGCTGTAGTTCAAGTCTATGGTGTTTCAATCGACACTCCCGCATTTGCAGGAGCGGGAACAAGAGTGACTGCAGACGTGACGACATCCGGCCGGATAATGCAGGATGCCCGCATCGAGCTGATTCAGGGAAGCAAAGTCGAAGTGCTGGTCACGAAACGAATACCGAGCCACACTCACTGGTTCTATGATCCGCGGCCGTTGAATGAATCACTCGAGGCGATCGTGCCTTCCGACATTATGACGAGGTTCCAGCCGGGTCGCGCCCGGCTTCAGATCATCGTCGAAGGACGAATGCAGTGGCTTTACCTTCCCCCGCCGAAGTTCGCGACTGCGCAAATAGAGCTTAGATGACTCCGGTCGACTCGCGCGTAGACGAAACACTTCGCTGGCTCGAGAAAAGAGGAACCAAAGCCAATCGCGATGGGATGGCGCGATATGGAATAGTCGCTGACAAGGTTTTCGGTGTTTCGATGGCGACAATGAAGGCGCAGGCACAGCTGCTGGGAAAGGATCACGATCTCGCGCTCGCGTTGTGGGATAGCGGCTGGTACGAAGCACGCATCCTCACATCATTCGTCGACGACCCTCTTCGAGTAACGCCCTCGCAGATGGATCGATGGGCGCGCGACTTCGATAACTGGGCGATCTGCGATTCGATATGCTTTCATCTTTTCGACAAGACGCCGCATGCCTGGGCGAAGATCGATCAGTGGAGCACGCGGAAAGATGAATTCATAAAGCGTGGTGCTTTTGCTTTGCTTGCGGCTGTCGCGCTTCATGACAAGAAAGCCCCTGATGCGCCTTTCATGCAATCATTGAAGGTGATCGAGAAAGCGGCAGATGATGACAGGAATTTCGTGAAAAAAGGAGTGAGCTGGGCTCTTCGCTCCGTTGCTCATCGCAACAAGAACCTGCATTCGGCATCGCTCGCTCTCGCGGAGAAGCTTGCGGCGTCGGACGACAAAACAAAACGCTGGATTGGCAAGGACGTGGTGAAGGACATTACCCGCCCGCTGATTCTGAAAAAGATTTCAAAAAAATGATTCTTGCACTGGCACTCGCGCTCCAGGCACAGGCAGCACCTGCCCCGAGATTTGAAAAAGAAGTGGCTCGCTTCGAAGCCGCCGATCGTGACAGCATGCCGCCGAGGAACGCAATTCTCTTTGTGGGCAGCTCGACAATCGAGCGGTGGAAGGATCTAAAAAAAGATTTTCCGTCCGTCCCCGTGATCCAGCGCGGAATCGGGAGCACGCGTCTCGATGATTTCGTTCGGTTCGCGCGGCGAATTGTCATTCCGTATCATCCGCGCATGATCGTTCTTTATGCCGGCGACAATGATTTCGCGGATGGCCAGAGCGCAATGAACGTGTATGGAGACTTCAAGGATTTCGTGGGGATCGTTCATCGCGCTCTTCCCCGGACGGAAATTGTATTTGTGTCGATAAAGCCTAGCCCGAGCAGGTGGCGTCTGGCATCGAGGATGCGGGAGGCTAACGCTCTCGTTAAGCGCTACGTGATGAGAAACAAACGGCTGAAATACGTAGACGTCTTCAATCCCATGCTTGGCGCGAACGGACATCCGAGGCCGGAGCTGTTTGTCGATGACAGCCTTCACATGTCACCCGCAGGCTATGCGCTCTGGACGCACATTCTTCAACGGGTCGTAAAGTGAGAACCCTTCAATTCAATGGGGCAATCGAATGAAAGCGATCAATCCCTATCTCAACTTCGACGGCAACTGCGGCGACGCGATGAGGTTCTACGCAAAAGCTCTTGGCGGAGAGCTTCAGATGCAGACCTACAAGGAGGCGGGAATGGAACCCGCGCCGGGCGGAGAGAATCGAGTTCTTCACGCACGACTCGAAGGCGGTACTCCGGCGACAGTCATTATGGCGAGTGATGCGCCGCCGGATCAGCCGACCAAATTCGGAACGAACATGTGGCTTACAGTTGACTGCACCGACACTGCTGAGCAGGATCGAATGTTCAGTGCGTTCGGCGATGGTGGACAGGTTGTGATGCCTCTGGCGGATCAGTTCTGGGGAGCGCGTTTCGGAATGGTCAAGGACAAGTTCGGTGTCGGCTGGATGTTCAACTGCGAAAAGAAATAGAGATGGACAAAATCTTCCTCTTCTTCACAGCAATTATCCTGAGCGGCGGTGCGGCGATGGGTGGCTCCATCGCCGGCGCGGCAGTTGGAAAGACAGGAATCTGGGTTGGCGGAATTGTCGGCGGACTCGTTGGGGCGTCGATCTCATCATGGCTGGCTGCAAAACTCGGCTGGATTGCGAATTCTCAGCGCGCACGCACAACGATTGGAACTGCGATCGGATTTCTCATCGCTGCGGCGATTGCCGTCAACACGTTGTCCAGTCCCGTTGGTCCAATTGCCAGCACAGTGCTCGCCGGACTCGGCGCAGTCATTGGAGCCGGACGCAAGCCGATAGAGGACGAATGATCAACGCCGTCAAATTTTGGAGATAAGACGATATACATCGAGTGACTGGGATGAATGGCTGCGAATGAATCGCGCATTGTTTCCCGGTCTCTCGCTCGAAGCCGATGAAGCGGAAATGCGTGCTACAGTCGCGCGTGCAGATGCGCAGGTGTTCGTAGTGGATCGCGGTGACGGCGGACTTGCGGGATATATAGAAGTTGGAGAGAGATCGATCGCCGATGGATGCGAGTCGAGTCCTGTTGGCTACATCGAAGCATGGTATGTCGATCCTGATGTGCGCAGGTCAGGACATGGTCGAGCGCTGCTCCAAGCCGCAGAAGAGTGGGCACGCCAACGCGGTCGCGTGGAGATGGCGTCCGATG
>JBKPNY010000059.1:0-10336 GCA_046732835.1 Gemmatimonadota bacterium | reverse complement strand
AAAAAAGCTCCGTGACCTCCGTAAATCTCCGTCATGCTCCGTGTTAATTTTTGTTCCGTTGTTCCCGTTGTCCCGCTTATCGTGTAAAGAAAGACAACCCTGCTAGCAAACCAATTTCATTTGCGTCGCCGTTACCGAACTCGTGCGCAAAGTTCGCCTCGAAGCGCGAAGACAGACGGCTGATGATCGGGAACTTGTAGCCCACGCCTCCGCCGAGGATGCCCGCGGAATCACTGTCGCCATCGGCAAAGCCAACAATTCCGACGAACGGTCGGACATAGAGCCCTGCTCGCTGATATGCACCCGGATATCTGTCGCTGCCGAGGTGATAGAGAAGACCCAGCTCGCCTCGATAACTGGTGAATGTGTCACCATTCCCAGTTATGATGTTGATCGACAGCTTCGGCTCGAGCGATGTCCGCGGCGAAATAGGGAACCCAACGCGGAATGACTGCGCCGGAAGGCTGATGACTGTGAATGCATCATCTCCGAGACCGATCGTAACTCCAGCGTCGATACCGAGCTCGAGCGGACGAGGTCCCGTTTGCGCGCGGGCGCTCGCAGATGCGAACGCGAGAAGGGCTGCTGCAAAAATCAGTTTTCTCATATGACCTGTGGTTAAGGACGCGAAATTCACGGCTACATCCGTGCCTGAAATGCGTCCTCATCGCGAAATTGTCCGCGGTACAGCCGTGAATACACTCCTTCAGCGGCTAACAGGTCCGAATGGCGGCCTTCTTCTACAACGCGGCCGCGGTCGATCACTATCACACGGTCAGCGCGCTGAACCGTACTGAGCCTGTGCGCGATTATCAGCGTGGAACGGCCTTGTAACAGTTCTTCCATCGCCTCCTCGACCAGACGCTCACTTTCGCTGTCCAGACTCGAGGTCGCCTCGTCGAGAATTACAATCGCAGGGTTCTTGAGAAACACGCGAGCTATTGCAAGCCGCTGTCTCTGTCCGCCGGAGAGCTTTACTCCTCTTTCTCCCACCAGCGTATCGAATCCTTCAACCAGTCGATCGATGAACTCCGTTGCGTGAGCAGCCTGAGCTGCGCGATGAATGTCATTCTCAGACGCCGGTCGTCCGTCGTCAGTCAACGCAAATGCAATATTCTCGCGAACTGTTCCGCTGAACAGCGCAGGTTCCTGAGGAACTATTCCGATCGCTCCGCGCAAATCCTCCAGTGCGAGCGTACGAACGTCGTGTCCGTCGACGCGAACCGTCCCGCTGGTGACATCCCAGAATCTCGGAATAAGCGAAGCTACTGTTGTCTTGCCGGCACCACTCGGCCCGACCAGTGCGACCACTTCTCCCGGCGCGATGTGCAGTGAAAGATCGGAGATAACCTCCGGAAGCCCATTGGCATAGGCAAACGTGACATTCTCCAGCTCCACTTCGCCTTTCAGCGGCTTTCTGAGATTTACGGGATGCTCTGGATTCGCAATGTCAGACTGAGTCTCGAGCAGATCGAACGTGCGGCGGGCAGCGCCAACCGCTTCCTGGTAAACACCGAAAAGCGAGCCGAGTGATCCTACGGCACCCGCAACGTAGAGTGCGTACAGCAGGAATGAGACGAGCGCGCCGGCTGTGAGAGTTCCATCCAGAACCAGACGTCCGCCCTGCCAGAGTACTGCGACGACTCCGCCGAATGCGCAGAATGTCAAAATTCCAAAAAACGTTGCACGGATGATCGAGCGATCCATTGCAGCCGCGATCACGTGCGCCATGTGCCCCGTATATCGTCTTGTCTCTTCGTTCTCCCGTGTGAAGCTTTGAACCGTTCTGATCTGCGAGAATGCTTCCTCGGCAGTGCCGGTTGCCTCTGCAATGCGATCCTGAACTCCTGTGCTCGCCCGGCGAAGCCGTCGTCCAAAGAAAAGCGCGGCACCGATTACAATCGGGACAACCGCAAGCGTTGTGAGCGCGAGCTTCCAATGCGTCATCGTCAACAGCACGATGCCGCCGATAAGGAAAAGCGATTGTCTCGCAAGCTCGGACAGATTGTAGCTGAGCACCGTCTGCAGTACGGTGGTATCGGCTGAAAGACGGCTGGTCAGCTCACCGGTTCTGCGCTCAGTAAAAAAACCGGGAGAGAGACGAATGAGATGCGCGAAGAGATCGCGTCTCAAAGTCGCGACGATTCGCTCCGACGTAATCGTCAGCAGGTACACCTGCGAAAAATTCAGTGCAGCCTGAATCGCAAAGAGGCCGATCAGTCCAATCGCAATCCTGTCGAGCAGCTCCGAGTCGCGCTGAACGAATGCAGCATCGAGCAGCTTCCGCACGATCTGCGGAAAGGCGAGCCCGATTCCAACGCTGATGATGAGACAGAAAACAGCTGCTGCAATTCGCGATGCATGCGGACGGACACGCGGAAGCAGCTGCCCCAGAGGCCTGGGAGATGGAAGCTTCCGATCCGGCTTATCCGCCATCAGATGCCGACTTTTCTATCGACAGCCATCGCCACGAATAAAAGTGCGAGATAGAGAAGGGAATACTTGTAAACCCACCATGCAGGTCCTGTCCAATCTTTCGCGGCTCGCATTCTCAGGATTCCAACGAGAAGAACAAGGCCCAGTATGATGGCGGCAACCAGATAGATGACTCCGAATGCACCAAAAGCGAACGGCATGACAGACAGGCCGAGCAGGATCAGCGTATACCAGAACATCAGGCCCATCGTCTCGCGTTCTCCCCAGACAAGCGGAGCCATTGGAACACCGGCCTTTGAATAATCGCGCTGCTTGAGAAGTGCGAGTGCCCAGAAATGCGGTGGTGTCCAATAGAAAATGATCAGGAACAGGTACACCGCAACAAGATCGATGCGACCTGTGACCGCCGCCCATCCGACGAGCGGAGGAAAAGCGCCGGCAGCACCGCCGATCACGATGTTCTGTGGAGTTGTGCGCTTGAGCCACCGTGTGTAGACGAACACGTAGAAATAGAAACCGGCCAGCGCAAGCGCTGCCGATACCACGTTCACAAAAAACGCAAACAGGAAAGTCGCTGCTGTCGCGAGGGCAACTCCAAACGCCAGCACCGACGTCGCGCTCATTCTCCCACTCGGAATGGGACGCAGGCGCGTGCGCGCCATTCGATCGTCGATGTCGCGGTCCATGTACATGTTGACCGCGTTCGCACCACCGGCCATCAGGTACCCGCCGACAAATACAAGTAACACCAGCGCGATGTTCGGGCTTCCCGCGACAAACATTGGCGCAATTGTCGTCACCAGAAGCAGCGAGATAATTCGCGGCTTCGTGAGCATCACCAGATCCTGCAGCAAAGTCGGACTGGCAGTGGCAGGCACTGCGTGTCGAGCTGTCATGCTGCCGTCCGCAGCTCTGACTTCGAGAGCACCGCCTTCGCTGCACGGGAGCTGAGAATCGCCAGCACTATAACCGACAACCACACGAGCGTGCCAACTGCCTGGTGCAATGACCTGAATGCCGGAGGGAACTGCATGCCAATCATCGCGCCTGCAACGAGGATTTGTAACACTGTTGATGAGAAAGCAGTCCACGCTGCGCGGCGAATCACCGAAGGCTCTCTACGCTTGCCTGTCGCGATGGCCATTCCCAGAAGATGACCAAACAGGAGAAATGCGAGGACGCGATGCACTATCTGAATGTAGAGCGGCGCGCCATAGATCATGTACTCCATGCACCATGGGAATCCAGTACAAGCAACGGCTGCGTCCGGCACATTCGCTGTTAGTGCGCCAAACACCAGGGTCACGAGCGTCAGGACAACTGCGCCACGTGCGGAGCGAAAAGTTCGCGCACTCGCGCCGCTCATGTCACTGGTGACCCCGAGGCCGCCGGCTCTGGCGTAAGCAACCGCCAGCGTCGCGAGCAGCGACATGGCGATTGTGAGATGTGTTGCGATCACAAACGGATTCAGCGCGAGCTTCACTGTGACTGCGCCGAGCAATGCAGCGATGACTACGAGAACGCCGGCGATCGTAGCGGGGCGAAGCACTCCGCCTTTGCCACCGACACCCGTCGTCGATCTCCGTCTGAACGCGGCGACAAAAAGAATGAGAATCGCGATCGACAGCGCGAGAGCGATGTATCGATGCGTAATCTCGATAATGAGATCGATTCGATCGTGAGGAGGAAACCACTGTCCAGCGCATTTCGGCCAGTGATCGCCACAGCCCATCCCCGATCCTGTTATGCGGACGATTGCGCCAAACACTATCTGCGCAAATGCGAGAACGAGTGAAACAAGCGAAAGTCTCTTCAGCGACTGCATTCGATCGATCTCAGTGATGGACTGCGCGCCAGGTTGCGGCGAGGAGAATTGCAAGGATGATCGCAGGCACAATGGCCCAGATCATCTCGAGACCGCGCTCGGAATGCGGTAACGATGCGGACTCCGCAGTATCAGGGTGTGGCATAAATGCCGAGCGCAGGATGGCAATCTCGGCGACAATGCAAACCGCTGCGGCTATCCAGAAAATCGGCACCGCAAGCGAATGCATGAATCCTTCGGTGTGATTCATTGTGGTCAAAGCTACTCGCGGACGGAAAGCCTTTGCAGTACCGTTTGCGCATGTCCGACCCGGCGATTAACGCAATCGATAAGGATGACGGCCTTCCGCGCCGAATTGGATTGTGGACGGCTGTCGCAATTCTCGTTGGCTCGACCATAGGCTCGGGAATTTTCAGGTCACCTGCGGGAATAGCGAATAAGCTCCCGGGACCGCTGCCTCTCCTAGCCATCTGGGTTGTGGGCGGGCTTTTCGCTCTATGCGGAGCTCTGACTCTCGCAGAAGCTGCGAGCGCTTTTCCGAAGACCGGCGGCGTCTATGTCCTGATTCGAGAGGGATGGGGAAGACTCACTGCCTTTCTTTTCGGCTGGTCGGAGCTGGTGATGATTCGCGCCGCCGCCTTGGGCGCAATCTCGACGACGTTCGCGGAGTACTTCATACGTGTCTGGGGACACGACCCGGGGGTCGCTCCTTACTCGACATACGTTCACTGGATTGCAGCTGCCGCAATTCTTTTGACGGCTGCATTCAATTATGTCGGCGTAAGAACTGCCGGCACGGTTCAGAATGTCACGACGCTCGCAAAAGTCGGTGGTCTTCTTTTCATCATCGTGATTGCGCTGGCTCTTGGACTTCCGAAAACGGGCGGTCATTACGCTCCAGCGATCCCTCCGGGAAGTTTTTCGATTTCCGGATTTGGCCTCGCGCTCGTTTCGGTGCTCTGGGTTTACGACGGCTGGGCTGACGTGAGCTTTGTGGCAGGTGAAGTAGAGAATCCGCGCAGGAATCTTCCGCGCACGCTGATTTTCGGAACGTCAGCCATCATTGTTCTGTACCTTCTGGCGAACCTGGGCTACCTCGCTGTTCTTCCGGTGGAAGAAATCCGGACCTCGAAACTCGTGGCTGCAGATGTTGCGGACAAACTCCTTGGGCCAGTGGGGGTCGGGCTGGTATCGACTATCGTGATGATTTCCACGTTTGGCGGTCTCAACGGGTCGATGTTCACCGGACCACGCGTGTTGTTCGCGATGGCTGACGACGGGCTGCTGTTCAAGAAAATGGCGACAATTCATCCCCGATATCGAACGCCTTCGTTTTCGATTGCGTTTGTTGCAGTGATGGCGGCGATCTTTGTAATTCTCGGGACATTCGAGCAGCTCGCCGACGCATTTGTGACGGCCATCGTTCCTTTTTATGCGCTCGCCGTCGCCGCAGTTTTCCCGTTGCGAAGAAGAGCTGATTACGATCCGTCGTTCAGAGTTCCTTTGTATCCGCTGGTTCCATTCCTCTTTATCGCGTCGACTGTCTTCCTTTTAGTGAACGCGATCATCGATCCTTCGAGCCGCTGGGCGACGCTCGGCGTACTCGGCGGAATCGTTCTTGGAATTCCTGTCTACTATATGACTGTCGGACGCCGGAAAGTCGCCTGATCGCGACCGTTTTGTTGCTTGCCGGAAACTGGTACCGAACGTTAGCTTTGACGCGTTAAATCCCCCCTTAAAAAAGGTCCACATCATGATCACACGACGTCTGACCCGTTTCATCACGGCTCTCGGTCTAGTGCTCGGCGCTGTGGTGGCCACCGATGTTCACGCTCAGGGAATTACTACCGGCGGAATAACCGGATATGTCACTGATAGTGCAGGTGCTCCTCTCGAGAACGCGACGATTTCGATCACCAACAAGACCACCGGAGTTACCGCGCGTGCGACAAGTCGCGCTGGCGGCCGCTACAGCCTTCCTTCGCTGGAAGTAGGTGGTCCGTACACGCTCGAAGCTCGCCGCATCGGCTTCGCTCCGTATACGCAGACTAACATCACCATCCAGCTCAGCCAGCTCGACCGCATCGACATCAAGATGGCGGCGCAGGCGACGCAGCTCTCGCAGCTCGAGATTCGAGCCACAACCGGCGAGATCATCGCGCCGACAAGCACCGGAACCAAGACTACCGTTTCGCAGCAGGCGCTCGAGCGCTCGGCGACTACGACGAGAAACCTCGTCGACTTCACCAGGGCCGCTCCTCAGGTGTCGAGCTCCGGCCCCGGATTCTCCGGCGGCGGTATGTCGAACCGCATGAACAACGTGCAGATCGACGGTGCGACTGAGCGAGACGTATTCGGTCTTGGCTCGACGGGTCAACCCGGCGGTCAGATCAGCGCCAAGGCAATCTCGATCGACGCGATCAAGGAATATCAGATTCTTCTTGCGCCGTACGATGTCCGTCAGGGCAACTTCGGTGGTCTTCTCCTGAATGCGGTGACGAAGAGTGGAACGAACGAGTTCCACGGATCTGCCTTCTCGTACTATCGCAACCAGGATTATGGCCGTGACGTACCGGTTCTCCGCGCGACAGAGTTCAACCGCAAGCAGACCGGTTTTTCGTTGGGCGGTCCGATCATCAAGGACAGACTTCACTTCTTTACGGCCAACGAATGGACTCGTGAGACGACTCCGGTAACCGGTCCGTATCTGGGTCAGACAGAAGGCACTGGCGTTACGCCATTCGGGTTTACACAGGCTGAGATCACGCGCTTCGAAACCGCATACAAAGCAAAGACCGGCTCACCCGATCCAGGAACGGCAGGCATCCTGAACACGCCGACCCCGATGGACAATCTCTTTGGTCGTCTGGATTTCGCGATCAACGGGAGCAATCGTCTCGTCGCGCGCTTCAACTATACGGATGCGATCAACGACAACCGTCGTCAGACGGCGCGGTCTGCAACTCGTGCGATCTACACGAGCAACATGCACTCGATCGCCAGCAACAAGAAAGCGCCGGTCATTCAGCTGTTCTCGAACTTCAAGAACGGACTGAGCAACGAAGCGTTTGCCGGTGCAACGTGGGTTCGCGATCGTCGTAATCCAAAGACGACGTTCCCGCAGATCACCATCAATTACAGCGGTAGCCGCCAGATCCTTGCCGGGTCCGATCAGTTCTCGCAGGGTAACGAGCTCGATGCGGACACCTACGAGTTTACCGATAACCTGACAATCCCGCGTGGCAATCACAGCTTCGTGGTCGGCACCCGCAACGAGTACGTGAAGATTCGTAACCTCTTTACGCAGAGCTCATACGGCGTCTGGGTGTTCGACAGCATTGGACCGTTCGAGCGTAATCAGGCGAGCGGTTTCCGTGTCGGACTGCCTCTGACAAACGGCGGCAACGCGTACTTTGACGCTCTCCAGACTGCAGTTTATGCGCAGGATACCTGGACAGCTTCGCCAAAGCTTACACTGACGCTCGGAGTTCGCGGAGATATCAGCAACTTCCTCACGGATAACAGCTATGCTCCGGCAATTGACTCAGCGTATGGAAAGCATGAGACGCCGACTGGCGCCTTCCAGTTCTCTCCGCGATTCGGATTCAATTACGACATAACGGGAGATCAGTTAAATCAGCTGCGCGGCGGTGTCGGAGTCTTTGTAGGAACTCCCCCGTACGTATGGATGGAAAATGCATACGCAGCGAACGGTCGGGTCATCACGTTCCTTCAGTGCGGCGCTGCTTTCAGCAACGCCGGTAACCCGGCGCCCGCATTCGATCCGGATGCGTCGAAATTCACGACATGCCAGGGTGGTGGCGGAGCCAAGCCGATTGGTGACGTCAGCTTCCTGGATAAGGACCTGAAGTTCCCGCAGCCGGTTCGCGCGAACCTCGCATATGACCGCGTGCTTCCGTTCAACCTCGTTGCTACAATCGAGGGTCTTTACTCCAGAACGTTGAACCAGCTCTTCTTTGTAAATCGCAACCTGAAGGGACCGGTTACAACTGACAAGTTCGGGCGTACGATCTACGGAACGATTGCGACGAACGGCACGTCGACGCCCACGCGTCCGGACCAGGTAGTGGCGGTTGGCGCCTCGCGATTCTCGAGCAACATTATCGACGTCGAGAATCAGAACAAGGACTACGCGTACAACATCACTGCTCAGCTCCGAAAGCGTTACTCGAACGGCTGGGAAGCGCTGATTGCTTACAACTATGGTCGTGCGCGTGACGTGCAGAGCTTCACATCGAGCACGCACATCTCGAACTGGCAGTTCGGCCGTACGCTGTATGGCCCGCAGGAAGAAGTGGGCGATCCGACAGTCTCGCTGTTCGATCAGCCGCACAAGTTCAGCGGGTTTGTCACCAAGACGCTTGGATGGGGCCGTCTCATCAAGTCGAGCTGGGCGAGCGGACTATCAACTGATATCACCCTTGGCTATCAGGGTGTGTCAGGAGCTCCACACGATTACATCTACGGAACTCCGCGTGGTGACCTCAATGCCGACGGAGTGCAGGGCAACGACCTGATCTACGTTCCGAACGATGCAACCAATCAGGACGAGATAAGGTTCTCTGCCATCAATACCGTAGGTGACACACTTTCCGCGGCAAGCCAGGCGGCGGCACTCAATCAGCTGATCGACGGGAACGCGTGCCTCAGTAAGTCGAGAGGAAAGATCCTGACTCGCAATTCCTGCCGCCTGCCATTCTCGAATAACTTCGATCTCACGGTGCGGCAGAACATTCCGCTCATTTCATCTGAGCAGAGAGTGGCCGTCCAGCTCGACATCTTCAACTTCGGAAACCTCCTGAACAAGAAGTGGGGCCAGCAGCAGGTCAGCCCTTACTCGAGCAACAGCAACATCCCGCTTCTCGGACACACAGGCATGTCCACCACGGACCCGAAGACCGCAGTTCCGATCGTGCAGTTCAACTATCGGACGCTGGATCCGAAAAAGACTGGCACTCTCGAAGAGTATCAGGTTGGAAACTTCGTATCGAACTACTGGAGAATGCAGCTCTCCGCGCGCGTCAGCTTCTAACGACACGCGGCAGTAAAACTGAGCGGGCACGAACTTCGGTTCGTGCCCGTTTTGCTTTTGCGGTAAATTCCGATCATGAAAAGAATTTTTACCGCACTCGCAGTTGCTACAGCCACTCCCGACGGACTCGATGCTCAGACAGAGGCACGAGATTCTGTCGCAAAGGACACCACGCGGCTCTCACCGGTCACGGTTACTGCAACCAGAACGGCGACGTCGACCTTCGCTGTTCCACTTGCAGTCACACTGATCGACAAGTCGAAACTGGAGAACAAGCGCGGTTACTCGCTCGATGAAGCTGTCGCTCAGGTTCCTGGCGTGTTCGCTCAATCACGCTACGGCACAAGCGACGTCCGACTGAACATTCGCGGATTCGGCGCGCGCGGTGCTGGTGACAGATCGAATGCAGGGACAACGCGGGGAATTCGCGTTCTCATCGATGGAATTCCGGAGACGGAGCCCGACGGGCGCACCGCTTTCGATCTCGTTGATCTCGCCGCGATAAATGACATCGAGGTGGTGAGATCGAATGCATCAGCGGTCTGGGGAAATGCAGGCGGTGGAGTCGTAGCAATCCGCACCGTGCCCGATTTTGACCAGGCATTTGGAAGATTGACTCAGGCGGGCGGAAGCTATGGACTGCGCCGCACTGCGCTTCAGGCAGGAGCTCCTCTCGGCCCGGCGTCTCTTGCGGTGACCTTCACCAACACAATGCAGGAAGGCTACCGGGAGCATTCGGATAGTCGTCGCGCGCTCGTCAACGCTTCGATAACGTCACCGATCGGTGACGCGACTGAGATCGGTGTCTTTCTGTCCGGTGCGAATAATCTCTTTCACATCCCTGGACCGCTGACAATGGAAGAGGCTCTCGCCAATCCTCGTTCAGCCAACGCGACGTATGCTTCGCGAGATGAAAGACGGCGTAATCGACTCGCTAGAATCGGAATTTCGCTCGATCATGATCTCACGGGCTCGAGCTCCATCAGTGGAGTGCTGTTCATGAATCCGAAGTATCTCCAGCG
>JBKPNY010000058.1:0-2854 GCA_046732835.1 Gemmatimonadota bacterium | reverse complement strand
TTCGATGATCAGCGGCGGGATCTCCAGCGAGCTGCTCCGGCGCCATGTACGCTGGAGTTCCAATCACCATGCCCGCAGTGGTTATTCCCGAGACAGGCATCGACGCATTCAGCGCTTTCGCAACTCCGAAATCAGTGACGAGCGCGTGCGAGCCCTGCCTGAGAATGTTGCCGGGCTTGATGTCTCGATGAATCACACCGCGAGCATGCGCGTACGCGAGCGCATCGACCACATCGTCGAGCATGCGTACGACTTCCTTCACCGGCAGTGGACCTTTCTCAAGAGCGTGTCGAAGCGATTCGCCTTCGATGTACGGCATCGTATAGTAGAGCACGTCTCCTTCTTCACCGGCGGAGAGAAGCGTGACGATGTGCGGGTGCTGGAGCTGCGCGGCGACCTGGATTTCGCGGCGGAAGCGCTCGCGGTTAACCCCTGCAGTAAGCTCCGGAGGCAGTACCTTTATTACGACCTTTCGGCCAAGTGAGCGATCGGTTGCAACGAAGACGCGACTCATCCCCCCGCCGAGGAGCTCGCGCTCGATTTCGTAAGCGGGTGAAAGCGCTGTGCGGAATTGCTCTTCGAAGTTGCTCATTCGTATCCGTCTCGTCGTTCAAAATAGAGCGAAGCGCCCCAATGAGATAGACACTCTTAAGGCCTCATAGGATGGCTGGAGCAACCTGGACGTTTTGGGGTACTTGTCATGATGTATCTGGCGGGCTGTAACGGCCCGGCACGTGCACAGTGGTTACTCCCTACGGAGGATTTTCATGAAACGACGCTCGCGTAAGTCATTCAGCGGTTCACATATAGCGGTGCTCTCACTCGTCGCGCTCATGCTTGCCGCCGGATCGCATCCGGTTAAGAGTCTGTACGCGCAAGGTGGCGCTCACATCAGTGGCGCAGGCATCAGCAAAGTTGGCCGGGACACGCGCAAGCTTACGGTTTCAGCGCAGACACCCGCGGGCTCGAGCACAGCGTCAGGAACCGTTCAGTTCATTCACAACAGCCCCGCTGGTCTTTCACGCTTCCGCGGGACAATTGCCTGCCTCAGCGTGAACGGAGGCGTCGCTCAGATTTCCGGCGCGATCGAAAAGGGTGAGACAGCAACGGGCGCACTGCTCGACGGGAAGTCGTACGCTATCACCATCAATGTCTCGGGATCGCCACAAAGCTTCTCGCTGCCGACTGTAGGAGAATCAGTTGGGCCATGCAGCGGGGGCGCATCTCAGACTGTGCCGGTTACAGAGGATGGATTTAAACTGCAGTAACAGAAAGAACCTGCGAGCGGATACCTGAAAGAAATCAACTCCAGACTCGAGATGGAGATGGGAGATAACAGAGGATAGTTCAAGCGCCTGCACTGTCATCCGTCATCTCCCATCTCCATCTCCAGTCTGGAGTTGATTTCTTTTGGTTATCTCCCCGCAGGTCTCGCTCGGTTTGTTACAGCGGCGTCCGTACTCTGAATCCAATATCGAAGGTGTAATAGGAAGCATCTCTCTTCCCGGCATCATTCGGCGACAGTCTCTGTCTCACACGTCGAACCTGCGGCGAGAGACTGAAGAATCCCATCAGAATTGGTATGTCCGCGCCGGCGCCGATCTCGTACCCAAGTCCTTTTCCTGTCGATACCGCTGTTCCGGAGACATCTCCTTTCAACTCATTGTAGGTAATTCCCGCTTTTGCCCAAGGCCGAAGCAAGGGGAGGAGTGGAACTGATGCACGAACGCCGGCTGCATAACCCTTGAGCTCGTACTTACCGCTCGTTGCGCATGCTCCTGAATTACATCCGAACTCGATGTAGTCATAGCTCGCATACAGACCCATCAATGGTGAGCCAACGCCGGCATCGAGACCGTAACCAAGTCCGGAACTCGCACCGCGAAGATATGCTGCGTTGCCTGTCGCGGTGGCATTCTCGGAGAAATCGCCTGTGGGGATCGCCGTGCCGACGCGAACGCCGGCATACAAAGCCTGCGCATCCACCGATCGAGAAACAGTCAAGGCGAGCGCGACGGCCGTCATTGCAATTAGTGACTTCATAAAATCCGATCTCAGTTTGAGGCCGGCCCTCCCGTGTCGCTGAGACGCCTGAGAGTGAACCCGGCAATCTCGAGAGAGCTGGCAATTCCGTCGCCAATCGTGAACGTGATCATGTCTGTTCCCTGCCACCGATCATCGTATCGCGCACGAAAGCGATCATACTGCCAATGCTCGAGGTCGCCCTTCAGTGCCGGCCCGGCATCGATTCGCAGTTTTCCCTTGTTGTCGCTCACAGTGATGCGGCCAAGCAAGGGATCTTCGTACACTCCTGCATACTTCGACAGCACGAGTGACGGCTTTGTTCCCATGATTCGCTTTTTGTCATTCATCACTCGCGCTGAATCCGCGCTGAATCGGCGTGCATTGTAGAGCGCGAGGAGCTCCTTGCTCCAATCCCTTTTGGGATTGTCGAGCCAGATGTCGATCGCCTCGTACATGAGCGCGTGCCGGATTTCGACGTGGTCTCGATTCGAAAGCACGTAAACACCAAAGCGCTCATCAGGGACAAGGCCGATGATCGCAACCATTCCGCTCAGGCTTCCAGTGTGAAAGTCGAGCATGCGACCCTGGTAATCATGCTGAAACCAGCCCAGTCCGTACGTTGTCCAGTGAGGCCGCGTGAGCTCCATTGTCGGATAGAACTCGTCGGGCGGCACCATTACCTGAGGGGTGAACAATTCCGCGAACGTATCAGGTTTAAGGAGTCGCTTTCCATTCACTCGCGCGCTGTCGAGGAGAAAGAGCATCCACTTCGACATGTCCGCGACGCTCGACCACACATCACCGGCGGGACCAATGGCTTTTGATTCGT
>JBKPNY010000057.1:0-2261 GCA_046732835.1 Gemmatimonadota bacterium | reverse complement strand
TGAGGTTGTCCATCGCCCGGTCATGCAGGGCCGGCGGGTCTGGCTGTTCCGGGACAACGAGATGAATGGAGTTCATGAAGCGCATGTTAGTCGCGTCCCGCACTCCTGTCAAGTACTTTGCAATACAAAGGTTCCGGAATGCCGAACGAGGAAATGGGATGGTTTGTTAGGTTTTAGGCGGCGCGAGCTGTGGCGACCTTGCCGGTTGTCGTGAGTCGTGAGGCTTTTCGCCAACGACTGATTAGCAGTACTAACGAGCCAATGCCGATAACGAGGCTAATCAATTGTGAGGTTGAAAGGCCGGTGGCACTGGTAAGTCCAAAGACATCGCCGCGTGGATCGTCGCGGAAGAACTCAATCGAGAAGCGCACGATGGAATAAAGCAGCGCATAGAGAAGAATCACTTGTCCATCGAAGATGCGGCGCTTGTGCAGCCAGAGTAGCAACAGAAACACGACCAGCATTGCGAACGATTCGTAGAGTTGAGTCGGATGCAGCGAGATACCCACCGGCACGCCCGTGATTTCGTGCCCGAGCTCCGAAAACTTTACGCCCCAAGGCATGCTCGTAGGTTTGCCCCAACAACAACCGGCCGCGAAGCAGCCTTGCCGGCCAAAGAAATTGCCAATGGCAATTCCGGGAGCGCAGGCGTCTGCCGTTTTCCACCACGGAAGTTTGTAACGGCGCATCAAGATGTAGCCCGCCAGAATCGCCGCGATTAAACCGCCGTAAAAGACTCCTCCCGATCTCAAAAAATCGAGCGACAACAACTGCCACGGATGGTCGCGATATTCCGGCTCCGTAAACAGCATCAGAATTTTTGAACCGATCAGTGACGACACCAGCATCCAGAGACACAGGTCGTAAATCTTTTCGCGCGGTAGGCCGTCACGCGCGGCAAGTTTGACCGCGATCAGAATGGCGCAGAGAAACGCGAGCGCCAGGAATACGCCGTACGTATTGATGGGGAAGTTGCCGATCTTGAAGAGCTCAGGATACATAAAACCAGGTACTGACTTTGGATCACCCGAATCGACGCCTTAACTCGATGAATCCGACGCGGCCGTGTTAGCCGTCGCCGGTAAGGGAGACCGAACGTCGCGCGTGTCCTTGTGAAAAATCACGTCGTAAGCAAGCAGCAGCGCGCCGATGGTGATGCTGGCGTCAGCAACATTGAAGGTTGGCCAATGCCATGAACCGGCGTGCACCACAATGAAATCTATTACGTAACCAAGCCGCGCGCGATCTGTAAGATTGCCGGCGATGCCTGCCAGGAGCAGCACGCACGCGCCCAGCACCCGATCGTCGTTGCGCGGCGTGCGCACGAAGTAGACAAAGACGGCGACCCCGGCCGCGACTGCAATGGCTACTAAAAACCAACGACTGAAGTTGCCACCCTCCTGCAACTGGCTAAAAGCAATGCCAGGGTTTTCCGTGTAGATGAAGTCGAGAAATCCGCGGATGACTGTGTGCTCTCTGCCGGCGCGCAGCGCCTTCACGGCCCAGGCTTTGCTCGATTGATCAACCAGGTAGATGCCGACGCTCGCCAGTAAATATGCTGCACGCCACCCGAACCGTGTGCGAACCGCAACCGCCGAATCGTCAAGTTTGGTTTTCATGCCTCAGTTGTGCTTTCGATCTCCAGCAGTGCAGCCGCGCATCGTTCACAGACTTCGGGGTAACGTGTCGATTCGCCGACCTGTGTTGAGTAGTTCCAACAGCGCTCGCACTTTTTTCCCTCAGCCGGCATTACTTTCACTGTAACTCCAGTGACGTTGTCTTCGGAACGAACAACCGTAACCTGTGAAACTATGAAAATGTACCGCAACTGTTCGAGGTAGTGAACCAGCAGGTCGTGTTGTTCGCCCCCGGCAGTGATTTCTACTCGCGCTTCAAGCGAACTGCCAATCTGTTTCGCGATTCGCGCTTCTTCAAGTGCATGCAAAACAGTCTCTCTGATTTCGAAGAGCTTATGCCAACGTTCCAGCAGCGCCGAATTATCCGCACCGCCAGCTTCGGGCAGCAAAGACATGTGGACGGACACAGGCCGATCTTCACCCGCAGGCAAGTTTTCCCAAATCTCATCAGAGGTGAACGCGAGAATCGGTGACAACATTACGGCGAGCGAATTCGCTATGCGATAGAGCGCGGTTTGCGCGGACCGGCGCGCCAGATTGCCGGGCGCCGCGGTGTAAAGTCGGTCCTTGATGATATCGAAGTAACGCGCCGAGAGCGTGCCAGTGCAGAACGCATAGATTGCG
>JBKPNY010000056.1:0-2396 GCA_046732835.1 Gemmatimonadota bacterium | reverse complement strand
ACCCACAAATCTGAGCGCGCCGGAAATTGGAAACCGCTGCTCATCACGCCAACCACGGTGTGTGGCGTTTCATCGATAATGATGTCGCGTCCCAGCACGCTCGGGTCTGCGCCAAATCTTCGTTTCCACAATCCATCGCTGATTAAAACCAGGTGGCGATCCTGATGTTCGTCGTCGTCAGCCTGAAACGTACGTCCAAGTTGGGCGTTCACGCCGAGCAGGCTCATGAAGTTGGAAGTGATGGTGGCGCCGTCAATTCGGTCAGGTTCACCGTCGCTGGTGAGATTGAAGTTTGCATAGAACGACGCAGCGAGGTCGTCAAAGGTTTTGTTTTGAGTTTTCCAGTCGACGAAGTTTCCCGGGGCGACGGAACGTTGATCGGCGCCCGGCATCGTTTCCCAAAGCGTGACCAATCGTTCCGGTGCGGCATACGGAAGCGGCCGCAGGATGACAGCATTGACCACGCTGAAGATGGCCGTGTTCGCACCGATGCCCAGCGCGAGCGTAACGATGGCAATCGCTGTGAATCCCGGCCGCTTCAACAAGCCACGGACGGCGTAACGAATGTCCTGAAGAAGTCTTTCCATAAGCTCTTCCCTTGGTGTTAAGTATTCGGACTTTGAGCTTTGACCTTTGATCTTTGTACTTCGAACTTGTTAGGTGCCCAATAGCGTTTTATGAACGCCGCATCAATGGGACAAGTCCAAAGACCAACTCGAAGCTAAGTACCAAGTACAAAGTTCCAAGTTCAAAGTTTTATTCATACCGCAACGCGACCAAAGGGTTAACCCGAGAAGCCTTGCGCGCAGGCAGATAACCCGCTAGTGCAGCAACGGCGGTAAGCGCGATCGCGGCGATCGCGAGGCTCACCGGATCAGTCGGATTAACTCCGAACAATTGACTGGAGATAAGGTTTGCCGACGCTAAGGCCGCCGGGATGCCGACCGCGAGACCGATGCCCACCAGCACCAGACTCTCGCGCAAAACCATCCAGGTGATTTGCCCGCGATCGGCGCCCAGCGCCAGCCGGATCCCAATTTCATTTGTGCGCCGCACCACCGCGTGGGCCATGATCCCGTAGAGGCCGACACATGAGAGCAGCAAACCGAGTAAGCCAAAGAAGCTGACGAGCTGTGCAATCAGCTTCTCCTGTCGCAGCGCTTCATCAGTTTGCAGGCGCAGACTGGTGACGTTGAGCACCGGCAATTTGTCATTGATTTGCGCGATTGCGCCGCGCACCTGCGCTGCCAAATTGAGCGGGTCGCCGGTGGTACGCAACTCAATGACGTTGCTGTAGGTCTGTTGATCCTGCACCTGCAGAATCGGGCGAAAGACTGTTCGCTCAGGTTTCTCTTTGGCGCTATCGTATTTTGAGTCGCCAATCACACCGACGATTTCAAAGTCGTCCTTGTCAGAATCGCTGTCAAAGGTTAGCCGCCGGCCAATCGGATTCTGGTCGTGAAAAAATGCCTGTGCGAACGACTGGTTCACTACCGCGACTTTCGTTGACGTCGGCGTGTCCTGCAAACTGATTTCGCGGCCGAGCATCAAGGGAACTCCAAGCGTGTTGCAGAAGTCGGGCCCGATGAGTACATCATTCACAACCATCCTTTCACCCTGGTTCGGCGTGTAACCACGAACGACAACCGCACTGCTCGTGCTCGACCCTTGCATCGGTGCATAACTTGCGAGCGTGGCGTGATTGACGTTTGGCATTGTGCTGAGACGGTCGTAAATCTGGCGGTAGACGTTGCTCAGTTCTTCGGGCTTATAACCGGCGAGCCGGGTGTCGACGTTAGCGAGCAAAACGTTTTCACGATTGAAGCCGAGGTCCTCCTGCTGCAGGTTCATCAAACTGCGCGCAAACAATCCGGCGCCCACCAGCAGAATCAATGACACTGCGACCTGCGCCACTACCAGGGCAGAACCGAGGTTCAACTTTCGTTTGCGGCCGCGGCTGGTCTTCTCTTTCAACGCTGAGGTGAGGTCTGCTTTGGTGGCGCGAAGTGCGGGTGCGATCCCGAACAGGATTCCGGAGACCACTGAGATGCCGAGGGTGAACAAAAGAATTCGAGCATCGGGTCTAACGTCCAGCGGCGAAGTGGCGGCAACTCGCGAAACCAACACGCTCACGCCCCATTGAGCAATCAACACCCCGGCCACACCGCCGATCATTGCGAGCAACAAACTTTCGGTGAGCAGTTGTCGCACTAGACGCGCACGACTGGCTCCCAAAGCCTGGCGCAGCGAAATCTCCGGCTGGCGCGCGGCGGCCCGTGATAACAAGAGGTTGCCGACGTTCGCGCAAGCAATCACCAGCACTAAGGCCACAATTACCATCAGCATGCGCAACGCCTGGGTGTAGATCCGTCGCAAACCGGAAATGCCCCGCCCGC
>JBKPNY010000055.1:0-2981 GCA_046732835.1 Gemmatimonadota bacterium | reverse complement strand
ATGCGTCGAATTCTGCTTGTAGAAGACAACGAGATGAATCGCGACATGCTTTCGCGACGCCTGCAGCGCCGAGGCTACGAAGTGATCATTGCCCTCGACGGACAGCAGGGCGTGCAGATGGCGCAGTCGAGATCACCCGACGTGGTCCTCATGGACATGAGTCTACCAGTGATGGATGGCTGGGAAGCAACTCGGACTTTGAAATCGTCACCTGAGACAAGGAATATTCCGGTTATTGCGCTCACTGCTCATGCAATGTCCACCGATCGGGAAAGAGCGATGGAGGCAGGGTGTGATGATTATGACACGAAGCCTATCGAGCTGACTCGACTGATTGCCAAGATCGAGTCCCTGATCGCCCGGTTCACCAGCGACACTGCCGATGCAGGAGCAGGCTCATGAGCGATTTGCCGGCACACATTGAAGAAGCAATTCAACACAAGCTTCCGCCAGATCTGCTGCATGACATGCGTACACCTCTCGGGCACATCCTTGGATATTCAGAGCTGCTCATCGAGCAGATGCGTGACCAGGGGCATGAGGAGTTCATCCCTTATCTCGAGAAGATCTGCAAGGCAGGTCATCAGCTGCTGGAGACGATGACTGACAACTTTGAGTGAATTGCACACTCTTTGTACCGGGCCCCACTGCTCGCGCAGCGGGGCTTTTTTTTCACTTGCCTGAAAAACGACCCATCATTTCGCTCCATCCTTTCGTGCTCGTCATCCATGATTCGCGATTTCGCGCACGCAATCTCTGCTCGGTCAGGCCGACAGTCCTCCACGGCTTTCTCGCAATGCTTGTCCCGCTGCTGATGTCAAATCTGCCGTTTGTCACTCGCACTGGTGTGCGCATTAAAGGGGTGGATGATCCTGAGATCAACTGTAAAAGGCGACGCCACATGTTCATCCTTTGAAAAGCATTCATCGGCGTAGCCAGGTCGGCCGCATGCTGTTTGTGTGAGAACACAAACCGGGCGCGGGCTGGAGGGAGTGTTCCGCGCGATTCTGTCTTCTAAAGATACACTCGTGATGTTATCGGCGCGGAAAGCCCGACCAGTTATTTCGATCGACACGCATCTGGCGGGATCAGCATCCGGAAAGTCGTGCCGGCTGATTCACTCGACGCGACCTCGATCTTCCCCCCGTGCGCATGCACAATCCTCTCGGCGATATACAATCCAAGTCCCAGATGGCCGAGAGGCCCGCTTTGCCTCGGATCCCTCGAGACCTGTGAGCTCTTCATAGATCCGAAAATCCCGTTCAGCTGCTCGCCGCTGAGCGGAGGGCCGTCATTGTGCACCGTAATTGATATCTCGCTGTCACTACTCTCGACGCCCACGGTGACCACGGTGTCCAGTGGACTATGTTCGACGGCATTCGACAGAAGATTCCCCAGCGCCTGGCTTATCCGCGCGCAATCCCAGTTGACTACCAATCCCGTGCGAGCCTCGACCTTGATAAGTCTTTGCGGTGTGCCGGCACGAACCTCGTCGACTGAGTCGTGCACAACTTTCCCGACGCTCATCGGCGCGCAAACTATCGGTATGCCGTCCCCAAGCCGGCTTCGCGTGAAGTCCAGCAGATCTCCGATCATTTGCTGCATCCTCTTGGAGCTGCTCACAATCTGTCGCGTCAACGTAAGATGTGGCTCCGCCAGTCCGCCTGTCTCCAGCATGAAACTCGCGGACGTGGTGACTGCTCCCAACGGCGATTTGAGATCATGACCGAGAATCGCGAGGAAAGTCTCCTTTGACTGGTCAAGATCGTCGGCATAGGTGACGATCGATTCGGCCAGAGACTGATCGATGGCTTCATTGAAACGCGTCAAGTCGTCGAGGTGCTCAGCGCTCGACCGATCCTCCTGCTGCATCCAGAGTCGCGTGACACTCGCGCGAAGTGCGCGGAACTCCGCAACCATCTGACCGATTGTAAATCCGCTCTCAGCTCGCGCCGATCCGTGTTCCTTCGCAGCAGTAGGGGCCGCGTCGTCCCCTTCGAGCCCTTTCGATTTCGCCGATTGTTCGGCTTTTCCCTGCGGGGTGTCGAGATCCTGGGCGATTACCGTCAGCATCGCGTTGGCATGATCAGCAAGCGACGCAACGTTCATAGTCCCGCTCGCTGGCGCGCAAGACCTGGCGAACGCCTCCCACTCCGCAAGAATCGGTTTGCGGTTTTTTACGATGAATTCAGAAAGTCGCATTTCCACAATCTAGCCATGCAGCCAGCTGGGCGGCCCTCCCGGGTTAGGTTGAACAAACGTGAAGAGAGGCAAATGATCGATGCATTCGAGTTCGAAGATCAGGGTCACACATTTTCCTGCGCCACCGAAACCCCGGAGCGAATCATCACATTCTCCGCGGAGTTGCTGGCCATCCGGGCGCGACCGCGGCGCGAGCGAGTGACCTGGCACAAGCTGCAGGTCGAGTCGTAAGGAAGAACAAAAGCTCCGTTCACGTGCGAAGCTGGCGACAAAGCAGGTCAGACAGGAGAGACAACGGCTGCACAGGTCGGGGAAGTCCGGCACCGACGCTCGGTTTCCCAACGAAACTTCTCAAATGTGTCTCCCGTACTGCCCAAAGCACGAGAGCCGCCTTCGACTTCTCTTCTTCGTAGTAGCGATGGGAAAGCCAATTACTCACGACCATTTACATCGCGGCCTCTCGCGGCCGTTTTTTTTTATAGTAGTCGCACTCCTCCTCTCGGCCTGCCATCCAGGCAACAGGCAGGCAAAGCAACTGCGTGAATCATGTAATGCGGGCGACCTGCCAGCATGCAACCGCCTTGCGATGAAGCTTCAGAAGGGAGAGTACGTGCTCAAGGATCCGAAGGACGCTGCAAGTCTTTTCAGCAAGGCTTGCAAAGGGCGCGTCGCTGAAGGCTGCGCTAACCTCGGGCTTGCCTATCAACGCGGGACCGGCGTGAAGAAAGATTCGATTCTCGCTGTCTCTCTCTTGAATGAGGGATGTGAAGGCAAGGCGA
>JBKPNY010000054.1:0-24800 GCA_046732835.1 Gemmatimonadota bacterium | reverse complement strand
CGATCACAGCGATGCGGTCGCCGGCACTTTCACGCATCGGCACTTCGTCACTCAGGGCAACGTACACTTTGCGCCCATCAGGACTCACCGAAATTCCGCGAGCGCGCTGGCCGAGGGGAATTGTCTGAATGACCTTGCTTGTCCTAGTGTCTATCACGCTGATTGACCTGGATGCTTCATTACTCACATACAGTCGACCAGCGGTTTGAGCTTCGAGACTCGCTGAAGTCGCGAAAAGAACCGACAGAAACAATGTTCTCATCGAACGTTCCTGCATTTCTTCGCTCCGCCGAGAATCGAGTCGAGCAGATCGCGTGTCGACCCCGACGTGCGGGCTAAGTCCGGCACATCCTGCGGCGGCTTTTCTGTTGTGAGAGCATATAGCGGTTGTCTCAGCTGATTATCGGCGACTCTGAAGCTGAGCGGCGCTCCCTTGTGTCCATCGAACTGAGTCGTGTCCAATAGGAGGTGATCGCGAATTCCCATCGCGCCCTTTCCCTTCATTCTGAGGAGAGATTCCCACACAGCCTTCGTCGCAAACCAGCCACACCATGCGGCACCGTCCATTGGCCGATTGAAGGTCGAGCGAAAGCGATCGTTCAGCTGCGCCGCTCCGTATTTCTCGAGGGATGAATCCCACAACTTGATCGTCGAGTGGGGCGCCGCGTTGGCAGCGTTCGCGTACATCGAGTCACTCGCCTCTACGTGAAAGAGAAACTCGTTGCATTCATTTCTAAAACCATCGGAACGAGCACCGCAGTTCAGGTAGACAATGCCATGAGAGCGACACTCGCGCGCAATTCCTGCTGCTTCATCGTAAGCCCGCGATCCGACGATCACGCTTGAACCGGCGTCGATCAGACCCGTTATGTACTTAGCTCTTGCGATCGTCATTGGCTTTCGGCCAAAGAGCACGGCCGCACGCGATGCTTCGCTCAACCCCATTCGCACACCGTCGTCGAAACCGGTAGCCGGAGTGTTGATGAGAATCCCGAGCGTCAGCGAGTCATGTTGCAGTGAAGGAATCGCAGCAAGAACCAGTGCGCTCGCGGCGGAGCGCACGAATTCCCGCCGGCCCACTACTGTAGCCCAGCTTTCGTGCTTCACGCCGTTGATGCGTGCAAACGACAGGCCGATCGCAGTGTCGAAAAATTACATTGGCTCCCATAGGATTTCGTCGTGCACGGAGCTCGTGATTGGAACGCAATGTGCGTTCGAACTGATTCCGAAAAACCAGGAATCTTCAAGTTCGAATCGCGCTAAATGTCAAAACCATTCACGCTGTCCGTTGGTTTGACAATTGTTCTCATCTCCTGCAGCAGCGGCGATGAGCGCACGACAACACCTGCGGAAGCAAAAGGCTCATCGGTTGCCGCTCCAGGCGCGCGAGGCGGCGCTGCATATGGCGATGCGACGGTCGACGACGGGCAGTGGACAATGCCCGCCAAGAATTACGCGAGCACGCGCTATTCCCCGCTGAACCAGATCACCACGGCGAACGTCGCCAATCTCCGGGTGACATCCACGTTCTCCACCGGAACGTTGCACGGTCACGAAGCGGCACCTCTTGTAGTGAACAACACGATGTACATCGTGACGCCGTTTCCGAACTACGTCTACGCGCTCGACCTCACACAACCGGGAGCTCCGGTCAAATGGCAGTACAAGCCGAGAGTGGAACAGGCTGCGCAGGGAGTTGCGTGCTGCGATGTGGTGAACAGAGGAGCTGTAATCGATGACGGAAAGCTTTTCTTCAATACTCTCGACAACCACACCATCGCGCTCGATGCAAACACGGGCGCCGAGCTGTGGAACACAAAGCTTGGTGAGATAAATCTTGGCGAGACGATCACCATGGCTCCGCTCGTCGTGAAAGGAAAAGTTCTCGTTGGAAATTCCGGCGGAGAGATGGGAGTACGCGGCTGGCTGACGGCACTCGATGAGCGCTCGGGAAAGATCGCGTGGCGTGCCTATCATACCGGGCCTGACGCCGACGTGCTGATTGGTCCTGACTTCAAGCCATTCTACTCAGTCGATCGAGGCAGGAACCTCGGCGTAAGCTCATGGCCGCCGGATGCATGGAAAGTCGGTGGCGGTACTGTATGGGGATGGATCTCCTACGATCCCGAGCTGAATCTCATTTACTACGGCACGGCGAACCCCGGCCCGTGGAACGCTGACCAGCGACCGGGCGATAACAAGTGGACTGCGGGTGTCTTTGCCCGCGACCCCGATACCGGTGCTGCGAAGTGGTACGTGCAGATGAGCCCGCACGATCTCTTCGACTACGACGCAATCAACGAGAGCGTGCTGATCGACATGCCGATCAACGGCGTGAAGAAAAAAGTTCTGCTGCGCGCTGAGCGTAACGGATACCTCTATGTGATCGATCGCGCGACGGGCCAGATCTATTCAGCGAATCCTTACGGGTTCGTGAACTCATCCCGGGGAGTCGATCTCAAGACGAGTCGCCTGATCCCCGTCGAAGAAAAATCTCCGCACGTCGGAATGGTTTCGCGCGACATCTGTCCCGCCGCGCCAGGCACAAAAGATTTTCAGCCGACTGCATTCTCGCCTCGCACCGGCCTGCTCTACATCCCTCACCAGAATCTCTGCATGGATTTCGAGGGAATCGAAGCCAATTACATCGCAGGGACCCCGTACGTTGGGGCAAATGTGAAGATGTACGCGGGACCCGGTGGTCATCGCGGTGAGTTCACCGCCTGGGATCCAGTCGCGCAGAAGCCGGCGTGGGTCGTCAATGAGATGTTCCCCGTATGGGGCGGCGCACTTGTGACAGGTGGCGACGTCGTCTTCTACGGCACAATGGATGGCTGGTTCAAGGCACTCGACGCGCGAACCGGCAAAGAGCTGTGGAAGCAGAAGGTCGCTTCAGGGATTATTGCTCCGCCCATCAGCTATCGCGGGCCCGATGGAAAACAGTACATCGCAGTAGTTGCCGGAGTGGGCGGATGGTCGGGTGCAATCGTCGCCGGCGACCTCGACCCTCGCGATTCCACCACTGCGCTTGGCTTCGTGAACGCAATGAAGGACCTGCCCAAATACACGAACAAGGGCGGTACCCTCTACATCTTCGGGCTGCAATGAGTATCGCGACGGGATTCCGCTGGATGATGGTCGGCGCGCTGTCGCTCGCGTCAGTTGCAGCCGCAGGCGCGCGACCCAGTGAGCTCAGGGTCTGCTCCGATCCGAACAACCTTCCATTCAGCAATGCGAAGGGTGAAGGCTTCGAGAACAGGATCGCCGAGCTTGTTGCGCGCGAAATGGGCGCGAAAGTGAAGTACACATGGTGGGCTCAACGGCGTGGCTTCATCCGCAACACGCTCAACGCTTTCGATTGCGATGTGGTCATCGGCGTGCCGACGAGCTTCGACCTGACTGCAACGACGGTCCCATACTATAGAAGTAGCTACGTATTCGTCAGCCGGCGCGACCGGAACCTTCAAGTGACGTCCTTCGACGATCCAGTCCTCCGGAAACTCAGGATCGGCGTGCAGCTCGTGGGTGACGATGGCTCCAACACTCCGCCTGTTCACGCGCTGGGCGCACGCGGTATTCACGGAAACCTCAAGGGATACTCGATCTACGGGGACTACCGTCAGCCGAATCCACCGTCGCGAATCGTCGATGCAGTGGCGAACGGCGAGGTCGATGTCGCAATCGTGTGGGGACCGCTCGCAGGATACTTCGGTGCAAAGCAGCGTGTGCCACTCGAGCTTGTTCCTGTTTCGCCCCAGGTCGATCTGCCGTTTCTCCCCGAGGTGTTCGATGTCTCGATGGGAGTGAGACGTCAGGATAAGGCGCTCAAGGAAAGACTCGATTCGATCATCGAGAAGAAACGAAAGGAAATCGACGCCATTCTCGATTCGTATCACGTTCCTCGACTCGACAGCAGGACTTCCGGATTGTCGACATGACAAGGACACTTGCAATTGCAATGGCGGTTGCGCTCATCGCGACCGGATGCAGACGAGAGGAAAGAAGGTTCCGTGAGGTCGCGCCGGCTGCTACTGCTACGAGCGTTGCAACTGCGGTGAATCTCCAGCCTGGTCCGACATACACTGTCACGCGCACCAACGGACCATATCAGTACAACGCGTATGCGATCTCCGAAGGCAAAGCGTTGTTCAATCAATTCAACTGCAGCGGATGCCATTCAAACGGTGGCGGCGGAATGGGGCCGCCGCTGATGGACGACAAATGGATCTACGGCAGTGATCCGGCGAGCGTGTTCGCAACGATCATGGAAGGCCGCCCGAATGGAATGCCGGCATGGCGCGGACGCATTCCCAACTACGAAGTGTGGCGCATCGTCGCCTATGTACGGTCGCTGAGCGGGCAGGCATCCAAGGACGCATCGAGCGGTCGCGACGATCACATGTTCGGGCGTGAGTCAGAACAGCGGCTCACCGAGGTCAAGCCAAAACAGGCATCGACGCCAGTTCTGCATTGAGTGACGCATGAACGAGTCTGTATTCAATCCCGCAGGTCCGCAGGCAGACCGTATCGCCGATATGTGGTGGTACATGTTCTGGGTTGCCGCCGCAGTATGGATGCTCGTTGTCATCGCTCTGTTGTTTGCTGCGTGGCGCGGACACCGGCGCGATGTTCCTGATCAGAGTGACGAAATAAATCACCGCCTGCGTCGACCGGTGTCTTTTGCCGCGGCCGTCACGGTACTCATCCTTGTCGGCACGCTGGTTTACGATGTCTTCACCGGTGAAGCGCTCGCATCGCTGCCGCGCGACAAAGCCCTCCGCGTCAAGATCACCGGTCATCAGTGGTGGTGGGAAGCTGAGTATATGGATCCTGTTGCCGGCAATCAGGTAACTACGGCCAATGAGATTCACATCCCTGTCGGCGAGCCCATACAGATCATCGGCGCATCAGCAGATGTGATCCACAGCTTCTGGATTCCGGATCTCGCAGGGAAAAAAGATTTGATCCCTGGTCACACGACAGCACTGTGGCTGCAGGCAGACAAGCCGGGGATCTATCGCGGACAATGCGCCGAGTTCTGCGGTCATCAGCATGCGAAGATGGCGGTGCTCGTAATTGCAGAGACGCGGCCCCAGTTCGAAACGTGGTACAAAACTCAGCTTCTTCCGGCTGCCCCTCCACCAGACTCAGGATCGAGAGTTGGTGAGAAAGTTTTCATGTCGCGTGGATGTCCGCTATGTCACACAGTCGGCGGAACACTCGCACTTGGCCGAGTGGGCCCTCCTCTCACGCACATTGGAAGCTCGTATACACTCGCTGCGGGCACGCTCAAGAACACCCGCGGCAATCTTGCGGGCTGGATTGTCGATCCGCAGGGAGTCAAACCCGGTGTGAAAATGCCGCCGAATGATTTGTCAGGTCCGGAGCTCCAGGCGCTTCTCAGTTATCTCGGGAATCTCAAATGACTCTCGGCACTCCCGTCATATCTCAGGAGATCGCGCTTAGCAATGAAGATCTCGCCATTCGCTCGGAGCTCGAGCAGACGTGGAAATTCCCCCGTGGATTTGTCGGCTGGCTGAAAAACACGAGTCATCTGTCGATTGGAAAGCGGTACATGATAACCGCCTTCGTCTTCTTTGGACTCGGCGGTCTTGAAGCAGGACTGATGCGGCTGCAGCTCTCCCGGCCGGAGAACTCGTGGATTGGTCCGGATCTGTACAATCAGATTTTCACGATGCACGGCACGACCATGATGTTCCTCTTTGCTGTGCCGATGATGACTGCCGTCGGATTGTATTTCGTTCCGCTGATGATTGGCACGCGGAACGTTTCAGCGCCGCGTCTCAATCTTTTCGGCTACTACACGTACGTCATTGGTGGTGCATTCCTGTACACGGCGTTCTTTGTGAACAACGGTCCGGACGCAGGATGGTTTGCGTACACGCCGTTGTCCGGTCCGCAGTTCAGTCCCGGCAAGCGTGTGGACGTGTGGGCACAGACGATCACTTTCACCGAGATCGCTGCATTGTCCGCGGCGGTGATAATGATCGTCACGATCTTCAAGCAGCGTGCGCCGGGGATGTCGCTCAATCGCATTCCACTTTTCGTGTGGGCGATGCTGGTGACGTCTTTCATGATCGTCTTTTCGATGCCGTGGGTAGCAACAGGAAGTCAGATGCTCGCCGCGGATCGTCTGATCGACACGCATTTCTTCAATGCAGCGGAAGGTGGCGACGCGCTGCTTTGGCAGCACTTGTTCTGGTTCTTCGGTCACCCCGAGGTCTACATCATCTTCATTCCCGCGCTGGGAATGGTGTCGGCAATCGTAGAGACATTTACCGGCCGTCCGATCTTCGGATATCCGGTGATGGTTCTCTCGCTGACTACTACCGGCTTCATGGGGTTTGGTCTGTGGGTGCACCACATGTTCGCCACCCCAATTCCACAGCTCGGTCAGACTTTCTTCACTGCCGCAAGTACGATCATCGCGATTCCAACAGGCGTTCAGATTTTCTGCTGGATAGCAACGATCTGGTCGGGCAAGCCGCGGTTCACGACTCCGATGCTCTTCATTATCGGATTCATCGTGACGTTCGTGATTGGTGGACTGAGCGGAGTGATGATCGCTTCGGTGCCTTTCGATCTTCAGGCACACGACACGTACTTCATCGTTGCGCATCTGCATTATGTGCTTCTTGGCGGAGGACTCTTCCCGCTCTTCGGTGCGTTCTACTACTGGTATCCGAAGATCACTGGCCGGATGATGAGCGAGCGAATGGGCAAGGTGAACTTCTGGCTCTTCTTCATCGGCGTGAACGTCACCTTTTTCCCGATGCACATTCTCGGCCTCGAGGGAATGACGCGTCGCATCTATACGTATCTCCCGGAGACAGGCTGGGGACCACTAAACGCTCTGTCTTCGGCTGGCGCGGTAATCATTGTGCTCAGCGTTGTCACGTTTCTCATCAACGCACTCAAGTCCTTGAGAGGTGGCGCACCCGCAGGCGACAATCCGTGGGGCGCAGCATCGCTCGAATGGGCGACCGAGTCACCTCCGCCGCCCTACGTATTTCTGCACGTACCGGTGTGCACGTCGGAGCATCCGCTCTGGGAGGAGGCCGAGACGCGACCCGTAGTCACCGGACTTCGTACTGATATCCGGGAGAATCTTTTCACGACGATGATGGATGCAGAGCCCGATCATCGGCACGACTCGCCGGAGCCGACGATCTGGCCTTTCCTTGCAGCACTTGCAACGGGCGTGATGTTCATTACGGCAGTTTTTACAGCGTGGGGCCTGGTCATTGGACTGATTCTTCTCTTCCCGCCGTGCGTGATGTGGGGCTGGCCCAGGAGAAGTGAACAGAACAAGCGACTGTCAGGGGAACGCGACCCTCTCGCACTGGCCGGCAGATGAAGACATACGCGAAGGTAATCGACGTTACCGAGACTCCGACTATTGTCTTTGGTCGAAGGGCGGGCACCTGGTGGGGCACCACAGCGTTCATCGCAATTGAAGCGACAACGCTCGTCATCTGCGTCATGACGTATCTATACCTTCGCAAGAATTTCCATCACTGGCCGCCACCACCGCTTCGCGTTCCGGATCTCATTCGTCCGACAATAAGCGCTGTTTTTCTCGCGTTGACGAACATTCCGAACTACTGGCTGCATCAGAGAGTGAGACGTCTCGACAAGCGCGGCGTTCAGATCGGTCTGCTCATGATGTCCATCGCTGTTGCCACTGCGGTCGTCCTGCGTTTCTTCGATTTCCGCGACCTGAACGCACACTGGGATACGAACGCCTACGGATCTGCGATCTGGATCACGGTTGCTTTTCACTTCACACTCCTCGGGCTCGAGGCGCTGGAGACGTGGGTCTTCACTGCGTTGTTCTGGTTCGGTCCCGTGGAAGGCAAGCATTTCGGTGATGCCGATGACAACTGCCTCTACTGGTACTTCATGAGTCTCGTGTGGCTGCCGATATACATGCTGATCTACTGGACGCCGAGGCTCATTTGAGAGCGCGCAGCGATAATCCTCTGGACAGAGTTCCCGGCAGGATATGGAGCGAGGTCCCCATCTGGTTCGGTGCACTTGGAGCACCAATCGCTGCTCTGGCGCATCTGCAGTTCAGCTACGTTCTCGAGCACACTGCCTGTGCGACACGATCGAAGCTGGGAACGCATCTGATAACGTTCGTCCTTCTCTCAATTGTCATTGCAGCTGGAATCGTTGCACATCGTGAGTGGGTCAAGCTGGGATCCGAAGAACCGAGCCAGTATCCGGGACCACTGGGAAGCCGGAGGTTCCTCGCGCTTCTCGGCATGATCGACACGTTGATCTTCGGACTATTCATTCTCGCGCAATGGTTCCCGAATTTCGTTCTCGGGACGTGCGTGCGTACATGATGATGCTTCACGTCGGCGTAACGCTCGCTCCGCATGACGTCTGGCACGCATGGAGTTTCGAGCCCGGAGTTGTTTTTCCGCTGATTGCCACGGCTGGCGCATACGCACGTGGATTGCGTCAAACCATTCGGCGATCTACAAACGCGCGCAACGTTGTTCGCCGCGACATGTTTTTCTCCATAGCCGGATTTGCAGTGCTTACGATCGCGCTGCTGTCACCGCTGCACGCAATGGGAGGCGCGCTTTTCTCCGCGCACATGATTCAGCACGAGCTGCTGATGGCTGTCTCCGCGCCACTTCTCGCGCTCGGCAAACCAGCATTGCCTTTGCTTTGGGGGTTACCTGCAGGTGCGCGTGCACCGGCTGGCCGGCTTTTTTCAGTACGAATTCCTCAGCTCGCAGCGTTTGTGCTTCATGCTGGAGCGATCTGGATCTGGCATGCTCCATATCTCTACAACGCGAGCGTAACGAGCGAAGCAGTGCATGCCGCGCAGCACCTCAGTTTTGTCGGAACCGCACTCCTGTTCTGGTGGTCACTGTTTCATGCGCGAAAAGGAAGCGAAGGACCTGCAATACTCTTCCTTTTTCTCACCGCGATTCACACGACGCTGCTGGGTGCACTTCTCACAATGGCAGACACGCCGCTCTATTCCGTATACGGAAACTCCGGAACGAGTCATTGGGGACTGACTGCACTCCAGGACCAGCAGCTCGGCGGATTGATCATGTGGGTGCCGGGCGGCGTCGTGTATCTCGGCAGCGCTTTATACCTGATGCTCAAGTGGATCAATGCCTCAGCGATGCGTGTTCGCAAAAGTCAGGTGCTCATCACTACGGCAACCTGCATCGCTGTCGCATTTCTTGCCGCCTGTGTCGATCATCGCGATGCACAGTGGGCAGCAGAAATGACCGGCGGATCGGTACCACGCGGACGTGAAGCAATACGCAGCTACGGCTGCATATCGTGTCATTCAATCCCTGGTGTTACGGGTGCGCACGCACGCGTTGGCCCTCCCCTCGACGGTATCGCCTCGCGGTCTTATATCGCCGGCGTCTTGTCCAATACGCCGGATCACTTGATCGAGTGGCTCAGAAACCCGCCAGGTATCGACCCGAAGACCGCGATGCCGAACATGAAAGTCACCGAGCGCGATGCGCGCGACATTGCGGCCTATCTCTACACGCTGAAATAGATGGACGCGCCAGTCGTACCTGAGCCGCCTCCGAAATCGCATACTGACGATCCAGGCGAGGAAGCGAACAAGCCAGAACTCGATCCACTCGAGGAGAACAAGGCACGGCAGGAGGAATCACTCGACCAGAAGATCACTTACGATGTGATCCGGCGTGAAGGGGACAAGGAGCTCGAGCGTCCACTTTCCGGATTGTGGTGGGCCGCGATGGCTGGAGGCCTCTCGATGGGGTTCAGCTTTGTCACTGAAGGTCTGCTTCGATCGCATCTGCCCGATGCAGAGTGGCGGCCATTGATCACCAAGCTGGGTTACCCAGTGGGATTTCTCATCATCACGCTCGGCAGTCAGCAGCTGTTCACCGAGAACACGGTTACTCCAATCGTTCCACTGATGGTGAGTTACACCTCGAAGAAGATGCGGAAGATGATTTCGCTTCAGGGAACGGCATTGACTGGAAACATTCTTGGGGTCTTGTTGTTCGCGATGGCCATTGGTTTGACGGATGTTTTCGAGCCGAAGGTTCACACCGCATTCAGCGACATTGGCCACGAAGCGCTGCGGAATGGATTCCTCACTACTCTCGCGAGCGGTATCTTCGCGGGATGGCTGATCGCGCTAATGGTGTGGATGCTGCCCGCTGCATCGGGAAATCAGGTGTCGGTGATTTCCATTATCACGTATCTCATCGGAATCGGCGGATTCGCGCACATAGTTGTCGGCTCGGTGGAAGTCCTGTATCTGGTGGTGAGAGGAGATGTTGGGATCGCAACGTACATTTCGCGATTCTTCATTCCTGCCCTCCTCGGAAATCTCATAGGCGGATTTGTTCTCGTGACCTGGCTCAATCACGCACAGGTGACGTCCGGAGGCGGTCACAAGAAGTGACATTGTACGATCGCGTGCGAAAACTTTTCGTATGTGCGATTCTGCTCTCGTCACTGACTCCTGTTCGCAGCGTTCGTGCGCAACACGACACGACGGCAACAACACTCAAACCAGTGGTTGTGACCGTGACTCGCGGATCAGGCCGCACTGTTCTCGGCTCACCTTTCGCGATCAGCATCACTGAGCCCGATTCTACACGACCCGGACAGAAGCACACCTCGCTCGACGAAACTATCTCGTTGATTCCCGGCGTGACGTCGGTGAATCGCAGCAATCCGGCTCAGGATCCACGTCTTTCTATCAGGGGGTTTGGCGCACGGTCCACCTTCGGTGTTCGCGGTGTTCGTGTTCTGCGCGATGGAATTCCAGTAACGCTTCCTGATGGGCAGACGCCGCTCGATTACGTAAGCCTCGAATCTGTTGGACGCGTTGAAGTTCTTCGCGGCGCGGCATCGGCACTATATGGAAACGCGAGTGGCGGCGTTGTTGATCTTCGTTCGAAAGCTCCGGCTCTTTCACCGTTCTCGGCTGAAGCAAGACAATGGCTGGGCTCCAATGCTTTCTCCAGAAGTGTTTTTTCTGCTTCCGGAACTTCAGGCGCGAGCGACTACCTCGGCGACATTTCATATACACGAAGCGATGGCGCGCGACGGCACTCGAGGCAGCGCGCAGTCACCGGGTTTGCGCGAGGCGATCTCAAATTCAGGGGAACTGATTACTCCCTTACAGTCATGGGACTCAACAATCCTCTCGCGGAAAATCCTGGAGCTCTTACACTCGAGGAAATGCGGTCCGACCCGGAAATGGCTGATGCACTTTCCGTTCGCCGAAATGCGCGGAAAGCAGTGAAGCAAGTTCAGGTTGCACTGGCAGCCAATCGGCAGATGGGACATGCCGAACTGGGCTTGTCGGCCTTTGGTGGCGCCAGGTCGCTCGACAATCCGCTCACGTTCGCCGTTGTGGAAATAGGGCGTCACACCTGGGGTGGATCAGGATCAGTGCGCACACGCAATTCGATTTTCGGAAAAGTGAACTCGATTGCAGTCGGGTTCGATGTGCAGCTGCAGAACGATCTCAGAAAAAACTTTGCTATCTGCACGGATACTGTCGCCGTACCGATAGCTACCGCGACTTGTCCTTTTGCCGGACTCGATCGCGGAATCATAACGCTTGATCAACGCGAGCTTGTATCGAGTGGAGGCTTATTCGCTACCGACGACGTTCCGCTTTTTTCGAACGTGAACATGACTGCTGGTATTCGCGCCGACAGGGTGAGATTCGAAGTAGACGACCGATTCGTCGGCTTGGCGAATCCGGACGATTCGGGAGATCGAACACTTGGATCACTGAGCCCGGTCGCGGGAATTATTGCGCGCATCTCGCCCACACACTCAGTCTACGCGAACATCTCGAGTGCGTTCGAAACTCCAACAGCAACCGAGCTTGGCAATCATGAGGACGGCAGCGCGGGACTGAACGCGGATCTCGATCCGCAGAAATCTCTCACTGCAGAAGCGGGTGCAAAGGGATGGTTCGGATCGGTAGTCAGATACGATGCATCAGTATTTCGAACAGGGGTGCGCGACGAGCTGATTCCTTTCGAGATCCCCTCGAGCAACGGGCGTCGCTATTTTCGAAACGCAGGTCGTACAATTCGAAAGGGCGCCGAGGCAGGCACTGATCTGGTGATCGATCCGTTCACGCTCATGATCGCCTATACGTATTCCAATTTTCGCTTCGATCAATACACGGTCGGAACACAGAATTTCGCCGGGAATTTCATTCCAGGTATTCCTGCACATCGACTCCAGGCTGCGGCGCGCGCTGGACGCGAAGGCCGGTTTGCTCTTGTTCAGCTCGAGGGTGCGGGAAAAACATGGCTCGACGACGCCAATTCGACTCGCGCGCCGCGCTATTGGGAGACGAGCGCCCGTGGAGGCTGGACATCGGAGGTTGGGAGTTATGCTCTTGCTGCAACGATGGAGATCCGGAACGTTTTCAACCGGGAGTATTCGTCGTCCCTCAGCGTCAACGCTGCACGCGGCAAGTATTACGAACCAGCGCCCGGCCGCTCGCTGTATGTGGGGTTTACATTAAGCGCGCGAGTGTCAAAGTGACTGTCTCTGGCGGTTTTGCTCGCGCACTTTAGGTTGATAGATACGACGAATCGAGAAGAAGCTGCCTCGAACTCAAGGCCAGAAAAAATCAACATCGGAAATGCCCGGCCCACCCTCAGGCGAGAATGAGGCGAGCGAGCGCGCCGACATCTGGTACAGCCAGTATGAGCGTGCGGCTGGTCTTCATGGCTCGATTGGCGATTCTCTGAATTATTTCATGCGGTTATTCGAGGATGCTCCGGCGGCGTACCTGGTAACCGATGCCAACCTCATAATTACGGATGCAAATGCAGCTGCCCAGCGACTCTTCGGCCGCGCTATCTCCGCGTTGAAGGGAAAGCCTCTCTCTCTACTCGTTGGCTCCTCGGACCGGGAAACCTTTCGCCGGATAATCACTGGGGCGGTGCGAGAAGCGCAGGCTCCGATCAGCCGCCCGCTGAAGTTGATGATCGCATCAGGTGAGGCCGAGCTTAACTTCAGTGCCGCGGTGCTGAGGGACAGCGATCAGCTGGCGGAATCGATTTCCTGGATCTTTTACAACCGTCATGAAAGCCCCGATGACTTTCTATGATTGGAGCTTTAAGGCCGGCGATTTGCGGCGCGAGGATCTTAACCAAGGAAGGCTGGTATGGTAGCACCCCAAAAGAAAAGCTCTCCTCCATCCCCAAGCCGCAATGATATGACGAGCATCGTCGACTCGGTGCGTGGTCTTCTTCAATCTCTGCGCACGTCCGCCCGAGACGCCGAGCAGAAGCTCGGCATAAGCAGTGCGCAGCTGTACGTGCTGCAGGAGCTGCAGGAGCAGTCTGCTTTATCCATCAATCAGCTGGCGGAGCGGACTTATACCCATCAAAGCTCTGTTTCTATGGTGGTCGCGAAGCTTGTCGAGAACAAGCTCGTGACTCGGACGTCAGCGAAACAGGATGCTCGAATGGTGGCGATCTCGCTTGCACCTGCGGGCCGCGCGCTTCTTCGGCGTTCTCCGGGTGCAGGCCAGGCTCGACTGGTGAAGGCTCTTAAGACTATGTCACGCTCCGAGCTGCGGAGTCTTTCAGCAAGCCTCGAGACACTGACAAAACTTCTAGATGCCAACCAGAATGAGGCGCCTAATGCACGGACACGATCAGTGATGCAGGCCTGATTACGGATCGAATTAAAAAAAGGTGCACCGACTCGGTGCACCTTTTTTTGATTCGTTACTCAGCGCTCAGCGCGATCCACCTGATCCGCTGCCGCCACTGGATCCGCCGGAGCTCCCCGAGCTGCCGGATTTCCCCGAACTTCCTGAACTTCCCGAAGTTCCTGAACTTCCCGAGCTTCCCGAGCTTCCCGAGCTTCCTGACGTACCCGAAGTTCCTGAAGTTCCTGAAGTTCTTTCCTTCGATCCGGGCTCGAGATTTTCGTCGCCGTAGCCCGTGCCTGATCCTGATCCTGAAGAGCCGCGTGAAGCGTTTGAGCCGCCGGTCGATCCGCTTTGCAATCCGCTGTCTGACTGTGATCCGCTACCCGAGCGCGAGCCGCTGCCTGAGCTTCCCGAGCCGCTCATGCCGCTTGACCCACTCGAGCTGCCTGATGAGCCTGATGAACCCTGATCGTTCCTGTTTCGGTCGTTCGCCATACGTCCTCCCGCCCTCGTCGGGCGCACTGATAACGCAATAACTTTTTGCGAAGCAATGCCTTCGCTGCGTGAGAAAAAAGCAATCTTCGCGCCATTTGTAGTTTTCTGATATGTCTCTCAGAAACTGTTCGAAACAAACCATGGAGACGATATATGGGCTCCCATATATTTGCGGAGCGCGCAACCATGGGCTCAGGAGCGCAGCTCGTCCGCTGTCAGAATAATTGCGCCGTTTACGGCTGATCCCTCGCGCGACATGAGCGGCACAACAGTAACGTGACACATCACACGCTTTCCCCGCCTGTTGACCGCAGAAATGTCAGTCGCTTCGCGCGTGGACCTGCCTTGAAGAACGTTCTCCAGAGGTTTCACGAGCTCGGTGAGTGGAAGACCAAAATCGAGATCGGTAAGCGGCACATTCACAGCCTCAGTTGCGTGAATGCCCCACAAATCTTCTGCGCCCTTGTTCCAGAAAGTCACGTTGAGCGCGTGATCGACGACGATCACGCGTCCGCCAAGGCCTGTGAAAATCGATTCGAGAAGATGATTCGCGGTGTTGAGCTCGGTGGTATGAACGCGCGCAATGTCGTTCATCGCCTGCAGCTCTTCGTTAGTAGACTGCAGCTCTTCATTCATCGTCTCGAGCTCTTCATAGCTCGCCTGCAATTCTTCGTTTATCGTCTCGAGCTCCTCAACCGCGGATTGCAGCTCCTCGTTGGTGGTCTCCATTTCTTCGTTTGTCGACTGGAGCTGCTCCGCTGCATTTTCAAAATCGACATTCGTTCTCTCGAGTGCCTGCTGAAGACGCCGGGAGACAGAGATGTCAGTGAAAACGACAGAAACGCCCGCTATATCGGCGTTCTCAGTGGGTAGCGGAATTACCTGAGCTTCGAGCCAGATTCGTTCTCCGGTGGGCTGCTCGTACTCGATTGCCTGAACTCGAACAGAACGTCCCTCGTGATAGGCCTGATCGATCAGGGACCTGAGCTCGACTGGGCGGTATGACACTTCGAGACTGTGAAATGCCGCACCAATATCGCGCGTAGTGAGACCGAACAACCTTCGCGCAAGATCATTGACGATGACCACATTCCCATTCATGTCGATGACTATCTGCGCGACACCGGTGGTGTCGAGCGCTTTCACATGTATGGCATCGTGATGCGGAATGGTCATGCGTGTTTCGGTCTGATCGGATGACATGAGGTACAGATGCGGTGTCGTCCGAACATTGGGGATCTTGGAGAATATGCGCTCCTCTAAGTCTACCGGCCGGAAAGTCGTGGTGTGCGCGAGCAGTGTTTCGGCCCTGCCGAGAAACAAGCATCCGCCTTCGGCCAGCGAGAAATGAAGTCTTGCGAGAATCCTTGCCTGTGCTGCCGCATGGAAATACATGAGAGTGTTCCGGCAGACGAGTAGATCGATCCTCGAGATTGGTGCGTCCTGCAGCACGTCGTGCCGCCCAAAAACTATCGATCGCCGAAGATCCTTTCGAAAGCAGAAATTACCATTCACCTTCTCAAAGTATTTCTCCACGAACGGCGGCGGGACCGACTCCATCTGGCGCGGCCCGAACAATCCCTGACGCGCGAGGGCAAGCGCATGATCGTCGATATCGGTTGCATATATCTTGACGCGACTCTTGAACTCTTCTATGCCGAGCGCCTCTGCGAGCACCATCGCAATCGTGAACGCTTCCTCACCAGTTGCACAGCCTGCGCTCCATGCACGAACGGGATCGAACCTCCCTTTCTGCTCCAGCAGCTTCGGCAGTACTTGCTCCGATAGAAACTCCCACGGCTCGCGATCACGAAAAAACGCCGTGACGTTGATGAGAAAGGTGTTGAAGAGCTGAGCAAACTCGTCAGGATCCGTTTCGAGACGATCGCGGTATTCCAGAAATGACGATGACCCGACGGCGTGCATCCGCCGCTCGATACGGCGTGTCAGGGTCGACTTCTTGTAAGCGCGGAAATCAAAGCCTCGAGAGCTCTTCAGATAATCGAGCAGCTCCTCGAGTCCTTCGTACTCCTGAGTTGTCGTATCTGAATCAGTCAGGTGCAATCACCTCATGCTCCGGCTCTGCGGCTAGCGGCCCTCCTGCCAATATGCCACGAAGTGTGTTGGCGTGCTCAGCTGCACGTGCGGACTGCTCTGTCAGACGCTGCGTAGAAAGCCGATTGTTCTGCGCTTCCGCACGGTTCGCGAGCCGCTGCGCAAATGATGCATTCTCCTCGAGTGCCCGAAGTGCCGCCCACAACGCTGCCTCGACGGAGCTGCTATACGATGAAATGAGACTGTCGGATGAGTACGCGTGTCCTACGCGGCAGCGGTAACGGACAAGAGCCCCCTCCTTCAACTCCCACAGCCCGCCATTGCATTCGGGACAGGTAAACGGACTTGGCTGACCAGCGTTTTGATCTGGTTCGAGATTCGAGTCCATCGAAACTTTTTTTATTTCGAGCTCGATGTCTTCGTCGACAGGCTCAACAACTCCCCTTGGCGGCGGGGAGGCGAGCATATCGAGAATTGCCGGAACAATTCGATCGAGTGGCAGCACGTTGTCGACAGCCACATTCTGAATCGCACTTTCAGGCATTCCGGAATACAGCGCGTCGTCAGGATCCTGCACAATTGCAACGCCTCCATACTCTTTGATTGCCGCAAGTCCCGCGGTCCCGTCATCGAGATTCCCTGTCAGCAGGACTCCGATGACATTCTTGCCGTAGGCCTCTGCCGCGCTGCGGAAGAGCGGATCGATTGCAGGCCTATGTCCGTTCTCCCGGGGACCAAAAACCGTGATGACGCTTGAATCACGAATCAGCATATGCCTGTCCGGCGGCGCGACGTAGATCATTCCTTCGCGCAATGGCTCACGAATGGCCGCGTGCACAGCTGGCAGCCTACCCGCACGCCGAAGAATTGCCGGCATGACGCTGACAGCATTATGCGGAATGTGCAGAACCATGAGGACCGCAGCAGGCAGGTCGCGCGGAAGCAAGGAAGCAAACCGACTCATTGCCTCGACGCCCCCCGCTGATCCGCCAACGACAATAACCGTATCTGGTCTCTCCCGGTTTTCTATCGGCAAGATTGGATTGTGTTTTCCTTGAGATTACCGCACGGATCAAGCCGCGAACCGCAAAAACACGACGGTTCATGTACCCTGCAGAAGGCATCGATATTGCCTTTCCTGCGCGCACAGTCAGTCCAGGGAAGCATGAAGAAAATCGTACAGCTTGCCCTCGGAATTGTCACGGGAATCGGGGGCTTTCTTGAAATCGGATCTGTAACAACTGCAGCGCAGGCAGGCTCGGCGTTCGGATACCAGCTGATATGGGCACTGCTCCTCGGCATCATCTGCCTTGGATTCATGCTCGAGATGTCCGGTCGGTTCGCTGCCATCAGCAGGCACACTGTAGTCGAAGGACTTCGCGATCGATTTGGATTTGGATTTTTTTCGATAGTTCTCACCGGCGTTGCGCTCGTTGTTTTTCTCGTTCTCGTCGCAGAGATCGGTGGCGTTGCTTTGTGCATCGAGATGGGCACCGGCGTCGGAATTCCATGGTGGGCCATCCCCGTCGCATTCCTCGCATGGCTTCTGTTATGGAAAGGAAATCTCGATCTCGTAGAAGATCTTCCTTCCATACTCGGTCTCATCACGATCTTCTTCGCGATTGGAGTTCATCGCCTTCACCCTGAATGGCTCGATGTCTTCAAGGGCGCCGTTCCAACTCTCCCGGCTGAAGACAAACCCCACTACTGGTTTCTTGCTGTAAGCATACTCGGCGCTTCCGTCAGTCCGTATCTGATGTACTTCTATTCGGCAGGCGCGGTCGAGGATAAATGGGACGAGAGCTACCTCCTGATAAATCGCTTCATTGCCGGCATCGGCAGCGCATTCGGTGGTTTGCTCGCTGTCGCTGTCCTGATTGTCAGCGCACTCGTATTTCATACGCGCGACATCCAGGTCGAGACATTCGATCAGATGGCCCGCATGATGAAAGTGCCTTTTCCAGAATGGGGAGTGGTGCTTTTCGCGTTCGCACTCGGCATAACATGCCTTGGAGCAGCAATGGAAATCGCTCTTTCCATCTCGTACATGATCGGCCAGGGTCTTGGATGGCATTCCTCTGAAGAAGGGAAACCAGCAGACGAGGCCCGCTTCAGCACCGTATTCACGGTGATTCTGCTGATCGCCGCAATCCCAATCATTCTTGGCGTCGATCCGATCAAAGTGACTACGATTTCGATGGCCCTCACTTCAGCCACGCTGCCGCTTGCAATCGTTCCCTTCCTGATTCTCATGAATGACAAGACCTACCTCTCCAGTTACACCAATGGATTCGTAAGCAACACAGTCGTCATCATCATCATGCTCATATCATTTGTGCTCGCGATTGTTTCGATTCCACTTCAGCTCATCGGGGGCGGGTGATGCGCATAGTTCGTGACGTTCTCGACAAAAAGCTGATCGATTCGGAAGGCTGCGAAATGGGTCGAGTCGACGGAATCGTGATTGAGTTTCCGCAGGGAAAGCAGCCGCGAATGGTAACCCTGGAAATCGGCGGAGAAGTTCTCGCGGAGCGCGTAGCTCACTGGTTAATAAGGCCGGTGCGCTGGCTCGCTGATCACTTTGGGCCAAGGCGTGAACGAATTGTGAACATCGACTGGAAGCATGTGTCACGCATGGGCCGCGACATTCACCTCGATCTAAGGGCGGACGAAACAGAAGCTCTGGCGTGGGAGCACTGGCTCTCAGACAAATTCATCGGCCGAATTCCCGGAGGCAGGTGATGAATCAGCTTCAGTTGCGGAAAATGCTTGGTGCGAGAGTCTACGATTCCGAAGGGCATCACATCGGTCGCCTCGAGGAAATCGAGGCAGAGCGCGGTGATGAATCGTGCGCGATCGTGTCGTACATCGTTGAGCATCGCGGCTTGCTCGACCGCATCAGCACCTGGGCACTGACAAGCGCCATGCAGAACAAGCTGTCGCGCAAATCATCGTCCGAGCCATATCGAATTGGATGGGACCAGATGGACTTGAGTGACCCACACAAACCGAAAACGCTCGTGCCGAAAGAGCTCCTGGTTCGAATGAAGCGTTCGTAAGGCTCAATCGAGCGCTTCGAGGTATTTGATTCCCGCGCCTGTATTGAACAGCACGATCTGCTCATTCTGATCGACGAGATTTTTCTCCAGGAGAATTCGCAGTGCCGGCAGGCACGCTCCACCTTCTGGCGCGACAAACAGTCCTTCACACGCGCCGATTTCGTCAACTGCTGCGATGAGCTCGTCATCGCTTACCGCGATTGCGGTTCCACCTGAGCTCCTGATTGCGTCGAGAATCAGGAAATCGCCGATCGCCTTGGGTACACGAAGACCAGACGCGACTGTCTTTGCATCCTCGAACATGTCGGCAAATCGTTTCCCCTCTTCGAACGCCTTCACTATTGGCGCGCACCCTTTCGACTGAACCGTCACCATGCGCGGCCGATCGGAGCCGATCCAGCCCATCTGCTCCATCTCGTCGAAAGCTTTCCACATGCCGACCAGTCCGGTTCCGCCGCCCGTCGGATAGATGATCACATCCGGCAGCTTCCAGTCGAGCTGCTCGGCCAGCTCGTATCCGAGAGTTTTCTTGCCTTCCACTCGATACGGCTCCTTGAGTGTGGAAACGTCGAACCATCCCTCAGCATCTTTGCGCTTCGCTACTTCGGCACCGCAATCGGTGATCAGCCCGTCAACGAGAGTGACATTCGCACCGAGTCTCTCGCATTCGACGACGTTCGCGCGAGGTGTGTCGCGCGGCACGAAGATGTGTGCCTCCATTCCAGCGCGAGCTGCATATGCTGCCAAAGCGCCTCCAGCGTTTCCTGCAGACGGCGCCGCAACTTTCCTTACGCCGAGCTCTCGTGCGACGGATACTGCGGCCGACATTCCTCTCGCTTTGAAGCTTTGCGTCGGATTGAGTGATTCGTCCTTGATAAAAAGATTTCGCATTCCGATCGACCTTCCCAATCGGTCAGCGCGAAGGAGCGGAGTCCATCCTTCGCCAAGTGTGATTACGTCTTTATCATCGCGAACGGGCATGACTTCGCGATAGCGCCACATGTCAGCCCGCCGGCCTTTCAGGCTTTCACGCGTAAGTGTGCGCGCCGCACGCTGGAGGTCATATCGTGCAAAGAGTGGCTTTCCACATGAAGTGCACACGTTCTGAAGTGTGCCTGCGTCGTGCGTTGTGCCGCACGCGGAACATTCTAGATGGGTAACGTTGCTCATAGGTGTCCGCTAAGTTACGCAAACTTTCCTCCTCGCTCATCTGTCTTTGCCGAATCCCGAGATTTTTCTCATATCGATTGGACTCGTAGCGGGATTTGTCGACGCCATCGCAGGCGGAGGGGGACTGATTGCACTCCCCGCGATGAGCCTCCTTGTTGGTCCTGGCGTCGAGGCTATAGGAACGAACAAGATCGCCGGGGTTGCCGTCGCGGGGATTGCGTTTGCCGTATACCTCAGGAAAGGCCACGTCGACTGGAAAAGCAGCATTCTCTTTACGGTGTGCGTAGGTGCTGGAGCATTTCTGGGAGGAGTCACCGCACAATTCATCTCTCCGGAAGTATTCCCGTGGCTTCTTGCGGCCACATGCCCGCTCATTCTTTACCTGGTCTGGAAACGCGATCTGTGGACCGCGCGTGCGCTTCATCCGGGCGACGCATCGGTAATCGCAGTCGCGCTCGCAGGTCTTGGTGCAGGATTCTACGATGGAGTCTGGGGCCCGGGCGCGGGAACTCTCATGTTCCTTGGTCTTCTCTTTTTTGCGAGGTTGCCACTGTTGACGGCGCTCGCCGCATCGAAGCTCGCAAATACCGTCTCTGCTGTTGTTGGACTTACAACCTATGCAGTTGCCGGACACGTCCACGTGCATGAGGGTTCGATGCTCGCCATGGGGATGCTCGTTGGCGGATTTTTCGGGGCGAATCTCGCCAGCACGAATGCAAACAGAATTGTCCGGCCCGTTCTTGTGCTGATCGTTGTTCTTCTCGCTGCGAGAGTAATCTCGGTCTACGCCTGATGTACGATTCCATTCGACTGATTCTCGCGACCATTGCGATCCTGCTCGTGACTGTCGCGCTCGACAGGCGCGTGAAGAAGTAGATGTACGCCGGTCACGTTGGTGTCGCGCTTGGTGCGCACGGAATCAGAAAAGCGATCCCACTCTGGTTTCTGATAATTGCAAGCCAGCTCCCCGATTGGACCGATGCCGCTTTCTGCCTCGCGAACGTGCGCCCGTCGACACCTGGAATTCTCTCGCATTCGATTCCCGCGGTGAGTGTGCTCGCTCTTCTGGCCGCCCTCGCCTACGTAATCATCATGCGCGATCCGGCGGGAATGATTCTCGTTGCAGTCGTTGTATTGTCGCATGCGGCTGGCGATTACCTCACCGGACTAAAGCCGACCTGGTCCGGCGGTCCGATGATAGGGCTGACGCTCTATCGCCGCCCGGTGATCGACTTCATCGTCGAGGCCACTGTGATCGCAGTCGGATGGACTTTGTATCGCTCATCGCTGCCGCCTGAGCGCAGATCCGCCGAGCCCGTTTTCACAATGCTCGGCGTTCTGCTGTTGATTCAGGCTGGCGCCGATGTAATTCTGAGCTTTGCACAGGGATTGAGGAAATGCTGATGAATGACACACCGTCGAGAGATGAAACGCTTGCGATCATGCACGAGTACACCACGAGCGATTCGCTGCGCAAGCACATGCTTTCCGTTGAGGCCGCGATGCGCGCATATGCCGGGAAGTTCGGCGAGGATGTCGATCGCTGGGGAATCACCGGCCTGATTCACGACTTCGATTACGAGAAGTATCCGAACGATGCTCATTCGCCGACAGAAGAGCATCCCGCCGAGGGCGTTCGAATTCTCAGAGGCCGCGGATTTCCGGAGGATATTCTCCAAGCGATTCTAGGTCACGCGCAGTACAGCGGCGTTCCGCGCGAGTCGCAGATGGCCAAGACGCTTTTCGCTGTCGACGAGCTCACAGGACTGATCACGGCAACTGCTCTCGTCAGGCCAAGCAAAAGTGTTATGGAGGTCGAAGCGAAGTCAGTGAGAAAGAAAATGAAGGACAAAGCCTTCGCTCGCGGTGTTAATCGCGATGATGTGATCAACGGTGCGGCAGACCTCGGCGTCGATCTCGACGAGCACATCGCCTTTGTCATTGCGGCGATGCAGCGCGTTGCTGCTGAGATCGGGTTGTCTGGCGTTTAGTAGAGCCGGTCGTTCCCATTGTGAGAGCGGGGTGGGATTCAGCGTTCCCAATGTCAAAACTTTCATAAGCCCGAAGAATTCTTGCGATAATTCAAACTTCCGTCCGGCTTATGGAAGTTTTGACATTGGGAACGCTGAATCTCATCACGCTCCCACAGCCCCGTTGTTGAAAACTCAATCCATCACGAATTCGCGGCGAAAGGCAACGTCGAAGGAAAAGGTCTTCCGCTTCGTTTTTTGCTCGATAACGCCGGCAATGCGCTCGAGCCGAGCAGGAATGCCCAGGATTTTTTCCTGAGCCTTACGACCTACATCGTTCAATCCCTCTAGCTTGTCGATCGCCCAGAACTTGATCTGCTCTTCGACGATCTTCAGATAATCGCGCGGACCGTAGATCCCTGCACGACGAACAACGTCGGCAAATTCGCGGAAGTGCGGCATGTTCACACCGGGCATATCGATCGCCGGCATGATCCTGGCCGCAGACTCGAGTCCCTGATTCGGATCGCGCGCCAGTACTTCCTTGAACACAGTTCGGTAGAACGTGTAATGCCGTGCCTCTTCCTTCGCGACATTCGACAGGACCTCGCCAATCATCGGCTCATACTCTGAGGCAAGCTTGCCGGTATTCGCATGAGACAGCTGAGTTGCGCGCTCCTGCAGAGACGTATACACGAAAACCCTGTAAGGATCACGATCCCAGTCGGGAGCAAAGCCGGCACGGAGATAGTCGAACTGCATCTTCTCGATAACCACGCGATCGAAAATCTGCGCGTCACGCGTGTAGTCGTGAAGAATCAAACCATGACGATCCTCTTCAGCGGTCCACATGTTCGTCCAGTGCTGCCAGTGACTTTCGTTGCCAAGGTACACGGCGAGCAGACGATGGAAGTGCGGAAGACCTTCCTCAGTAAGAAGGTTCAAAGCGAGAGCAACCCGTGCAGGCTCGGTGATTCCCTCGGCGCGCTTTCTCAGCTCGCGGATATGGTGATCGGGATCCGTGTCGGGGGCCGGGTCGAGTATCTGACTCGGAAACCAGAGAATGCGCTTCGCTTCATGAGCTTTCATCAGCTCGGCGACAATGTCTTCGAGGTCGGCCAGGACCTCGATCTTGGACATCATTTCGCTGTCAGCGGTATTGATCGTCACATCACTCCTTAGTTGTTCCAGTCTTCACTGCGAGAGCCGAGAGATACTTATCTATTGTAGCGGTATGCCCCATAACGTAGCGCGATACAAACCTGAAGATCGGATTGTAAACCTCTCCATTCTCGGTAATCGTAAGTTTACTCCCCGTTCCGTCAGGCTCGATACGATAGTCCCAGGATCCTCCAAAGGGCAGGCCCCTGTCGGCGATATGAGCAACAAAATTGCCAGGCTTCTGGAGAGCCGTGGCTTCATAGGTGATCCGGTCGCTACCCGATATCTCCCGCCAGGTGAGCTGAGGCGCCTCGATTCGCTGAACTGAATCGACGTCTTTACGCCACGCAGGATATCGCTCTACGTCGGTAATGATTTCCCACAGCGAATCAGTTGAGACGTTGACATGAGCGGTTCGGGACGCTGTGTGATTCCGCGGAAGCGTCATGCCAATCACTGCCACCGCACCGACGAGAACTACAAGCACTGCCACCACAATGAGCAGCCACTTCATCCCGTCCTCCTGACGGTGCAGGTCAGACTATCGGAGCACACTCCGCGGCGCGCTCGGTGACTTCGATAAGAGTCCTCTCCATCTGCTTCCTGTGCCTGACTTCGTGCTGTGCGACGAACAGCGCCCACTGATACATATCGAGCTCGCGCAGAAGTGGATGCGGCCGCTTGATTGCCGCCAGATCAACATCGGAGTTTTCGATCAGCATATTTCGAAGACGCTCACGCGACCGCTCGAGCGATGCCAGAGATTCCTCTACCGTGTTGTCATTATCCGGAGTAATGCGCGCGGGCGCAGTCACCTTCATATCGTGATCGGGAACCCGCCACCGGTCGAGCGTATGCATGAATGACTGGTCCGACTCATCAGGCCCGATTCCTCCGGCACGAGCTTCTGCAATCGATTTTGTCACCAGATTGACGACGTTGCCTTCGACGAGCGCGAGATGCGCAAGATTGTCGGCTGCCGACCAGACGCCATCGCGAGGCCGAATCTGCGCGAACGACGGATTCATCTCCCGCGCGCACGCCACCAGCTCGGCGCGCGCCGAATCCATATAAGCAAGCAGCTCCTCAATTTTTGCTGGAATATCAGGCATCGAGACCTTCGATGATCGAGAGTAATTCAGACACGATTGTCCTGCCTTTGTCGCGAGCATACCACGCTCTGATTAGAGGATACCGGTC
>JBKPNY010000053.1:0-140466 GCA_046732835.1 Gemmatimonadota bacterium | reverse complement strand
ACGCGTTGAGAATTATTTGTACTTCTCCAGTCCAATCGACGATTTTCGTGTCTTTGATAGTTCCGGTGACACCGCCACTTCCATTCACATAGTCGACGTGGTCCAGGTTAGGGCCAGTCAGCCATATCATTCGCGTTTTCCCCTGGCCGATGCTGACGGTGCTGACAACCTGCCGTGCGACCGTCCTCGTGTTCTGCTCGATCTTGACGATGTGGGGAACCCATGGAGCCGACGCTCCAATTCCCAGCAATCCAAGTAATGGCAACGCTGCAGCTGATCTCCTGAAACTCAGAGTGTGCACGCCGGTTTTAGTCATCGGGCCTCTCGCAGAATGCTCGTTGATGTCGTCGTTTCGTATTGAATTGCCATACCTGGGCATGTCGGTCCTCCGGTGCCCGGGCTCAGTATGAGCGTTGCTGCGCTCGAGGTTCCGCTTACCGGGATGTAGACCGTCTTTCCGATGTATCCGGCTTTTGCTGCTGTTATTCCGTACACCGGCTTTCCCGCGAGCGTGAACACAGCACGGCCATATTGCCCTCCTGACTTCACAGTCGCATAGGCATCGACATCAGACTGTGAGCCTATGCACACCTGAACGTTCTGAAGTGCAGTGCCGTCAGTTCGCTTGCCGAACACCACCAGTGTGTAGCTCGCTTCGCCGGTCGCAGTGAAAGTGACAACGGGCTTGCCTATGATTCCCGCAGTTGCTGTGTTGGCGCCGGCAGCTGGTCCAAGGATCCAGCTGTTGGCGCGTGCGATTCCGTCAGCGCCGGTGTAAACAGTCTCGGGCGTGATCGATCCCCCACCGGACGTGACAGCGAACCGGACTCCAGCACCGTTCATGAGGTTGTTGAACTGATCGCGCACTCGTACAGCTGGACGCGGATTCGCAATACCGCCGGCGACCGAGGTTTGCGCGAGATCACTCGCAGCTTCGATGGCGGTCGCAGAATACGCACCTGCAACTTTCAACAGTGCTGCCGGTAATCCGGCAACCGTTGCAGACGCTGTCTGAAAACCGATGAGATTCCCGAGCGTCCACGAAGAGGGATGAGCTGTGCCGTCTGATGCTGTTACGACAGTCAATGGTGACATCGATCCCCCGCCGCCTGTCACTGCGAATGTGACGGAGACACCAGGCAGTGCAGCACCATCCTGATCTGTCACCTTGACCGTCATCGGTGGAGCGTACGTCATCGTTGCGCCTGCGGCGAAACCGTATGTCCCCGACATCACTGGCGTTATCGCAGATGGAATTCGCGGTGCTGCTGCTGTTGCGGTGAAAGTACCGGGAGCAAGTCCGCCCGCTGTTGCAGTCACCGTGTACTGTCCAGCGGTGTATCCAAGAATCCAGCTTGCCAGTCGCGCAATCCCGTCGCTTCCAGTTACGATTGTTGCTGCGCGATTGATTGTCACGAACGTCGTTCCGGTTGAAGCTGTCTGTGTCGCTGATCCCAGTACCTGTCCGCCCGTCGCGCCGATCGCGAATTGAACTGCAACTCCGGCAAGTGGATTGTTGTTCTGATCGCGAACGCGCACCGCAGGCGGCGTTGTTACGGGAGTGTTGGTGATTCCCGTCTGACTCACGATCGTTACAGTCTCGAGTCTGGTTGCGACTGGTGCAGGCGGAGGCGGTGGCGGCGGCGATACCGAAGATCCGTTGCAGGCCGGACCACCTGATCCCGGTTGTGGACTCATCGAGACGTGATTGTTTTTTCCCGGCTTCAAGTCGACAATGACCACCTGGCCGGTGAATCCGCTCTTCGATGCAGTAACGAGAACGGTTTCTCCCGCCGGAAGGTTCTGAAATGCATTCTCTGCAACGCCGCTCGATGATGTGACTTCACTGCCGTACAAACTGCGATTCGCAGAAGTGCCGATGCACACTGTGAATCCTGCTACTGATGCCGCATCGATCGGACGTACCGTGACATCGACCTTTGCATTCTGTGCGGACGATGAAATCGAAACGAACAGAACGCCCGCAAAAGCGATTGGGAGCGAGCGGATGCGCATTGATCAGCCCGGGATGTAGCGTGTCATAACGGTCTTGCTGATGCTTTGCGTTCCCAATCTGGCGGTGATGACCGCACACCCTTCGCTGATCGCCTTGATCTTGAAGGAAGTGCTTGTCGATACCTGCGTCACAGAATCAGGAACGCTTGCGACCGATCGATTGCTGCTGGACACACTCCAGACAACGGGTTTGATAGTGAGGCTGCCGCCGGGAAGACTTCGGTCTCCGCTGCCGAGACTCACGCTGTGCGTAAGAGTTGCATCCCAGGTTCCCGGAGCGTAGAGAACCTGATCGGGTACTTTGAACGTGAACGCGCTTGTTTGAAGCGGCGCATGGACGACTACATCATCGAGACGTGTGCGACTGCCGTATGAGGCAGTGATAGTTGCGCAGCCTGGAGCCACCGCGGTGACATCGATGATCACTGTTCCGTTCGCATTAGCGAGTCTCGAAGGTGGAACCAGCGCAACGGCTTTGTTCGAGCTTGTGAACGCCACGGTTGGCATCGGCGATTTCGGCATCGATATCAACATCGCCGTGGCAGAAGTCTTCGAACCGACCACCACGCCATAGGACGAGATCGAGAACGTAGACAACTCGGTAAACATGAGCGTTGCCGCAGCTCCGACTCCAAAAAAAGAGATGGCCAGCCTTCCTGCAGATTCTTTTTTAAACATTGTTGTTCTCCAGTGTTTGTACGTCGTGGTTGAGCTCCTCACTCACTTCAAAATCGTGATCGGCGTATCACGCCAGTTGTTGGCAGTGTTCGATTCTCGAATCGGCACGATTCGCGTGCGCAGCGTGTGCGTTATCTGTGTTTGAGTCGACGGCACGGCGCGCGTCGCTTTCGCCCGCAGCTGTATTCCGACGATTCTTCCGGGCGGCATTTGTGCGAGCGAGCACTCGATGGTGGGAACATCGGTGAAAACACAACCGTCACCCACCAGGTTCTGGAGCATGAAATTCACGTCAACGTGCTCCATTGAAATCGTGTTCGTCACGAACGAGTTGTAGACCTGAATGACCTGGCCCGGCGGTGTGACCTGGCCCGCATTCGATATCTGAACTTCGAAGTCGAAGCTCTGATTGTCCTTGACTGTGGCCGGCATGATGACCGTGCTGCGCAAGTCGGGTAGACCAAGCACGATCGTATCGCGAGCAATGGTCGATACAACCGAGGGGGCAGGAACGAAGCTGACGTTTTGAAGAACCTGATCACCGGTTCGCAGCGGAGACGTCGTTGTGATCGTCGCAGATCTCCCGACCTGCACAAACACAATCTTGGATCCCGGCTCACTGCTGAGTGTGTACGTTGGACTGGAAGTGAACGCACGCCACGGAACTCCCGCCATATCGCTCTTTTCGCTCACTCTCATCGCCGTGGGCGCGCCGGCGACATCGAGCGAAAGCGAAACCGTGCGCTCTGCAGTATTGAATGCACCGCCTGCAATTCGAACGCGACTTATGGACACTGGCGTCGAGCTCGACTGTGCAGACACGACAGATGCGATCGCGATAGAACAGCCCACAAAGCAAAGTCGAATCATTGCGACGCTCCCTCGGCGCTCATGATCATTGCGCGCCATTCAGTTTTCGATAATTCGCGTCCGAGCAAATCGAGCGCGATCACGCGCCACGTCGGGTTTGCACCGGCTTTCTCGCGAAGCCATGACGGTGCGCGATAAACTCCCGCGCCCCGCGGCATGATTGCAGCGTGCACGTCTTCACCATTCTGATTTCTCACTTCGATGCGGAAGAACGCGGCGCGAGGACCGCCTTCGATCCATGTGAAGTCGAGCGGCGCGTTTGCAGCAATCGCTGCTTCTGCAATCGGTGACAACGCTTTCACCTGACTCGATGCAGTGGTCTCGGCGAGATCACTCGAGCCGGATCCAACCACATATCTCAACGGGGGCATGGGGAATCCCGCGACTGCACCGGCGTGCACGACACCGATTCCCGCGCCTGCAGATCCGAGATTCGAATCAGCTTCCTTGTCGTCGCTCACTTCAACTCGCAGAAGGAGCAGATACATGCCTTCAGTGGTCGTCGGAATCCGATCGACTTGAGGACCTGGCAGCACGTACTGTCCCGTCGGTGGAAGGAACACATTGAACCGCGAGATCTCGGTATAACGGCGCTGCGTTCCACGTTCCTCGAGCGGGAGCGTTGCCTCGGTGAGCAGATCGCGCTCCGAGGGAACCTCCTCGCCCGGATAGACCAGCTCCCATCTTCCCTTCAAGCGACCGGTTCCGTTGTAAAGAATCCGCGCTGACAGCGAAGGAACAGCTTCACCGGGTTTGATGAAGAGAATGGGAGTCTCGACGTTGAACTTCACTGCGACGTCGACAAGCGAAAACGGAACTCGCGCGCCTCCACCTGCAAGGCGGCACGTCACGGCGACATACTGCTCCTGACCTGTTGCAGCATTCCTGAATCGGCGCACATAGAAGAAGCTCGACTTCTGTCCATCCTCCGCTGCCTGATATGCGCGGCGCGCAACAGACGGAGGTATCGACATGATGTCAGTGAATCCGCCGACACCGCTCAATCGGGATTGATCGAGTCTCAACGGAAGCCGGCCGAAGATTGTCTGCGGATTGCACTTGAGTCCGATGTCGGGCGCCGCCGATATCAGCTCGCCACACCACTCCGCCTCGATCGGCCTGAACGCGCCGAGCCCTCCAAACGTGATGAATGCGGTAGTAGCACCGTTCGTGTTCACGTTCACGCCGGTGGGATTCACTTTGATCTGCGCAGACGCAGATTGCGCGATGACGCAAACGAGAATTGCGACAATCGCAGGGCGTAATGCGATATCAGAATGCATTGAGGCTCACTCCACTGTTGAGTGACCAGAGATCGTTCCTGGTCGACGGCTGGCGAAGAGCTCTTATGACTGGCGTTACGGTTCCCGATTGCCGCTGATATCTCAGGAACAGTCTTCCCGATGGTCTCTCGGATGATCCGCGAAGCAGCTTGAAATTCTGGGACAGCTCCACCGACAGGTCGTCGTTCTGAGCGTCAGATGTCAGCGGATAATCACGGACCCATGTGCGCGAGAAGACAGTCGCAAGAGCAAGGTTGCGCGCCGGTCTCAGATCCAGGTTTGCACCGAATCTTCGCGTCGCATTTTTCTGAAGCAGCTCCCGGTTCTTCGAGTCTTCGAAGGAATAAGTCGCGCTCGCATCAGCCCAGCTCCAGGGAGAAACCGATGCAGCGACGTTGTGCGCGAGATTTCCAAGATCTGCCTTCTCGCGGCCAACCTGCCGATTGTCCTGATCGGAAATGTTGTAGCGATATCCACCTTTCCATTTTCCGATTGCCCACTGCGCGTCGAGACTTTGATTGTCACTGACCTGATCAGGCGCGTGCGTTTCCGTAAAATCGGAATTGGCGGGAACATCTTTCGCGAATTGATGTGTGCTGCCGAGCGTCCACGTGACTTGTGGCAGCCATGGTGATGGCTTCGAGGAGCTGAACAGCGATCCAACTGGAAGGCTCGCGTTGACGGAAGTCACATGCGTGTACGTCTTCAACACCGAAGGCAGATCGTCGAGATTGTCCTCGGCTCGCGCGCGTGAGGCCTGCACTGCAAGCGGACCAAGACCGCCCGTGATCTCGAAAACGTTTTGAAGAATGTTTGCCTGAACTGCAGCACCGAGACTGCGATAAAGCGGATCTACTCTTTCGTGACGCAGCGTTGCTGTGAGATTCGCCTTGATGAGCTTCGTGATCGATGCGTTTCGCAGGATTGAGAGAGAGACATCAGCGTACCGTGCATTCTTCGTTTCGGGCCTTACAGGAACGAGATCGACACCCTGCGAGAGTGTTGGATCGAACGGATTCTCAAACCGGCTGACTGTGTATCCAGCATCGAGAGTAAGTCTGTCGTTCGGAAGTTTTCCACCGAAGTGAAATGCGGCACCGCGATTTCTTTCGCGATCGTTTACTTCTCCCTGATTGAATCCTGTCTGCGGAAGCTGCTGACCGCGAAGCAGCGAGACATCGAACAGGATCGATCCAGGATGAGATCGAATCGGATCGAGCTTGAGTGATGCGCCCAGGATGCGATGATCGTTCCTGGCAAGACCGACAGGATTATCCCATCCGACAATGCTCGTTCCATTCAGCAGCCCGACCGAGACTTCGCCGTACTTCGACAACGAGAGTCCCGCAGTAACGCCCCTGCTTGCAACGCCGCTGATGAGATGCTTTGCATTTCCGAACGAGACATGTCCGACCGAAGCGCTGAACGGACCATTGACTCCTTTCAGCAGATAATCGGAGAGGTCAAACTTTGGAGCGCTGGATCCTTGAGCACCGTATCGCAGCGCCTGCGATTGTTTCGTGACAGCGAGGAAATTCGATTGCAGCTCGTACGTCGCATTCTCGTTCGCGATGTTCGTGGTGAACGCCGGATTGAACGTGACGCCGGTGTATGGCGGACGTTTCGCATCGGGCGCGATTTGTCCGGTTGTAGTCAGAGTGAGCGCGGGCTTCATGTCGGATTTTCGAAAGCCAGCGCGCGTTCTTACGCGAAGCGGGATTCGCGCGACCTCTTTCCAAGGCTCGCCTGGTGTGACGACGTAAGCCACAAGCTCAGTCTCACCGCTTGGCAGTCGAAGCGTATTCGCTGAGTATCGAGCAACCGTCGGCGTCACTGTGAACAACGCGGACAGATCGGTGCGTCCGACTACCACTGCAAGACGCTCGGTCCGAATGTCGAGCGGGCGGCTCAGTCGCAACCCGATTGGCTGATTGCCATCGACCCATCCGTCTGCACCGAAGTCAGGTGTGACGACGAGCGCCTGTTTGTCGGGCGCTGCGGATTCCTGCGCGTTCACCATTCGACCGGGAAGCGCAATCAACGCGGCGATGAGCAGCACCCCGATGTGTCGGGATCTCTCTTCTATAGTAGTGTGACGCATCATGGCCCCGTTGTCGGAAGAGGAAGGGCAAAGATTCTTTCGGTCTTTTCGCAGCGGTCGCGATCACCAGTGCGATCCACCATCAGCTCGTAACCGGAGGCGGCGCAGGCGACGGCCTTCGTTCCTCGAGCACCGGGAGGAGTTCCAACTCCGGGTATTTCGGTTGGTCCGCACGCGTCACCGCCCGGCTTGACCAGATAGGTTGCGAACGCCTTGTCGAGGCAGGTGGTCACTACCCAGCTCACGACATCCCTGCGGCAACGGAGGACTTTTGCCGTCGCGTCCCACAGCGCTGTGAACTCAGGGGGACACCGGACGCCCTTGGCCGGCGCCCGGGATGGCTGGGGTGACTGAGCCGCACCCCACGTTGCGAGGAGAAGCACCCCAGCGAACACAGTCATTCTCTTGAGTGATGCGGCTGATTGCATCAGTTGTTTCCCCAAATCGGGCGAGCTACATTGGCAGCCTCGCGACAACAAAACTCGGGGACGACCGTTGGAGCGCTGTCGCTTGGTCGTGTCTGACAGAGTCGCTTGCGTCTTTTCTCCGTCGTTTCACCGGTTTTTTTCCAATGTTCTCGTTTCGCACGCTCGGCTCGCTCGAGTTGCGGTCGGAATCGGGTGAGGAAGTCACCGGTGTTCTTGCCGGTCAGAAACTGGTAGCTCTGCTTGCCTATCTCGCCGTTGCGTCGCCTCGGGGACTGCATCGGCGCGACACGGTGATCGGCTTGCTGTGGCCCGAGCTCACCCAGGAGCGCGCGCGTGCCGCGCTTCGCCACAGCATCTACAGGCTCCGCGGACTCCTCGGCACTGAAGCTTTGGTAAGCCGGGGAGACGAAGACGTCGGTATCAACCCGGCTCTCATTGTTTCCGATGCCGCGCAATTCGAGGAGCTGCTCGATCGGGGCGATGCAGCGCAGGCACTGACTCTATATCGCGGCGATCTGTTATCCGGATTTTTCCTTCGCGGTGCTCCGGAATACGAGCGCTGGCTCGATTCAGAACGAACGAGACTCAGGTCGCGAGCATCGACTGCTTCATGCGCACTTGCAGAGGAGCTGGCCAAAGCAGGCAAGCGCGAAGATGCCGCAAAGCGGGCGCGACATACACTCACGATAGCACCGGACGATGAGCAGCTGCTGCGTCGCGTACTCGCATTGCTCTTCACAGTGGGCGACAAATCCGGAGCACTTCGTGAATATGAAGCATTCTCCAAGAGACTTCGTGATGATTACGACACTCATGTCGCACCTGAGACGCGGTCTCTCGTCGAAGAGCTGACGCGGCGCGAGTCCGCATCTGCGACGGTGGACATACCGTCAGCGTCTCAGCCTCGAACTGCGTCTTCTGCAGCGACAGCTGCGCTCACTGTGAGACGCAAGCGAATCGAATACCGGGCGCTCATCGCTCTTGCGGTTGTGCTGGTTGTCGGTGTTGCCGCATACGGAATCCGTCGGGCGGCGGCGACTGAGGCATCGCGCGAGCCGACTATCGCCGTTCTGCCATTCGACGTCATGGGATCACGGGATCTGGACTATCTCCGTGAAGGAATGAGCGATCTCATCAGCATCGGTGTCGATGGCGCCGCAGGATTGCAAAGTGCGGATCCTCGCGCTGTGCTGTCACGGGTGCGCATGAACGAAGGATCCCGCATTAGCGATCCCGATGCGCGACGAATTGCACGCGAAGTCGGCGCGGGACTTTATATCACCGGAAGCGTAGTCGAAGCAGGAAACCAGATCACTGCGACTGCAGAGCTGCGCGACGTAAGCGGTCACGTGCAGTCACGGGCTCGAACCGGACCCGCTGACAAATCGCGACTGTTCGATCTTGTCGATGATCTCTCGAGACAGCTTCTTGCGGGCGCCGATAGAAGTGCGCCGCAGCTCGTTGGACTTGCGGCGCGTACGACGCGATCAATGCCGGCACTCCGCGCGTATCTCGAGGGTGAGCGTGAGCTGCGGGGAGGACGGCACACTGCTGCACTCGATGCATTTCGCGAGGCGGTGTCGGACGATTCCACATTTGCTCTAGCGTATTACCGCCTCTCATCCGCCGGCAGGTGGACAACGGAGTACAATCTCGCTGAAGAGGCAACCGACAAAGCGGTGAAGTACGATGAATCGCTGCCTCCATATGCACGACGATTGCTCGATGCGGCGACAGCAATGCGAAACGGCGAATACGCAAAATCGGAAAGCCTGTACGTTGCAAGCACGCGAAGCAGACCGGGTGACGCAGAAGCATGGTTTGGCTTAGGCGATCTGCACTACCATTACAATGCCATTCGGGGACGCTCGAAGTATCAAGCGAGAAAGTCTTTCGAGCGCGCTCTTTCACTCGATCCCGGTGACGGAGAATCGCGCGTGCATCTCCTGGAGCTCGCAGCATGGGAAGGGAGAGTTGCTGAAGTGGACTCCCTCTTGTCCGGCCTTCCACCGGGAAGTGATTTTGCAGCTAAGTGGCCGATCATTCGCGCCCTGCTCACACATGATCAAAAAGCCGAGCGGGCGGCAATCGACAACTTGAAGGCGGGTGACGAGCGTGCGGTTGTGCTCATGGTGATTCATTCGTCGAGCGCATTCTCCAACAACCTTCCCGGTGCGCTTCGCGTAACAGGATTGCTTGTAGATCCGACTTTTACGCCGGCGCGTCGCGCATACGGGTACAATCTTCAGGCACAGGTGGAGCTGGCGCGCGGCAGATGGAATTCGGCGCGAACGAATCTTACTTCGATGGCTGCACTCGAGCCGGCCGCTGCAATTGAATACGGTGCAGTTTATTCACTGACGCCAACTGCACCGGTGAGCGCACGAGATCTGCTCGCTCTGAGAGCCGCTCTGAAATCCTGGGATGCTGCACCGACACCGCCAAGCAAGAGTCCGGTCTTTGGAATCCACAATGGATTCCATTCTCAGCTGCGACTTTATCTGCTGGGCCTTGTAAGCGCTCGAATTGGTGACACGTCCGCCGTTATGTCGTACGCCGATTCGCTCGCCAACAGTCCCGGCGATTCGATCAAAGTTCTGCTTTCATCGAATCTTTCGCGAGCGTTGCGAGCACGCGTTCTCGCAGCAAAGGGCAATGTCGCAGGCGCGCTTGCCGAGCTTGGCGAACCGTGGATCGATCCACGCACTCACAAGTCGCACTATTCGTCGATACTCGCTCAGATCCCCGACAGATTCTTCCGCGCTGAGCTGCTTCAGCGATCAGGCCGGCTCGGCGAATCACTCGAGGCTTACAGTGCAGTCGCCGACTATTCACTGGACGGCCTCATGTATCTCCCGATTTCTCACCTCAAGCGCGGTGACATCTACATGCAGCTGGGAAACAAGGCAAAAGCCATAGAGCATTACGCGCGCTTTTCTGAGATGTGGCGTGATGCAGATCCTGATGTGCGACAGCTGCGCACGAATGTCGAGCGGAGACTGGCGCAGCTTAACGGGCGATAATCACCAATAGTCCACTTCCAACCGGCCGCTCACCGTTAGCATCGGATGGACGGTTCACGACAGCTCCGTCCACTACCATAGTAGTGGAGCCGCCCCCATCGAATGCCATTGCTTCGTACGCACCTAGCGATAGCATCGCGTCAGCAAGCTCGACCAGCGACATACCTGAATCCGACTCACGCCTGCCGTCAACAGTAAGGGCGATGAGCTTCGTGCTGTCGCGGTTGAATCCGATCGCTGTTCTTGGATGACGGCCCGCGGAGAATCGCGGAAATGTCCCCTCGAGAATGTCAGCGTATTCCGCGGTTCGCTTTCCTTCCCGAACCAGACGCGGCCAGCCTCCAATAATTGTTCGCACCCGGCCTCGATCTGGATTGAAGCCTGTGACAATGCGAACTGTTCCCCGGGAATTCGCGATTCTTTCCACGAATGCTCGCGATCTTCCACCGCCGGCAAATGCGCCGCCGTTTGACAGGTGCATCCATCCGCCGTGCTCCAGTTTTCCATCAACTCGATACACGAGCGTATCAGCGCGATGGGATATCAGCTTCAAGGGAACGGAGATAAAATCTCTGCCGAGCGTATCGACCTGCGCTGAATCACCAACCGCTTTTGTGTATAGAACGAGCGAGGCGCTGTCCTGGCGAAAATTGATCCCGTCAACTTTGGTTTTTCTTCCCTCAAACGATGCCGTCGCACGAAGGCCGAATCGATCGATGAGCGGGTGATTCCTCCAGTCCATGCCGAATTGCGAATGAAGATTGCTCCAGCTGTCATATGGAGAATCAGTTACGCCAACGCCTTTGATGATGTCGCCTTCGATAACGACATTGTTTTCGCTCTCACCTGTTTTGATGTTGAAGAAGTCACCGTTCACTGCCGCGATGACTGAAGGCGTTCGCGCTGACATCGAGCGAACGGTCTCTCTTGTCTTGAAGGCGTCATTTGCGCGAATGCCGCGAATGCTGAGGCCCGGAGTCTTCAAATCGATCTCGAGCACGTTCATTCGCCACGGTCCGGAGTTTACCACCAGTCGTCTGTGAACAACTCCTGGTGCGACCGTACGCGCGGTTGCCGAATCCCATTGCGCCGACGCATTCGACGCAACGAGACTCAGGCAAAGCACGAGGAGTAGAGGAGCGATACTCTGCTTCCTCTGTCTCCTCTGTCCCTCGGCTGGTATCAGAATTCTACCTTCGTGCCAACCTGGGCTCTGCGGGCTCCATACGCAGCATTCGGCTTGCCATACGTGGCAAGCGCAGCTCCCGCCGCATCCTTCTGCCTTCCATTGAAGCCAGCAACGTTGTTCGTGTTGAAGACGTTGAATACCTCACCGGTAATGCGGAAAGTGAGGTCGCCCTTCGTCGCGAACTTCTTGCTCGCACGCAAGTCGAGGTTGCGATACCAGTTCTTCCATCCTTCCGGTCGAACCGTGCGATCGCCCGTAGTCGCGCCGTCCGGCGGGAAATCGTCGGTAAGGTTGTCGTCCTTGTTGACATCGACTCCGAGTGTGACGTTGTAAGGTGAAGGGCTTGCAAGCGTCAAAATGCTCGAGACTTCGAAACCCCACCGCAAATTCGCAATTTCGGAAAGGACGAAACGATGTCGCTCATCACCATTCGTCGCCTGCATGTTGTAGCTGGCTCTGAATGGATACGCGGGAGCAGTAACTGCGTCATAATCCGCCTTTGCAAAGCCGAGCGTATATGAAAGGTTGGTGAGCAGCCATGTGCGGCGGTAATTCGTTGAAAGCACCAGTGCATCGAACTGGGCACGTGCAAAGTCGTCCCACAAGACAATGTCACCATACCGCGGAGTGAGATTGCGCGCATTCCTGTTGACATCTCTATAGTTCGGATTGAGCCTGTTGTAGAGATGCTTCACAGCCTGGTGGATGTAGTCTGCGTTGATGGCAAAATCAGGAGTCACCTGATGACCGATGCCGAGGGACAGCTGCCGGTTCTCAGGGGCTTCCATCTTGTTCTTGACGAGCACGATGTTAGGAGTCGACGCAATCTGGCCGGAGATAACCCGCTGTCTCAATGTTGCGACGTCCATAGTTCCCGGATTCGTGATCGTATAGCTCCGCCACGATGCAGCGAGTTTTTCCTGGAATCCGATGAAGCTGGCAACGCGATCGTAAATGATTCCCGCTCCGCCACGCAGGAACGTCCGGTTCTGGTTGGTGATATCCCACGAGAATGAAATTCTCGGAGAGAAGTTGTTGAGATCATTCTTGCGATCGCCGCGGTTGATGTAGTTCGCCAGCTCCGGCCGATTAGTGATCGCGGTATCGCTCGCCCACGGCACTGTGAAATCGTTGTTGACCGTGTTCAGCTCTGCATCGTAGCGCAGCCCCACGTTGAGAGTGAAGTTGGGCCGCATCCGCCACTCATCATTGATGTACACGCCTGTGACCCATCCCGATGCTTCGGCGAGCGCTTCGCTCGTTCCTTCAGTTGTCGGGAAGCCGACACCAATCGTTGCCTGATTGGGAATCGTGCTCGTATCGGCAGCGAATCTGAACGAGCCCTGCTCGAAGTTTGGAGAGAACTGATCCGCCGCAATGTGACTCAGCTCGACGCCGGTCTTGAAGAGGTGACTTCCGCCCCAGTTGTCCTTCGAAAAGCTGAACCTGTCGATCGCGCGAAGGTGTCGCTCATTGAGCTTCAGCGGGAATGTCGCGGTGCCCTTTACAAGACCCGGATAGTTGAGCTGCGGACCAGGCACCAGCTGTCCTTCGTCGTGATGCCAGTTCACGATCTGCAGACTGAGCTCATTGAGACTCGTCGGAGTCGGCAGATAACGATGTCGAAGCTGCCCGATGTTGATCAGATACTTCTGGTCGATTCCTCCATCGCGTGAAACCGTTGCGCCAAAGTTGGACTCGCCCGTCAATCTTCTGAGTGACCATTCAGCATCGAAGGTGCTCTTCGGATTCTGGTTCAACGTCACTCGAGCGAAGAAATTGTGATTGAGCGTCGGCGCCTTTTGAGCTCCCTTGAACTCATCCCAGATTCCCGGATTGTATGCCGGCCGACCGGGCACGACGTCGATGTAATTGTTGGTGTTCGTTACTTCGTAGCTCGTGGTGTAGAAGGCGCGATCCTTCTGGATCGGTCCTTCCAGGTTGAAGCCGAACTGCTGCCGGTTGAAGTTTGGAACGGTCGTCTGGAAAACCGTCTTCGCGATCATGTCCTTGTTCTGGAGATATCCGAAGATCGATCCTTTAGTGTCGTTCGTGCCCTGATTCGACACCGCGCTGATGACGAACGCACCTGCATGCGAATACTCGGCATCATATGGATTGATGAACACACGGAATTCACGCACTGCTTCCTGGGGAAGTGGAGCTCCCGTCTGCGGAATTCCGACGAGGTTTCCGTTGAATAACGATTTCAGCTCGATGCCATCCATGTAGAGGTTGTTGAACCTCAGTGTCGGCATTGCACCCGCTGAAGGCAACGCACGACCCGCAGAGGGAGCGAACGACTTGATTCCGGGGGTTATCGCCGCCAGCGTCATGACGTTTCGATCGTTAGTCGGCAGACTGAGGATCTGCTCGCGGACAACCGGAGCCGAAACGGAAGTGCGCTGTACCTCGACGTTCGTCATGTGCTCGCTTCGGACTTCCACCGCGCCCAGCTCCGTTGCCGATCTCTCGAGTGTGAAGATCAGATTTGCACGCTGGCCAACGATCAGCTCGACATTCTGTGACGCTGGTGCATAGCCGAGTGCGCGAACAGACACGGTGTATCGACCTGGCGAAAGTCCGAGAGCGCGGAACTGGCCGCTCGCGGACGAACGGACATTTCTCGTCTCATTTGTCGCCGGGTCCGTTATTGTGACAGTAGCCGCAGCCACAGCTTCCCCGGATGAGGTCCGGAGCATTCCTTCGAGTGGAATTGTGGTCTGTGCCTGCACGGCGAGGGAGGGAACGACCGCAGCGAGCACAATGCCCGCCACCCAAATCAACGCTGAACTGTTCTTCATGCGCGCCTCTGGAAGGGGAAAACTTTCCCTTACGCTAGGTGCGCGCCTTCAATCAGTCAATCGTTTTAAATGCGTTTTCGCTCTTCGAGACGACAACAGTCGCAACAGCATTCCCGATCACATTGGTGATCGCACGGGCTTCGCTCATGAACCGGTCAACACCAAGAAGCAGCGCCATTCCTTCGACCGGAACGACTTTCGTCGCCGCGAGTGTTCCTGCCAGCACAATAAACCCGGAACCGGTTACCCCTGCGGCACCTTTTGATGTAATCATCAACACCGCGAGAAGCGAGAGCTGCTGACCAATGGACAGATTAATTCCATAAGCCTGCGCAATAAAAATCGCAGCCATTGACAGGTAGATCGACGTTCCGTCGAGATTGAACGAATAGCCTGCAGGAATGACGAGACCGACAACGCTTCGGTCGCATCCATACCTCTCCATCTTTGCAAGCATGCGCGGCAGCACTGCTTCGGAGCTGGATGTGCCGAGCACTATGAGAATCTCATCCTTGATGTATTTGAGGAGACCCCAGAGCGAAAAACCATAGAGACGCGCGATGAGATTGAGCACCACAAAGATGAAGATCGCCATGGTCAGATACACATCGCCCATTAAGCGCGCGAGAGGAATGAGAGTCTTGAGTCCGAAAGCTCCTATCGTGTAAGCCATCGCACCGAAGGCACCAATCGGCGCAACGCGCATGATCATCGCCGTGAGCCGGAAGAAGACAACCGACAGTTTCTCGACGCCCCTGAGAATCGGAGCACCCGCATCCCCTACGCCTAGCAGCGCGATTCCAAACATCAGCGAGAAGAAAACAATTTGAAGAATCTCGCCGTTCGCGAACGCGCCGATGATGCTCGATGGAACCACATGGGTGAGGATCTCGACAAACCCAAGCTGTGCTCCGGGTGCAGTGTACTTCGAGATGTCGCCTGTTGCCCTGGACACGTCGATTCCGGCACCGGGTTTCGTGATGTTCACAACGAGAAGGCCGATTGCCAGTGCAAGCGTGCTCACTATCTCGAAGTAGATCAGGGCTTTCCCCCCTACGCGCCCGACCTTCTTCAGGTCCTGCATGTTTGCGACACCGCTAACTATCGTGAGGAAAATGATCGGAGCGATCACCATCTTCACGAGATTGATGAATGTGTCGCCAATGGGCTTCATGGCCTTGCCCCACGATGGAGCAAGCGCGCCGAGGAGAATTCCCAGAGAGATTGCGACGAGAACCTGGACGGTCAGGTTTCGCCGCAGCCTGGCGCGAACAGACAGCTGCTGTTCGCGCTCAGCTATCGACGCGTGGGTCAGTGAACGCCTTGGTTCTTCATGCCTTCAAGCTTCTTCAGGTCGATCTTGCCCAGCGCATCCTTGAGTGCATCCATCGAGGTGTTGTAGCCTGAGACTTCGGCGACGAATCGTCCACCAACGAGCACGCTGACTTCACCCGAGTTCGACGACTTTTCCCATCGCTCGTGCGACTTGAAGCCGTTGAACGTCGACGTCTTCTCGTATCCGTTGTCGGATTCTCTTTCGACATCGGTTGCCGCCCACGCGTACGCGGCCATTCCAGCGAGTCCGGTCATGCTGCCGATGTCGGTGAGCTTCACGGTGACGCCGCCGTTCTGATCGTTCTCATAACGACCTTCGGCGTTCGACACCTGCATTCCCATCGCCGCCGTCTTCTCACCGTTTGCGCTCGTGCGCTTCATGTTGCCGATCGATTCGGGCAGCATGTCCTTCAGCACCTTGAACTCGACCACGTCAACTTTCTTTCCACCATTTGCAGCACCGAGCGCTGCACCCATGGCGTTCATTGCATCACCAAGATTGGCCTGGCCATTCTTGGTTGCAGCCTCCATCTGCTTGCCCGCTTCTTCCAGACGCTTTGCAGTCTCTTCCGCAGCTTTTTGTTCGGGACTCTTGCAAGCCGTCGCCAGTGCGGCCGACAGGCACATCACGGTAACCGCGGTTTTCCTGATCAAGATCCCTCCTCTTTGTGGGGTCACTCGGCGGCTGACATTACGCCTGCCGGCCGCCGGTTTCAAGAGACGCAGCTCCTTCTTAACGCGGTGAACCCGACTGAGGCGGGCCAGCTGTAATTGCGAGGACAACGCGCTCCGCCTGGCGCTGATTCTGTGTCAACAGAACGGCCACAAGATTCGCCGAGTGAATGAAAGTCGGAGTTGATGGCCATTCAGGCTGCGATCCTTTTGGAGCGACAGCCACAGTATCGAGCTGCGCGAGATCCTTGTTTGCAGACTTTTCGTCGTCGTAGAAAAAAACTTCGATTCGCGAAGCACCCAGCGAATAGACTGTCGGCTTCAGCTTGAATCCCGAACGCGACGGTGTCTCATCAAGCTTCTTCACAACGAAGCCTGACTGTTTGAGACGTCGCTCGAGGCTGCACGGCGCCCATAATCCGGTGTGCTCGCATGGATTGACGACGTGCCTTGATGAATCGGGGATCGCAACCGGTGCAGGATTTTGTGGTAACGCTGCTTTGTCTGACGCCTGCTTTTCACGACCGCATGCGGCAGCGATAACAAAGACAAGCATCAGCTGCCTGCTTTTCATCGCGACGGCCTGCGATTGCTGGGATAGTCGACGATGTGCTCCCATTCACTCGCGTCAGATCGGGCAACAACTGCAACGACAGGGTCCGTGTCACTCAGGTTGCAGACTTCGTGCGGGATTCCCGGCTCGATGAAAATGAAATCACCTGCCTGGTTGTCAACGCTGAGGGAAAGGTCCGGTCCATATTCGTGGCGGACTTTTCCTTCGAGGATGTAGAGCATCACCTCGAAATCGACATGGATGTGCGCGTAGGCAACACCACCGGGAGGAATCATCGCGACATTCATCGAGAGCTGCCGCGCACCGACATTCTTTCCCGACAGGCCGGTCTTGTATCTGATGCCATTCCAGCCACGGCTTGTGCCCGAGCCGCGAATGACCAGAATTCCGGCGTCACCCTCGACGCCAGCTTTGAGATCGCTGTCTTCTGTCATGTGCAGGAATATGCTATAGTAGCGTCAACATCGGAGAATGAGTCTCATGCGACTACTTGTACGGGCCAGGCGATATCGCGCTTTTGGAACGATTGGAATTGCTGCGTTTATCGGATCGTGCAGTCTCGATACGACGCCCGAAGGACTCTCGGTTCTCGCGATCATCAGCGGCTCTCAGCAGACTGTAAAGGTTGGCGCGATGAGCGCCCAGCCGCTTGTTGTGAAAGCATTCGACGTCAACGGCCTTGGCATGAGCGACGTAGAAGTGAGGTGGACCATCGCCGCAAATGCGGGAACAATCAGCGCATCGAAAACCGTTACGGACGATAGCGGACAATCATCGGTGACCTACACTGCCCCATCGACCCCTGGAGATGTTCAGATCCGTGCGACGGCTGATAATCTGAGCGTGACATTCAATCTTACTGTCGAGCCACTTTCCGGGACCTGACCTGCCCGCATTCTTCGTTCGTGCACTTCTACTTCTTTGCGCCGCGTTTTCAGTCACCGCGGAAGTATCGAGCGCGCAATACACCGGCGAACGCCTTTTCTATTACGTAGACAGAGAGGACAGCTACAACAGTCTGGTCAAGCATATCGACCAGATCACCGTATTAGGCCCACAGGTTTACGTAGTCGACAGCCTCGGAATCATGTGGGGCACGCTCGACAAGCGTGTCGATGCGCTGGCGCGAAAGCACGGCGTGAAGCTCATGCCTCTCTTCACCAACGAAGGATTTCAGCAGCCAGGTCTTAGAAAGCTTCTTGCCGACACGGTCGCTCGAAACAGAGCGATTGCATCGATGGTCGCGCTCTGCAAAGCGCATGATTACTGGGGAATTCAATTCGACGTCGAGAACATCAACATAGCCGATAGGGATCGTTTCACGCAGTGGTATTCAGACGCGGCGAAAGCGCTGCACAAGGCCGGCTACAAGATCAGCATTGCAGTAGTCCATAAAACCGAGGAAGGTGCGGGACCAACTGCCTACGGCCGCTTCATGGAAGACAGCTGGCGCGGTGGCTATGACATTCCTGCCCTTGCACGCGCAGGTGACTTCATCTCGCTCATGACATACAGCGAGCATACGCGCAGAACCACTCCGGGTCCTGTAGCGGGACTGCCGTGGACGAAAGAAGCGCTCGACTATTTCCTGAAATTCGTTCCGCCTGAGAAACTCTCGCTCGGAATTCCGACCTATGGCGGCAGGTGGTACACCCGATACGACGGAACGGGGCCTGATCGCGCGAGCTCGACCAGCGAATCAGTCAGCTGGTCGTGGGGATCCGGATTCGCCGAGCGCAACGGCGCACAAATTATATGGGATCCCATACAAAATGTGCCTTACGCGTCCTACACAGTCGGCGGCATCAATGAATGGCTCTTCCTCGAAGATGTCCGCGCTTTCAAAGCCAAGCTCGATCTCGCCAGGGAAAAGAAAGTTCGAGGATTTTCCGTCTGGGTACTCGGGCCCGAGGATGAGCGCATCTGGGACGTGCTCAGGAACGACAAGCCGGGACGCTGACGAACCGTCGATAACGAATCGACCGTTGTATCCGTTGGTGTTGACTTTGGCGTCGGTAATGGAGGTTTTACCTCCGGCGGTTTGACTTCAGGTGGCTTCACCTCAGGGGGCGGCTTCACCGGCTCAGGCTCGATGTCAGCAGTGTCAACACTGACTTCAGCCGTGTCGAGATCAGGCATGTCGGCAAGATCAGGATCGGTCACCGCCTCAGCACGCGATGTCGCAGTGTCATACGGATACATTGCTGCGGCCATGGAGTCGTTGTAGATCCCCGGCTCCGTGTAGACCGAGAGCGTGCCGTATGGATCGTAAACTCCTCCGCACGGATCACGCGGTTCGGTCCCCGATAGAAAAGCCTCTGTAACACTCGGCCCGCAACCAGGCTGCCACACCCTTCCTGTTGCAGCTTCTATTTCCATCACGGTCACGCCCTGAGGCGATGCGATGTCTTCCTGTTTGTTCGGAACCTTCGACATGAAGGCACCCCACAGCGGAACAGCGGCTTCACCCGATGACATTCTGAGTGGCGTGCCGTCATCGAATCCAACCCATACCGCTGTTAGAAGATCCGGCGTATACCCGACGAACCACGCGTCTCTGTAGTTGCTTGTCGTTCCAGTCTTTCCAGCAACGTAACCAAGACCGTACTGGTTCAACCGTGCTGCGGTTCCGCGAATTACAACGCCGCGCATCAGGACGTGCATGACGTACGCAACTGCAGGATCGATTGACTCGGTACGCTGCACTTCGTACGTGTACATATCATCTCCGCCGGAACTTTCCACTTTCTCGATGAGATGCGGCTCTACTCTCACCCCAAGATTCGGGAAGATCGAGTACGCGGCAATGAGCTCGCGCATCGACACATCGTCGACTCCGAGCGCAATTGCCGGCGTTGCCGACAAGTCACCTTCGATTCCGGCGTTGTGCCACATGTCCCGCACGCGATCGACGCCAACATCAGTGGCAACGCGAACTGCGGGAACATTGAGAGATTTTTCAAATGCTTCGCGAACAGTCACAGGCCCGCGGAATTGTCCATCGTAATTCTTGGGCTCCCATGTCTTGTTGCTTGCAAGCTGCAATTGAAACGGTTCATCCTGAACAATGCTTGCCGGTGTGATTCTTCTCGACTCGATGGCCGCTGCATAAGTGAAAGGTTTTGCAGCGGATCCGGGCTGCCTTTTCATCAGCCGCGTTCGATCGTATTGAGATCGCGTAAAGTCCGAGCCTCCGACAAGCGCACGAATTCCGCCGGTCTCCGGCTCAATGCTCAATAGCGCAGCCTGCAGCGGTTTTTTTCGTCTGAGAAAACCGTGAGCCTTCCGCAGGTTGGCAGTGCCCGAGCGCACTGCTCTCTCAGCTGCTACCTGCATTTGCTCATCGACCGCAGTGTAGATCTTTAGCCCGCCCGCTGCGAGCTGTCGCTGCCCGATTCTGTCGACGAATTCCTGACGAATGGCTGCGAGCAGATAAGGATGCGGCCTCAGTCGGCGTGAACCCGGATTGAAGTCTGCTTTTTCGGCGACTGCGTTGTCGTGAGCCGCCTGGTCGATCCATTTTTTCTGAAGCATTACGCCAAGCACTGCATCGCGCCGTTCCTTTGCGATTCGTGCGCGCTCGTCGGGGTTGTCGCGATTCGGTGCGCGAATCATTCCGGCGATGAGAGCAGCTTCAGCAACGCTTAGCTTTGCCGGCGTTTTGCCGAAGTACACTCGCGCAGCCTCACCAAGTCCGCGCACTTCCCTTCCATCACGATGTCCGAGATAGACTTCGTTCAGGTAAGCTTCGAGTATCTCGTCCTTTGTGAGCTTCGCTTCGATCATCAGTGCAAGGCCGGCTTCGACGAACTTGCGCGACATCGTGCGTCTGTTGGACAGGAAGCGAGTCTTTGCGACCTGCTGCGTGATCGTGCTGCCGCCTTCGGTCACCCCTCCGGCAACAACGTTCGAGACAGCGGCACGACCAATTCCAATCGGGTCAATTCCGATGTGGGACCGGAAGCGCGAATCCTCTGCCGCGAGAAAAGCATTGGGTATGTATCCGGGCAGATCCTTCAGCACTACAGGCTCTGCAACTCTCCATTCACTACCATAGAGAGAGACAATCACACGTCCCTGTCTGTCGAGTATCTCTGTCGGCGTCCGCCACGAGCCCGGAGTCATCTCGGTGAAGACACGGTATCCGTACCAGGAGAAAACCGTCGCCGCCATGCCGCTGAAGGCAAGGAACAAAACCAGGATACCGATTGCGAGCCGAGTCCGCATGCCTGTAGCAATTGGCAAGAAGAGCGCCCCGGCTTATGGTTGGATTATCGAAAAGTTGTATGGAATCCAATATCCTGGTCGAGCGCGGAACTGACAGCAGTCGACTGCTGATCGCCTTTACAGGCTTTCAGGGTGCGTTGACCATGCCGCCCTACGATTTCTTCGCCGCAAGCGGCCACCTCGGCGCGAGCCGAATCCTGCTTCGGGATTCCACGCACCTCCTTTACTTCCGGGGATGTCCGCCGGACGAATACGGATTTGACGCGCTCGTTGCCAGACTGAACGCGGAGATCGAGCGCCTTTCACCCGAAAAGATTACCTGCGTCGGAACGTCGAGCGGGGGCTTCGGTGCGATCGTGTTCGGTTACGTCCTTGGCGCTGATCGCGTCCATGCTTTCGCACCAACGATTTACGGTTCGGTGTGGCTCACGCTTTTACATGGTGACTGGCATCAGCTGCGGAACAGCGTGAGCCCGAATCATCTGATGCGGGAGATGTCGATTCCGCCGAAGCTTTGGAAATACCGGAACCTGCCGCGACTGCTTCGCAACTGGAATGGTAAAACTGATTTTAGCATTCATCTCTGCGCGCATCACAAGCACGACATGAAGCGCACGAAAGTACTCGAGGGACTGCCGCACGTCGAAATTGTCACCTATGAATGCAGCACGCACCAGGTAGCGCGTCACCTGGTGCGGGAAGGAAAGCTGCTCGACGTATTCCGCGACTGATTATTTCGGCCAGAGCCAGCCGAACACTCCTGCTGTAAGAAACGCGTAGACCAATCCGTCGACTGTCGCCTTAATGGTCACGCTCCACGCGCGGCGATACCAGATCGACATCTGCCATAGCGCGACAGCATACCCAACGAATGCAATCGCGCTGATCAGCTGAAACACGTGCATGTAGACTGCGCCTGGCGGTGTGGATCTTCCTACGACATATGCCGAAAGAGTTGAAACAGCGAGCAGATAGACGAACCACTGAACGAGATTCCTTGCCATCGACATCATGCCTTTCGGCAGGACGGTCATGATGACATTCGGACCTTCTGCAGCTTTTGCCGCAAACTCGGCGCTTCGCAGATCTTCGCGTGACTTGGGCCGCGGGATCATGTAATCGCCAGGTGGAAGATCCAGCGGTCCGACGACTCGCCTGAATTCATCTTCATTCGCAAGTGGAGGATAGTCGTTCTTGTGCCACGGGCTCGCCATGTGAATGATCGAGCTCGCGACAAAGACGAGTACCGCTGAAATCAGGATCGGAAGCCACAGCATGACGAGTCCAGTCATCACGACCTCCCTAGTGGGTTGAGTTCACGCGGACTGACAGTATTGACAGTCGTCGAGTCTCCGGTAACCAGTCGCCGGTGATAGTCGAGCTGCCCGAGGTGATACGAGAGATGTACTGCAAGATGGATCAGAAAATCGGAAGTTCTGAAACGATTCTCCATCACTGCGAGCGGAAATTCTGACGCAAGCTGTTCATCGGTGATCTTGTCGAAGGCAGTGTCCAGCTCTGCAATCGCATCAGCAACAGTTGCACGCAGTTCATCGCGCGCGAGCTTCGTTTGATTGAATTCAGCGTCACGGTTCCGGATGTAACTCGAGCCTGCAAGCACATGCCCGATGAAATGTCTAAGATTGCCGGCCATGTGAAGCGCGAGATTTCCTGCGGAGTTTGTTATTCCGGGTGGTGTCTGCCAGAGAGATTCGTCGTCGCGGTAGGCAGCGATCTCTCGATCGAGAGCGCGAAGCTCGCGCAGCATCAGTGACTTGATCGAATTTCCCAGCTGGCTCGCCATCAGTTCTTCGCCTCGAGTGCTGCAGCCCAGTTCAAAACGACTTTCACCGATCGCCGCTCCGCCGCTTTGGAAACACGGAGAACGAGAAATCGGCCGTCGGGAGCAGTTGTCCAATCGAGAACGGGCTGGATCTTGGTCAACGTTTCCGGCGTGCCGATATCACCAGTGCCCGGATTGAACGCGGCCTTGATGATTCGTGCATTCCATCCGTAGTAGATCGTCCGTCCATCTGCGCTGAAGTGCGGCGTGAATCCGCCACCTGAAGAAACCTGTTGTCGACTCGGTCCACGATCAGCCGGATAGGGTGCGACGAAGATTTCCTTTCGTCCCGATTCGTCTGAACTGTAGACAATCCACTTCCCGTCAGGTGAGAACCGGGCCTCGGTTTGATTTCCCGGTCCGCCAACGACCATCCGTTTTTCCATCGGCTGCGATGGATTGGGCGAAACGACAAAGACGTCCTGTGCATTGCCCCCTCCGGCGTCCTCGTCGTAGATCAGAAGTCGCCCATCCGGAGAAACCTGCCTCGGCGTCTTGTCGTTCGGCGAAGTACTAACGCGCTCCTCCGCCCTGCTTCCATCGGCTGATCGCTTGAAGACGTCGTACTGTGGCTCGTCTCGAGCGTACACCACTTCCCGACTGTCCGGTGTCCAGAAGAGGTTTACTTCCCTTTGCTCAGTCTGCGTGAGCCGGGAGAAAAGTTTTCGCTGCCGGTCATAGATCCACACATCGCCGTCGCGCACAACCGCGAGCTTTTTTCTGTCGGGGGAGGCTTCTATACCGGTGTAGCGTGCGCTGGAATCAACCGCTGCTTCTTCGTTTCCACCTTCATCAGCCCACGTAATCGAAACGCTTTTCAGCTCATCCTTGCGGTACACGAGCGTGCCGTTTGGAGCGATTGCAAACGCCGCCCATCCAGATGGCGGATTGATTTCGACATCAAGGTCGAGTGGAACTGCGGACCCTTTTGTTTTGAGCGATCCTGCATCGAATGGAACAGTCATTGTTCCCGCATCTCTCACGAAGACGAGATGCCCTTTGACATATCGGCCGAAGTAACCACCATCGAGCACTACCTGTCGCTTCCCACTCTTCAGCGATAACACTTCGATCTTCGATTTGTCAGCAGGAGTCGTATAGTTGGTGAAAAGCACATGATCGCCATCCGGCAGGAGCTGCGGCCACCAGTGTCCCAGCTCGCCCTTCTTTCTGTCAGGCTCGGTGAGCGTCACACTGTCTCGTCCCTCGGATGAGACTTTCAAGAGACCAGAGTCGTAGTTACGCGTGTAGATGACTGCATCACTTCCAACCCACGCGAGATGCGCCCAGCCTGAGTTTGCCAAAGGAGTTGCCGGACCGCCTTTGACGGAAGCCTTGTACACTTTCCGATTGGCGTTGAACGCAACCCATTTACCATCTGCAGAAAACGCTATGCCGCCGAGCGTGCCGGCGGATCCATCCACTGTGTGAAGCTCATCGCTGTGAAGGCTTCTGAGAAAAACCTGAGCACGACCGCTTTGATTGACCGCCGCAAACGCGATCATGCTTCCATCGTCCGAGATTCCCAATCCATCGGTGGACCCCGAAGGAATGATGAGATCCTGAGGGAGGTCGACTGCCAGATATGTTGGCTCTGTGTCCTTGTTTCCCGTTGTTCCACGAACCGCGAAGTAGATCGCGGCGACACTCGCAGCCGCAGCAAGCACCCACGGTATCCACGATGCGCGTGGCCCGAATTGCGTCCGCTGCGTTTTCGACAAAACATCGGACTTTGCCGCTGCAGCTGAATCGAATCCCGTTGTGACAAGCGCTGTACTGAACTCTGCGGCTGAGTGAAATCGATCTGCAGGAAGCTTTTCGAGTGCCCGCAGAACGGCCGCATTCACATTCGCCGGAACTGACTTCCTCTGTCCCGTAACTGGACGCGGGCTCTCCGTCATCACGCGCGCGACAATCGCCTGCACAGTCGGTCCAGTGAACGGCGCTTCACCGACGAGCATCTCATACGTCACGGCGCCGAGGGCGTAGATATCGGCGCGTCCGTCGATTGCACGCTCTCCCATGGCCTGCTCGGGTGCCATGTACGCCGGAGTTCCGAGCGACAGCCCTGTCTGAGTCATTCGCGCGCCACCGGCAGCACTCACTGCGAGGGCAATTCCAAAATCCGCAACGAGCGCCTGGTCTTCGTGAATCAGAATGTTCTCAGGCTTGATGTCGCGATGAACAACTCCATGGCGATGCGCATAGTCCAGCGCGCTCGCAACTTCGCGTGAAAGCCGGATTGCATCGTCGACAGCAAGCTGGGTTTCGCGGTCGAGTCTGGTTCTCAAAGATTCGCCGGCGACATATGGCATTACATAGTAGAGAAGCCCATCCGCTTCTCCTGATTCCAGAAGCGGAAGAATGTGCGGATGCTGCAGCTTCGCGGTTGTCTTGATCTCAGCGAGAAATCGCTCGCTTCCAAGTGCAGCAGCGAGATCCGGATGCAGGACTTTTATTGCGACATCACGCTCGTGACGTATGTCATGCGCGAGATAAACTCTGGCCATTCCGCCAACGCCAACTTCGCGCTCGATGCGGTAGCGGCTTTCAAGTGCGGAGGTAAGACGCGGAAGGACGTCGCTCATTCGGAGGCCAAACTTACGGAATAACCATTTAGGATGAAACGGAAATCTTCGTGGGGACTGGCATAGCCAATGCGGCTTGGCAACGTATGACCCTTACAATCACATCCTCAGCCTTCTCGAACGGCGGAAAAATTCCGCGAAAATACACGTGTGAGGGCGACGATTCGTCACCCGCGCTCTCCTGGTCGGGAGCTCCCGATGGAACCAGAAGCCTGGCCTTGATAGTCGACGATCCGGACGCACCTGATCCTGCGAAGCCGCAGCGGGTCTACGTGCACTGGGTGGTTTACAACATTCCACCGACCGCGAATGGAATTCCCGAGGGAGGCTCACCGCCTTCGGGCGCCATGACCGGATCGAATGACTGGGACAAAAAACAGTACGGCGGTCCCTGCCCTCCAATCGGTCGCCATCGCTATTTCTTCAAGCTCTACGCACTCGATACGACCCTTAATCTTTCGTCAGCCAAAAAGAAGGATGTCGAGGATGCAATGAAAGGGCATATCCTCGCGCAGGCTGAATTGATGGGCACCTACCAGAAAGGTGACTAGGGCTTTCAATTAAGCCCGCAATGAAAGACTTCTCTTCGCACGACGCGCTGTCTCTTGCAGAGCTCGTGCGCACAAAGCAGGTATCCGCGCGCGAGCTCATCACAGCTTCGATTGAAAACATCGAGGCTCTCAATCCGAAGCTCAATGCAGTGATCCACAAGATGTATGACCGGGCGCTCAAGGAAGCTGAATCTCCGGTCGATGGTCCGTTCAGCGGCGTTCCATTCATGTTAAAGGATCTGCTTTCATGGTTTGCAGGCGAGCCCATATCGAGTGGAAGCCGCTATCTAAAAGGCTGGATTCCTCCATACGACACTGAGCTCGTAAAACGATTTCGACGGTCTGGCGTAATCGTTGTCGGCAAAACAAATACACCGGAATTTGGACTCACACCGTTCACTGAGCCTGAAGCTTTTGGTCCAACGCTGAATCCCTGGGACACAACGAGAACAACCGGTGGATCATCAGGGGGTTCAGCAGCAGCAGTCGCAAGTGGAATGGTTCCGTGGGCTGGCGGTGGAGATGGCGGTGGATCCATTCGCATTCCCGCATCGTGCTGCGGAGTTTTTGGACTGAAGCCAACACGCGGAAGAACTCCCGCCGGACCGCTTACCGGTGAACACTGGCAAGGCGCAGCAATCGAACATTGCCTCACTCGCTCAGTTCGCGACAGCGCTGCAATGCTCGACGCGATCTCAGGTCCGGATGTTGGTGCGCCCTACTATGCTGCGCCGCCCGAGCGTCCGTTCATCGAAGAAGTCGGACGTGATCCCGGCAAGCTGCGAATTGCATACACCAGCAAGCCGCTGCTCGGGCATTTCGTGCACGACGACTGCAAGGCCGCGCTCGCTGATGCAGTTGCACTGGTTGCTTCGCTTGGCCACGAGCTCGTCGAAGCGGAGCCACCGGTAGACAAAGAACAGTTCAATCGCTCATTTCTCATCATGGTTTGCGGTGAGCTGCACGCTGATCTGTATGAAGCCTCTCAGGTAATTGGACGAGCAGCGACACCGAACGATGTGGAAGCAACCACATGGGCGCTGAATCTGCTCGGCGCGGCTCTGTCCGCCGGGGATTTTGTTCACGCAGAACATTATCTCAGAAGCTCAGCCCGCCGCATGGGAGAATTTTTCCAGAACTTTGATCTTCTCCTCACTCCGACGCTTGCCGTGCCACCATTTCCCACCGGATCACTGCAGCCGCCAGCACACGAAATGGCGATGATCAAACTACTCGGCCGCCTTCGTGCGGGGCGTGTTCTGAAAATGATTGGTGCTCTGGAGAAATCAGCGGAGAAAGTTTTCGACGTGATTCCTTACGAGCCGTTGTTCAATGTGAGCGGGCAGCCTGCGATGTCAGTTCCACTCTACTGGAACGCGCAAAATCTTCCGATTGGCGTTCACTTTGTTGGAAGATACGGAGACGAGGCGACGCTTCTCAGGATTGCATCGCAGCTCGAGCAGACGCGTCCGTGGATGAATCGGAGACCGCCAGTCTCTGCTTGACGTCAGGGAATTCCGCTGACTGAGACGCATCAGCGGAAGGAAGAATCACACTGACGGTCGTTCCTTTGCCGGGCTCACTCTCGATCTCGACATCGCCTTCCATCGCGAGAACAACGTCCCGCACAATCGATAGACCGAGCCCAACTCCCGGGAATTTCCGCGTTCCGCCCTGATCGACTTGAAAGAAGGGATCAAAAACGTGTCCGAGATTTTTTGCTGAAATTCCGATACCGGTATCCTTCACGTCGATCTTCACTCGTCCGCGCTCTCGCTCTGCAAAGATCGACACACTTCCGTTCGGTGGAGTGAACTTGATCGAATTGGTGACGAGATTCAGCAGCACCTGACGCAACTTGTCGGGATCCGCACGTACGGCGAGCTCCAATGGAGCTTCTACTATCGAAAGCGTCAGCTGCTTTTTCTTTGATTCCTGCTCGATGATCGGTTCAATGGAGGCAATTGCATCGCGAACCCGCACAGGCTGCAAGGTAAAAGACAATCGGCCGGCTTCGACCTGCGCAAATCCCAGAACGTCTTCGATCAGCGAGAGAAGGTGTCGCTGACTTTGTCGAATTCGCTCGAGAATCCCCCGCTGCCCTGCGTTGAGCGGACCGTCGATCTCGAGGATGAGCAGTTCGACATAGCCCATGATCGCATTGAGCGGAGTGCGCAGCTCATGGCTTATCACCGCGAGAAATCCGGCCTTCGCCCGGTTTGCGCTTTCTGCAATCTCACGCGCAGCGTTCAGATCTTTCGCACCCCGCCGCCGCTCCTCGATCGATGCGCCGAGTACCAGGAATGTTGCACCACTGATTCCGGCGAACGTCTGAAGCGCGAGGAGATTGCCATGCAGCTCGCCTTGTGCAAATGGACCACGGCCCATTGCCGTGTAAAAGACAGCTATAACCGTGACAAGCGCACTCGATGTAACCGCGCCACGCGTTCCAAAACGGAGTGCAGCCCAGATGAGCGGAGGAAAGAGCATGTACTCTCTTCCCGTGGAAGCGCCGTATCCACTCGAATTGGCTCCGAAGACCATAAAACCAATCGCGAATATCGCGAGCGCGAGCGCGAGGGACTCGCCAAAACGCCGAATTCGAATGCGCGGTTTGTATTCCGCCCAGACAAGAATGAGAGGAGCGGCAAGGAGATCACCAATTGAATCGCCAAGCCACCACGCTTTCCACGTCTCGCTGTACCCTGCTGGCGGAATGAGATCGAACGTCAGCAGAGTAGTAACCCCGATCGTCGCAGAAACGAGAGTGCTCAAACCGGCAGCGAGTATGATCATCGCAAGCACGTCGCGCACTCGATCGAGCTGGCATCGGAAGCCAGGAAGCTTACGGAGGAGGTATGCGCCTGCCAGCGCTTCGCAAGTATTACCGAGCGCTATACCGACCGCTGCAAATGGTGGTGCACCGGTAAGGTAGTTCGCGATGAAGGCGCCAATCGCGACAGCGGGCCACAGCCGGAATCCACCGAGAAGCAGCGCGGCCAATGCAATTCCACTCGCCGGCCACACAAGTGTTGCAAATCCCCCAACCGTATCGAGACTGAGACCAATGCGGGCTGCAGTGACGTAGGAGAGGGCCACGATGACGATCTGTAAAGCCATCGCCACCGCAGAATTCCTTGTGGAGCGGATGTCTGTTGCCGGTATTTCTCCGGTTGTCACCTTCAACGAAAGTCACCCGGTTCGCGGTCGCAACAATACTGCGTAGCTGAATGCGAATTTGCGAGTGTTCATTTCAGCGATGTTATCAGAAGCCCTGACCAATCCTCCACGTCAGTTTCCACTTTCTCGACTCGTCGATCGGCCGGGTGATTCCAATCGCGATTGCGCCGCTGAAGAATGTCGCGAGAAACTCAGCTGATGCTCTGGCACCATCCGTTGGAGTTGACAGGGGAACGGGCAGGCCTGTTTCCGGATCGGGTCTCGTACCCAGCTCGAGCAGTGCCCGCCTTGCGTCATCGCTCGAAACTTCCGCCCATCCGCCGTGGATCCCCACTGCGACTCCCGGTGCCAGCCCCGGGAGAACCAGGGCACTCGGCAAACGTATGGGAGCCCTTAGAATCGGGAACGTGTACCCGATAACGGTCCGAACCAATGCTGCGCGGTCTCCGGCGAATTCCTTATAGTCAAATCCGCTGAGACCAAGATCTCCCCCGAGCTCGAACATCTGCTGCGGCACCGGATTGCTGAGCAGCGCACCGGCATCACCCCGGGCATACAGTTGAAATGGTCCGAGCTCGCGACGCGCTGCAGTGCGGACCTCGACGCGCTGCCATTTGAGATCGCCGTCGGCGCGATCGTAATAGAGGGAAAGGCCAACGCCGCGATCGACAAACAGACCGCTCACCTGCGGATCTATTTCCAGCGACGCCGTGGATCGGAAATAATTCCCTTCCCTGATTCCACGGTTCGGCCTGAACCCGGCATTCTTCGCGACGTAAAATCCCTTCGACACATTCTGCTGCACTGCGTGATCGGCACCGGGGCCAATCTCGAGGCGCATGCTCGATTGATGCTGCGCACCGAATGTGCGTGAAACAAAGGCCGTCGCGGATCTACGGTCGAGATAATCAAAGTCGTCCTGACTCCCGAACAGTGCAGTCAGTGTCGACCCATAGCTCAAAGGCGGCTGAAAGTCATTCGTGTGAGCGAGCGCACGCTCAGCGCGAATTCCCGTTGTAGTGCGGCCGAGTGTTCGCTGAATTCCAAACATTCCACGCGGCACTTTCTCAGCCCAAGCATATCCAAGTGAGCCGCGCGCGAGGACTCCGTTCACACCACCGAATTGATGCGACAGGGAAAGTCCGGTGAAGGCACCCTCGATGCGATTAAATCGAAACACTTCGCCGAGTGTGCGAGGTGTCAGCCGAAAACCAGTTCCTGCATCGGTTCGCCATGAATCAGGAGCGAGATCGTCAAACTCGGCGAAATATGCATCGGTGCTCGCCGATCCCAGTGGCGACTGCCAATCGTGGTATCGCTGCTGGGATGATGCAGATGCGAACGTGAGACTGTGCTGTATCCCCGGAGGTGTTTCTGGTCCGGTCCACGACGAATCATTCGCTCGTATGTCGTAGAATCTGGAAACAATCCGCACGAGAGTTCTGAATTCACCGAGAAATGCGAGTCGAGCCTGGAACTCCGTGCGCTGGTATGCAGGCAGCCAGTATTCGCCGTTCACCTCGACGTTCACCAGCTCTACGAAGGACGCGCCACTTACTCCGGGAATTTTGCTTCCCGATTTCAACGTGACCTTTCCGTCCTTGAGCTCGACGATTCGCCCTCTCATGCGGACGATCTGCTTGCGATCGGCGTCGAGGTACATGTCTCCGTAAAAGAGAATCGCATCACCGGGCGCATCCGGCCGCGGCGTGACACGAATACGGGCGAGCGGAATTCTGCGGCCGCTGGTGGAGAAAAGAGTGACGGCAGTGTCGCCACCCTCATACATATAGTATGTGTCCCGATTTTGAGCGAGCGGATGGATCGCCAGGCTCGCGCCGCTGGGGTTGATCGCGCGGTTGGTGGACGTCGCAGACGTTACGCCGAGCTGCAGGTGATGTCCGTAGAGTGTCGGCGTGGTCCAGCCTCCGAAAATCGACATCAGCGAAAACGTAGGACCCACTGATTGATTGCGGTATCCAATCACGCGCTGGTCGTAACGATCGGGTGTGCGGAACCGAACGTCGCTGGCAATCTGTTCGATCTGGGCAGTTCGCTCGCGCTTTCCTGAATCGAGGAGCGCGAGCGACATCTCCGTTTCTATTCTTGCGCGGTACGCGCGAAGACGATCCGGAATCTGCGCATTGACCGCCGCAGCGTCGGATATGAATTGTCGCAGCGCCGGTGATTCAGGCTGAGCTGCAGCAATCTGTGCAACAACAAGGAAAGAGAGCATTGCCGGTCTCAAGTGCAGACTCTGGACCCGATCGTCACGAGAGCGTTACAAAGTGTCGCAATGTAAATGGCGATTTCGGTACACACTCGGTTCTACCACAAGCATTTATTATCGAATATTGTTCCTCTGTCGCTCCCGCCAGCTGAACACCCCACCCAGTCTCTCACACGAAGGAAAATCGAATGCGTCTACGGATCGTAAGTGCTGCTCTCGCTGCGCTAGCACTCTTGACGGTTTCGTGTTCCGAAAACGAAGTCACTGCACCTGAATCGAAGCTCAGCGTTCGCACTGACGTCGTCGCGGCTGTATTGCCGGATGTGCGTGTCAGTGAATTTCACTATGACAACGCTGGAACCGATACCAACGAGAAAATAGAGATCTCGGGACCCGCGGGCACCGATCTGACCGGATGGAAGCTCGTACTCTACAATGGCGCGTCGACCTCGCTGCTTCCGTATGGCACCACGACGCTGACGCAAACGATTCCTGCCACGTGCGGCGCTCGCGGTGTCATCGTGATCTCCTACGGAACTGACGGAATCCAGAATGGCGCTCCTGATGGATTCGCGCTTGTCGACAATACAGGCGCCGTAGTCGAATTCCTCTCCTATGAAGGAAGCTTCGTTGCTGCTGGTACTGCACCAGCCAGTCCCGCAGCAGGGATGACGTCGACGAACATTGGTGTCTCCGAGGCCGCCGAGCCAGTCGATCCCGTTACGGGAGTTGAGTCGCTCAAGCGCAATGGATCCGGCGAATGGAGCGGACCTTCCCCAAACAGCTTCGGTGTCTGCAATGATATTCCGCCGGGAGCTGCCACAAGTGTCACGGTCACGCCTGGGGATGGAGTGACCATCATCGAAGGCGGCACGCAGCAGTTCACTGCAACCGCAAAGGATGAATCCGGCGCGACTGTTCCCGGTGCAACGTTTACCTGGTCGAGCCTCAACGAAGCTGTCGCAACGGTGACTGCAACCGGACTCGCGACTGGGGTAACGCCGGGCACAGCAGATATCGTCGCAACTTCTGGAGCATTAGCGGACACGGTCACACTCTTTGTCGATGAGGCGCCTCCCGATGTGAGCGGTCCATCGTTCATCTCCGAGATTCACTATGACAACTCGGGCACCGACACAAATGAGCGCATCGAGATCGAGGGACCAGCAGGAACGGATGTCAGCGGATGGAGTCTCGTTCTTTACAACGGCAACGGTGGAGTGACCTACAGCACAATCGCGCTCACCGGTGTGATTCCATCATCGTGTGATGGACGCGGGGTGCTCACATTCGCTGCGCCAGGATTGCAGAACGGCGCGAGCACGGCAACTGGAATCGATCCGGATGGAATTGCTCTCGTAAAGACCGGCAACGTTGTAACGGATTTCATTTCCTACGAAGGATCTTTCACCGCGACCAACGGACCCGCAGTCGGTCAGACGTCGACGGATATCGGTGTTCGCGAAACAGGCAGCCGGCCGGATTCCTTCTCGCTGATGCGTTATGCAGATGACTGGTACGGACCGCAGCCAGCCACTTTCGATGCGTGCAATCCGCCGCCGCCGCCGCCGGCCATTTCATTCTCGGGAAGACTGCCAAGTGATGTTGCACTCCCGGTCGGTTTTCAGGACCAGCTCTTTGCAACTCTCACCGACGCGAGTGGAAATGATCTCGATACCACTTTTGTCTGGACATCGGAAACGCCCGGAGTCGCAAGCATCGATCAGGATGGCGTATTCACCGCAATCACCGCAGGCTCTGCAACATTCCGCGCAACGATCAAGAACGGCACGATCACGAACACGTGGACGCTGCCGACAACAGTTGCAACGGCAAGCCTCACAGCGATGTACGCAGGAAACACTGAGTTCGGAACTCCAACGGACTCCGATGCGAGCGATGACTTCATCATCACTCATCCAGAGTACACATCCTCATTCAACGCAACTCGCGGCACTCCCAACTGGGTGAGCTACGATCTCGATGCTTCGCACATCGGCACGCTCGACCGGTGTGATTGCTTCACCTTCGATCCGGCTGCCGCAGGAATTGCCACACCATATACAACGAACGCTTACACCGGCTCCGCCGCAATCAACGGTTTCGGAATCGATCGCGGTCACCTCGCGCGATCATTCGATCGGACAACGGGAAGCCTCGACAACGCATACACGTTCTACTTCAGCAACATCGTTCCCCAGGCATCCGACCTGAATCAGGGACCGTGGGCAAACATGGAAAACTTCCTCGGCGATCTTGCACGCTTCCAGAACAAGGAGGTGTACATCATTGCCGGTGTTGCCGGTAACAAGGGCACACTCAAGAACGAAGGAAAGATCGTGATCCCCGAGTACACGTGGAAAGTTGCGCTGGTTCTTCCGCGTGACCAGGGACTCGCCAACGTCGACAGCTACGATGATGTGCAGGTTTACGCGGCAGTGATGCCGAACGTTGCCGGTGTTCGCAATGTCGACTGGCACACCTATCTCACCACTGTTGATTCAGTAGAGGCACTCAGCGGATACGATGTGCTTTCGCTTCTACCGGATCCAATTGAAATCGCAGTCGAGAGCAACACAGTTCCTCCTGTCGCCCAAGTCGATGGCCCCTACAGTGGCTATCTCCCTGGCGAGAGCATCGCGATGAGCGGTGCTGCCTCTTCAGACGCCGACGGTCAGCCTCTGAGCTATGCGTGGAGTTTTGGCGACGGCGCAACCGGAACGGGATCGAGTGTAAATCATGCTTACACAGCGGCGGGCACGTATACGGTGCAGCTCATTGTCAGTGATCCGCTCACACTTGCTGACACGGTTACAACGACGGCAACAGTGATGACGCAGGTGCAGGCTGCGACAAACGCGAAGGCGATCGTCAATCAGCTCTTTACAGACGGCAAGATAGACAAGGCTACCGCAACATCACTTCTAAAGAAGCTCGATGCTGCCATCTCCGGTTTCGAGCGTGGTGGTCCTGCAGTGAATCAGCTGAACGCACTGTTGAACCAGATCAATGATCTTGTAAATACTGGAGTGCTGCAGTCAGCTGATGCGGCACCGCTGATCACCCTGATAAATCGGATTATTGCATCAGTGTAGGAATACTGAATGCTGAATGCTGAATGCTGACTTAGTGAGGACCTGAACCGAGAAAGTCCTCGTTCTTGTTCCTCACTAAGTCAGCATTCAGCATTCAGTATTCAGATCGGATCCCGTAGCCAGGACCGCAATTCCTCTGGCGATCCCAGGATTCTCTCCCGCTCCAGAAGCGAGCCATGTTTCTGGTCTTCGGCATAGCCAGTAGGCTGTCCGCTCTGACGGCTTACAATCCAGGACGATTCCGGATTACGATCCCGGCCTGCCATGAGTGACCTGGGCGACGAATTCACTACGCCGGCAACAGCGCCGTACGTCGCACGCTGGTGAAATTGATTGAGCTGATCGAGAATCGAATCGAGTGAATGCTGCTCAGTGGCAACTGCGGTCATAAAGTCTCCATGGTTGATCGGATGCGTAACCTGCATCTCACACCGTGAAGACAGAGAACCCGATTGACTCCTGCGTTACCGATTCAACTCACTGCCCAGTCGCACAACATCTGCGACGAGCGCATCGAAATCGAATTTGCGGCTGCGATGATTCACGTTCGCAACACGAAGAGCGAACTTGTCACCAATGCGCACTCCTGATGGAACTGCAAGGCCATCCTCCTGAAGTCGTACCAGAATACGCGCATTGAGGTCATCGAGCTGCTCAGCGGCCAGGTTTCCCGCCACGTACCGGAAGCAGACAACGTTGAGAGGAACTGGCGCAACAAGCTCGAGATTCTCATTCGACTCGACGAGTGAAGCGAGATATTCGGCCTGAGCAACATTCTTCTCCACCATTCGCGCGTACATGTCGAAGCCGTAAGTCTTGATGCTCATCCATGCCTTGAGCGCGCGAAATCCTCGCGAGAGATCGATTCCCAGATCGCTGAACAGATATCCGCCGACTGATACACCACCTGGCAACGCTGACAGATAGCTCGCAGGACTCGAGAAGGATCTCATGTGCGCGTCCGGATCGCGCACCAGCACACAGCCGGCGTCATAGTTGACCGACATCCACTTGTGCAGGTCGAAAGCGATCGAGTCAGCGCGCTCCATTCCTTTCACTCGTGGACGCAATCGGTCGGATAAAGCAGCGATTGCTCCGAATGCACCATCGACATGCAGCCACAGCTTTTCCTCAGCGCAAATGTCAGCAAGTGTCGACAGATCATCGATTGCGCCAGTCGCGACGGTTCCCGCCGTTCCAATCACAACAATCGGTGTGAGACCATTCGACCTGTCTGCCGCGATCAGCTCGCGAAGATGATTCGTATCCATCGAAAGATCCGGCCTGGTTTTGACTTTTCGAAGACTCGACCGACCAAGACCAAGAACTCCCATCGCCTTGTCGACTGAGTTGTGTACCTGTTGGGAGGCGTAGACGCGCGCACCTCTGTCTCCGATTCCATCCTCTACTGAATCGCCGAGTATGGCGTCCCGTCCAACGGTAAGTCCGGTGAGGTTCGCGGCAGATCCGCTCGTTACGAGAAGTCCAGTTGCTTCAGGCGGAAATCCAAACACTTCCTTGAACCAGTCGACCACCTGCTTCTCGACATAGGCTGATGACTGCTCGAAACCGCCGGCGTTCGTATTCATCGCCGATGCGAGCATGTCGCCAATTATTCCGACTGGTGTTCCGCCGCCAATCACCCAGCCCCAGAACTTCGGATTGCGATTGCCCAGGGCGTAAGGCTCGACGTTCTTACGGAACTCACGATAGACGGATTCGAGCGACTGAGGCTTGTGTGGGGCCGGCACACACAGGCTCGCTTTTGCAGCATCGGGCAAACGCTGCCAGACGGGACGCGATCGAACGTTCTCCAGATCGTCGAAGAGCTCGTCGAGCATCTGGTGCGCGAGAGAACGCGTAGCGTTCCAGTCCTGAGGATCGAGCGACAGCTCGTCGAGTTCGTCTTTCATGTCAGTTCGTTGAGAGGCGTCTTACAAGCTTGTCGAGGAATGCAAGTCCGTCGTAATAGGATTTGGTGCGCAGCTTCTCGTCGCGACCGTGAGAATTCGACTCGCCGGGAAGTGAGAGAATTCCGCTCACGCCGAACGTTGGAATTCCCGCGGCGCGAAGAAAGCGGCCGTCGGTTGCTCCTGTCGACATGACGGGAATAACCGGAACGTCATTGAACATCTCTTTAGTCAGCGCGGAGACTGCGGTGAGAAGCTCCGGCACAATTGCATCTGTCGATTTCGGGTAAAGCTCTCTCGTTGCTTCAGCGAACGTGATCTTTATCGATGTATCGGCAAGCACGCGCTCGAGTGTCGCCTGTGTTGCTTCAGTGCTCGAGGTTGGAGCGATGCGGCAATTCACATTCGCAGTCGCGGTTTGTGGAAGCGCGTTGTTTGCGTGACCTCCGAAAAGTCGCGTTGCTACGCAGGTAGTTCTCAATATCGACGCGTAACGCGGATCCTTTGACAGAGTCGCCGCTGCAACAGAATCGAGAGGATTGGCGACGATCGCACGCATAGCTGCCGCCACTCCCGGTTTCTCCAGCCTGGCGTTCTGTTCGAAATATCCGCGCGACACCGGATTCAACGCGACAGGGAACGTGAAACGTGAAAGACGCGACAGACCGTCAGCCAGAGCGTAAATCGCATTGTCAGGTCGGGGAGTGCTGGAGTGCCCACCGCTATTGCGAACCGTGAGTGTGAAGTTCTCCGGCACCTTCTCGGCAGCCTGGATGGAATTGTACAGCGGGCGCACATCCATTCCCTGGCCCGCGAGAGTTCCTCCACCGCCTTCATTTATTGCATACGCCGCCTCGATGAGGTCGCGATGATTTGCGATAAGCCACTCGACGCCGTTTGTGTCTCCCCCTTCTTCATCGGCAGTCAGGGCGAGAATCAGATCACGATTTGGCTTCCAGCCTTCTGATTTGTATGTGAGAAGATTGGCAGCGAACATCGAGGCCATGGCTTTGTCATCCGCCGTCCCCCGGCCATAGAAGAATCCATTCTCTTCGAACAGCGTGAACGGATCGCGCGGCCAGTCGGATCTCAGTGCGGCAACTACGTCCAGATGCGCAAGAAGAAGGAGCGGCTTTCGCGAGCTGCCCGTGCCGCGGTAACGAACAATCAGGTTTCCTTTTGTAGAGTCTGTTGGCGGGATTAGAACCTGAATGTCCTGAGCGGGAAATCCCGCGTCTATAAATCGCTTTGCCAGAGCTCGGGCTGCGCGCGTAGTCGATCCAGCAGAATCAACAGTGTTGATTCCAATTAGCTCAGCGTAAATCTCCCGCGCGAGTCGCTCATGCGGAGTGGCTGCAGCACGAGGTGCCTGAGCCTGAGCGGCGCTCACGGTTGCGAGAGCGGAAAGAACAATCAGAAAGCGATTCATCGAGCTTTTATCCGTAAGGGAACTACCGTCCTTCCCCAGTGCATGTTGAGAACGGCTGAATCTGCGTCGACCATAGGGAAATAGAATCCGAGCGTTTCCATGTGTTCGGCTTGCTGCAACGAAGCTTTCACTCGCAGTACTTCGTCCGATGCTTCTGGATGGTTAAGGTGAAACACTGGCTGTGCCTTGCTGAAGACCCAGGTCCAGTTGGCGCTGTCAGGCACCATCCACAGCGCGTATCGACCTGCTTTCAATCTCGAGCCGTTGACCTCGAGATCAGTCGACGTTGTGAAAAGCGCGGCACTGTCTGCACTCGGCGTCCATACCCTTCCATAAGGGACGAGCTTTCCGAACAGCTCCCGCCCGCGAGCAACCGGTCTGCGATAAATGATCTCGATTTTCGCAGGGCCGACAAGCTGAGTAACGGATGCGAGCTGGCTTCTTTTTCCCTGCTGTGCATCAGCACATGACGCTGAAAGCAAAAACAGACAAACGGAGCACGTAACGTTTCCGGCGATTCTCATACTCACAAATCTAGGGCTCCCCTGGAATCCTGTAAGCGCAATTTGCAACCGCGTGACACTCGTATTTCTCATGCGTCACACCCTCAGAATACGTAGCTGTCCATGTGATTCAGCCCGGAGAGTGCCATGAGAAAGTTTCTGCTGCCTCCGTTGATGATCCTCCTGCTCGTGGCGTGTGCAGACACCACGTCCGTTGTGTCAGTCAGCGATCAGTCGCCTAATCCGTCGCTTAAAGTGCGTTCTGACATTTCGTCAGATGTCACAATTGCTGCGACAGCACACGTGCTTCCTGCTGCGTACGGCAGCGTCATGGGCGAGGTAAATAACATCTGGCCACAAACCGGTGCGCATATGCGCTACCAGCAGGTGTTCCTTGGGTCAGAGCTGGATATAGACAAGATCGACGGTCTCTGCCTGCGTCACGACGAGCTCTTCGGCGGGCGCCAGTCCACTGTGCATCTGACGGTCAAACTTGGTCCAACTCAGATGGACAACACCAATTTGAGCACTGTGTTCGATGACAATTATTCGGCGATACCGACGGAAGTTTTTTCCGGCGACGTAACCATTCCAGCGACTACGGGTGCAGGAACAATCAACTCGTTCGATTTCTGCATCGACTTCACTACATCATATTCACATCCTGCCGGCAGCAATCTCGTCGTGGAGTTCATCAATTCATCGGCAACCGCAGTAAGTCATCCGAAGGATGGCTGTCAGGTCGGCGCTGCCGGATGTACAACGAGGCGCGTGCTGGCGTTCAACGCGGCTGCAACAACGGCCACTCTGGCTGACAACAGCGGCCTCATCATGTCCTTCTTTACAGCTGATCCCGAAGTGAAAGTCGACTGTATCGAAGATCGATGGGTTGAGTATGGCTTCAGAAATCAGGGGCAGTGCATCAAGTTCGTTGAGACAGAGAAAGACAGCCGACAGTACTGACGGGTAATTGTCAGCGCTCAGTTTTGCTGTGACTGGGATAGAACACTGATCGAGAAGGCAGCCCAGTAGCGAGGATTTGCCGTCGCGGGATTGCTCAACACCTTTCGCTGCGCTTCAGCTAACGCAGACGGAGCAGGCATTCCTGTCACGAGGCGCTGATGGAATTGCTCCATCAACTCTCCGGTTGCGCGATCCTCTACAGGCCAGAGTGTAGCCAGCACAGCACCAGCGCCCGATTGAAGAAATGCCTGCACCAGACCGACCCAGTCGTCCCCTGGTGGAACATCGGCACTGGCGCCCGATGCCAGAGCGGTTTGACACGCGCTCAAAATCACGAGCTGACCACTGAGCGGAAGACCGAACACCTCGTTCACTTCCAGTCGTCCATCATCTGATCCACGTGGCGCAAGCTCCACGAAAGAGAACAGCGGATTGTGCTTGTTCAACACACCGAATGTGGCAAGATGAACAATTCCCGCATTCGGCAACGCTGTACGCAATGCAATCACGGTGGCGTCGCTGCCAATGCGAACCGTCGCGCGTCGTCCGTAGATCCGCCGAATCGCGAGCACTTCGCTTCTCGATCCAGGTAATCGATCTACCTTCGGCGCCAATGCCAGAACGCCGTTCGCGGAAGCCCGCGCATTTCGCTGGCCGAGCTCGACCCACGCCGTTGCTGAGGGAGTGTAAGTGACCTGATATCGGTTTATCAGAAAACGATTGCCACTCACATCCGGCATCAGTGAAGCAAATGAAAGGAAGTGAAGCTCGGCGTGAGGAGCTACAAGGAGTGTGCGTTTTCCTTTCAACATGCCCTTCGACTCAGCAGGGCGGACGAGCAAGGAATAGAGTCGTCGAAGCGGAGCCTGCCAGAGAACATTCGCGGGTGGGCCCGGGTGATCCACACTGTTGCGCGCGAATTCAACGAGATCCGTAATCTGCTGGCGAGTGACGTGAAGATCGATTGCCGCAATAGTATCCCTGCTCACGACGAACACTGATGATGCGGAGTCTGTTAGGAGATATTCGAGAAGCACTTCGTCAGACTTCAGTCGTGATGCGACATCCCGCCATGCCCGTGGCTCAGCCGAGACTAGCCTGGCCTGACCAGGATCGCTTTCGCGAATGCGAACCATCAGTCTCGCATATTCCTTCTGCGCGCTGTCCAGCTCCGATCGGGTGGCGTCAGCAGCTTCTGGAGACAGGCGAGACTCGCGCACTCCCGGCTGGAAAGGCTCCCGCGATTCGAGGCGGCTGGTGAGCACCGCAACTCGCGCCCTCAGGTCCTGTTCTCGCTTCGATGTGCTGGTCATCATGGTAACCCGACCACGAGACATGAGATCGAGCATCTGTCGCGCGCGCATTCGTTCGCTCACGAGGAATGCTTCTCCAGTTCGGCCTCGCGCCTGCTCGAGGAGCGCCAGCTGGGTGTAGGCAGTCCACTTGTCTGCAAGAAAGCCGGAGCGACGCTCTTCCAGTCGCAGAGCGGACGCAGATTTTTCTGCCGCGTCGATTGCAACTCGAAATTCATTTGCTGCTTCACTTAACAACCCTTTGGCGCGCAACGCCTGCGCTCGACCGGTATGCAGTCTCCAGCTCAGCTCCGATGCCGATCGCCCGCCGAGTCGCCGAAGAGCTTCGCCGTAAAGAGCGATTGCTTGCCCGGGCGCACCTTCCTGATACGAAACTTCTGCGAGCGATCCAATCGCGGTTGCTACGCCCACGACATCTCCGATTCGGCTAAGAGTCTCGCGTGCCGAAAGGAGAGTGCGGCGGCTTGCTGTAATTTCTCCGCGGTCGAGCTGGACATCGGCAATCGCAAGTCGAGTCAGTGCCGCAGCCCGATTATCTCCGATAGTCTCCTGGATGCGTGCTGCTTGAGCGAGCAGCGGCAGGGCAGCTGCGTCATGACCCCGCCAATGAAGAAGCAGTGCGCGTCCATTGATTGCCTGTGCGATGCCAGAGGAATCGCCTGCAGCGCGATAGTATCTCTCCGCATTTGCGTATTCCGCTTCCGCATCCGGGAACGTACCGAATTGCAGAGCCAGATCACCGCGTGCGAGAGCAAGCGCGCCTCGCTTCTCGGGAGGAGCCTTGGTTAGAGCAGCAGCACGTGATGCTTCGCCTAAAGTGTTGATTGCAGCCTCAGGATTACCCATGGCACTCTCAAGCGCTGCAATGCTGGTTCGTGTTTCGATTGCCTCGATGGTTGCGCCACTCGAGTCATGATTACGAAGTGCTTCAGTGAGCACCGTCATCGCCTCACGATATTCACCGCGATTCGTTAGAACCTTTCCCAGCCCCTCAAGCTGAAATGCAGTTTCTGCGCGATCACCATTACTGCGATTCAGCGCAATCGCCTCGCGATAAAGCGAATCGCTTCGCGAGTAGTCGGCGAGATTGTTCGCTATGCTCGCAAGATTGCCAAGATTGAGCGCGACGAGTGACAGGCGGCCTTCACGTCGATTCAGAGTTAGTGCGCGCTGGTATGCGGCAGTGGCGGCTTTGTAGTCACCCCGCGCTTCCGCGATTAGAGCGAGATTGTTCTCATCCGCCGCCAGGCCGCGTGAATCGCCACTTCGATTTCGCACGAGCGAAGCTCGGCGGTACAGCTCAGTAGCTGCGCCGAAGCTTCCGTGCTCCTTCCTGATGCTCGCAAGAATTCCGAGTGCATTTCCGACGGTTCTGTAATCTCGAATTCGCAATGCCATCTCGTATGCTTTCGATACATAGACAGTTGCGCTATCGAGCTCACCAGTCCGAAAAAAACCTGCACCGATTGCGACGAGAGTCGGTGCTTGAATAGAAGCTTCGTTGATCGAGCCCGAGCGCATGAGGCTCATCCGCCACAAGCGCATCGCCGCTGGGATTCCTTCTCTCGACATCGCAACGTTGCCGGCCTTGCGCAGCGTATCCGCCGCAACAAAAGCTGATCGCCCCGCTGCTGACAGCTTCTCGAAGCGCGCTACCTGTCGAATGAAAAATGAATCCGACCATGCGCGTTGATATCCTTCCGCAAAGGCACGCGCGCGCGAAATCTCATTGGCGGAGTATGCAAGATAGATCGCGTTACGAACTGTGTCGGGTTGAGTACGCGCCTTATCCGCAATTGCATCTCGATTGACCTGCACGAGCTGCGCAACCCCCACCGCCAGCGCGAGAATCATTCGATAGTGCGCGTCACTGTCTCACACTCATTAGTGAAGTCGTATTTCAAATTCGGCAAAGCTCGACGAGACCCATCGATCCCAGCCTGTTCGCGCTTTTACATCCAGGAGATACAACCCGTTCTTGTTTATTAGCTGCGGCGGAATAGCGAGCACAGTGTCGCGCGTTTCAGTAGTCCACAGAACATTTCCCGCGCGATCCCAGATACGCAGCCGGTACAGGTCCGCCTTGCTGACACTTGTCCAGCGAAGTGAATCAGTTGTAATTCTTCCCTGTGAAAGCACCCGGGGAGCGGCGGCTGTCGTTATCGCGGCTTCACGATGAACTGCAGAATCCGATTCTTTTGTCGACACAATGCTGCGCGATGGATTCAGCAGCACGATCGTCGCTGCGGCGGCAGCGGCGAGACCAGCGAACGCGAACGATGGCTTGCGTATCCATGGCCGTCGACCTGTCACACTGCCTAACGCGTCGATCTCAGATGCAACTTGAGGATCCTCTACAATCTGGCTGACTGCGGCAATACGCCGGCGACAGTCGACGCAATCGATCACGTGTGCGAGCGCATCAGGATCGCCCCTGCCATCCACCATTGCCGAGATTCGATCGTCGTCTAGATGCTGTGACATTTCACCATCCTACGGACATCGATAAATGGATTGCTCAGATCATCCCTCATCGGGAGTAAAGCCCTGCAGCTTCAGCTCTTCCCGCAAAGTTGCGAGCGCTCGATAGACGCGGTTGTACACTGCCTTGGGGTTGGGCCATCCAACGATTTTTGCGACACGCGCGGCAGGAAGCTCATCGACAACGAACAGTTGAACCGCAAGCCGCTCATCGGGAGGTAGTGTGCGCATAGTCTGAGCGAGACGTTCTCCGATGTCGGTGGAGAGCAAGGTTTCTTCTACGTCCTTTTCGGGCTCGCCGAGCGGAGGTGGCGGCCCCGGGAAATACCGGGTGACGGTCGCGCCGCTTTTTTGCTCGAGCGCTTCGAACGTTGCTTTCACCTGCCGTACGAACGCGTTGAAAGTCAGATCTTCGGGTGCGTTCTGTTTTATGAGCTCGTACGCTTCAACGTGAGTTCGACGCTCGCCGATGACCCGATGGAAAATCTGCTGTTGTATCGGCGTGAGCCCGGCCGGCGCCTTTAATCGTCTCCGCCCATCCCGATGGCGCACCCAGTCGATCGAATGATTGTGCACGACTGTGACGAGCCAGGTTGATAGACGCGCTTTGCCGGAATCAATATGACGAGCGAGTCGGGAGAGATCGTCAATCGCGAGCTCTGCGCAGATGTCGTCAAAAATCTCCGAGACATCATCCTCCTCGGCGATTGTGCGGCGGATGATCGCAAGAATCAATCGCCGGTAACGGGCAATGAAGAGATCCCATGCACCCGCGCTGTCTCCAGCCGCGAGCTTTGCCCGCCATTCTTCCACGCCATCGCTCCGGTCGCCGGCTCTTCGAATTTACGATGACAATCGACTACGCGTGCAACTCTACGAATCTTGCTTCTCCCGCGCCATTCACTTCACAGCGATAGGCTGAAACCTCAGCCTTCCCTGCCCAGGTAGACTTGATCTCGATAAGCTCCAGAGCGTCGATTCGTTGACGCTCCGCGACATAAGGCGGTGTCGCATAGGGGAGCTTCCTTCGATAGTCCGCGCACAAAGCTTCGGCTGGTCCGTTCGCTGCTGGTCCGTGAAAAACGAGAATGACACGCTGCACATCATGAAGCGAGATGAGGTATGCGCATTCCTTTCTCAGCTCCCGCGCTCTGACAAAATCCCGTCCACTTGAAGTGAGCGCCCCGCCACCACCCGGAACGTAGAAGCGATCGAACTGCGCGAGACCCATATGCTTGTGCAGAAAGTCGTCGGTCTGTTCCTGTAGTCGTCCGTCGGAGCATGCGACGACGAGAGTGTGTGGGCGTTCCGGAGTCCATAGCCGATTTGCTTTCATGATCGTCGCCGGCTCCGGACATACACCGTATATGCAGTCACATTGACCGCGAACGCGAATACGCCGAGGATGAGCTGGATGTTTCTGTTCAATCCGTGAGGGTAGAGTAAGGGCAGAATGTAATGATCGATGAAGTCGCCCTGATACCGTTCGAGTCCACCGCGAGCGCGCAATGAATTTTCCAGCGGAGTGAGTGGGCAGATCCATCCACCGAATTCAATGAGGACTCCCCAGATCGCTGCCGGAATATGTGCGTAAATCAGTTTCGGCCATCGGCGCAAAAGAAATCCGCCGAGTATGACGAAGAGTACGAAACAGACATGAACGACGACGACGAGATCCGCGAGAGCTCGATAGATCATGTGACCACGTTATGAATCCGCGAAGTCAGACGAGTAGGGGTGCAGTTCCTGCTCGCTCAAATACTGTCTCAAATGCATCAATGAAGGGAGGTACAATATGAAGAGATCCATTTCTTTGGCTGCGCTCATCGTTTTCCTTGCCGCGTGCGACTCGACGGGACCGGAAAGCGGTGGAAATGTTGCGGTGAAGTTCTCAACCGGGGGCAGCGCCGCGGTCAGAGCGAACGTAGTGCTGTCTGACGACGCGCGACTGGCGACCGACCTCACAGTGACCGGCACCAACGGCACTCTCGTTATCGACGACATTCGCTTCATCGTCGAGGAGCTCGAGCTCAAGTCGTCTGAATCATCGAGCGTGTGCGGCGACGATGATGAGCACGATGATGACCTGCGCGTGTCAGCCAACGACAAATCCGGTCGCGGCGGCGATGATGATGAAGACGACAACGAGGATGAAGACAATGACGAGTGCGAGTTCGAGGGTGGTCCATTCATCGTCGACCTGCCGCTCGATGGAAGTGGCGTTGCGACCATAACCACCGAGAACGTTCCGGCGGGTACTTACGATTCGTTCAAGTTCAAGATCGACGATCTCGAAGCGGATGATGAGGATGATGATGACGAGGCTGCAAAGACTCCTTCATTGCTCACGGACATTCGCAGCGCGTATCCGGATTTCCCGAGCCGTGCGAGCATGGTGGTGCACGGCACGGAGAACGGAACGCCATTCACTGTTTACTTCAGATCGAAGATCAGGATCTCGCAGGCAATCTCACCGCCGCTCGTTGTTCCAGGCGATGGCGTCATCACTGTCAATCTCGATCCCTCGATGTGGTTCAAGGTTGGCGATCAGGTGCTGAATCTTCTCGCGCTCAACGGCCGTCTCGTCGACCTTGGAAATTTCAATCACGGGATCACCGGCATTCATCACGGGGATGACGACTAGAAGTTTTATACGATTCTGATTCGTTCATCCTCGTGACGAAGTCTGTACGCGAGGTAAATCACCGCGGCGATGTTGACGAGAAGAGCAATGATCTTCGTCGCGGTGACGTGAGTGACGATTTCGTAGATCTCGAGCGGGATCAGCATCGACGTCGCCACAATCGTCAGATATTCGGCCCACCGGCTTTGATGCCACAAGCCGATTCCTTCGATCATGTACAGCGTCGCATAAGCCAGAGCAATCACGCCCAGAGTCTGAATGCGGCGAGGACTGTAGCTCGTAACGGTTACAAGTGCCTTGAGGATATGGGGATGAGCGGCGCTTTGCGATAAGGCGAGAATCCAGCTCTGTATTCTTTGACCGACTGCCGGATCGAGCAGCTTGAGAAGGCCGAAATCGATTGCCAGGAGGCCAGCGACTTTGACGAATTTGAAGATCGCGATGATCTCGATCATCTGGTCGCGCTCGCGCCAGCTTTCGTACTTGTGAGTTGGCGCTGGTACGGCTGGCGCGTGGACTGTCGGTTTCATGTGCCCGCTGATGGCAAGTTGCGGACTCTATTTTACACAGGTATTGACCGAGGGAGTCGCATCCTTTACAATCCATTCTAAGTTGATGTGTCGTGGCGATTTAAAGCAACTTGCGGCCACGTTAAATATTCCGCTAAAGCGCTGCCGGCCCGGCGCACTCGCGCGGGGCCTTTTTCGTACAGGTAATCCAGCATGACCCGTAATAAAGTCGATTCTCCCTACCTCAAAGCTCTCGAATCCCGAGTCCTCGTCTACGACGGGGCGATGGGAACCAGCATACAGCGCTTCAACCTCACGCCCGAAGATTTCGGCGGTAAGTCGCTCGAAGGCTGCAACGACCACCTCGTCATCACTCGTCCCGACGTCATTCAGTCGATTCACGAGTCATTCCTCGAAGTCGGATGTGACGTGGTCGAAACATGCACCTTCCAGTCGACACCCCGGCGGCTCGAGGAATGGGGCCTGGGCGACAAGGTCCGAGAGATCAACGTTGCCGCAGCACGAATCGCACGTGCAGCTGCCGATAAATACAGCACTCCAGAAAAGCCGCGCTTCGTCGCGGCCAGCATGGGCCCGACTGGAATGCTTCCCTCGAGCTCTGACCCCGCGCTTGGCAACATCACCTATGAAGAGCTCGCGAAGAATTTCCACGACCAGGCCCAATACCTTATAGAAGGAGGCGTCGACCTTCTCCTCATCGAGACATCGCAGGATATCCTCGAAGTGAAGGCCGCGGTCGCCGGAATCGAGCAGCTGTTCTCGGAGATTGGCAGGCGAATTCCCCTTCAGGCGCAGGTCACGCTCGACGTCTCAGGCCGCATGCTTCTCGGAACCGACATCGCCAGCGCGATGACAACACTCGAGTCGCTCGGCGTCGATGTGATCGGACTCAACTGCTCGACTGGTCCGGAGCACATGAGAGAGCCGATTCGCTATCTCTCCGAGAACGCGACTCTTCCACTCTCGGTCATTCCGAACGCCGGACTTCCCTTAAATACGGGGGTCGGCGAGGCGGTGTATCCGCTCGAGCCGGCACCGATGGCCGAAGCACTTGCGGAGTTTGTGAAAGATTTCGGTGTGCGAATTGTCGGGGGATGTTGCGGAACCACACCCGCTCACCTCGATGCGGTTGTAAAAGCGATCGGCAGAACAGACGAGGGTCAGAGAAGACAGAGTCAACAGAGAAAGACACCAAGGGTAAGCTCCGCAATGCGCGCGATCACTCTTCACCAGGATCCGCCGCCACTTCTCGTGGGTGAGAGAGTGAACTCGCAGGGCTCGCGAAAAGTGAAACGGCTTCTGCTCGCGGATGACTACGAGGGAATCCTCGAAGTCGCACGCGATCAGGTCGATTCCGGCGCGCATGTGCTCGACGTCTGCGTCGCTCTTACCGAGCGTGCAGATGAAGCCGAGCAGATGTCCAAGGTCGTGAAGCTGCTGAGCATGAGCGTGGAGACGCCGCTCGTGATCGATTCGACTGAAGCGAACGTCATCGAATCAGCACTCGAGCACATCCCCGGACGCGGAATCGTCAACTCCATCAACATGGAGAACGGTCGCAAGCGCATCGACGCGGTTGTGCCTCTCGTAAAGAAGCACGGCGCCGCTGTCATTGCTCTCACGATCGATGAGATCGGGATGGCCAAGACCCGCGAGCGGAAGCTCGAGGTCGCGAAGAAGATCTATACTATAGTAGTGGATGAGTACGGACTCGCTCCCGAAGACCTCATCTACGACGCCCTGACCTTTACGCTCGCGACCGGTGATGCGGAATGGATCGACTCCGGCAGGGAGACGATCGAAGGCATACGCCTCATCAAACGGGAGCTCCCCGGCGTTTCCACAATCCTCGGCGTCTCCAATGTGAGCTTCGGTCTGACGCCGGAAGCGCGTGCGGTGCTCAACTCAGTCTTCCTGCATCATTGCGTTGCGGCAGGACTCGATGCGGCGATTGTGAATCCCGCGCATATCACTCCTTATGCAGAGATTCCTGAGGAAGAAAAGAAGCTGGCGAACGACCTGGTCTTCAATGCTTCGCCGGACGCGCTGCAGAAGTACATCGAGCACTTCTCTAAAACCGAGGGATCAGAGAAGGCAGAGGGAGCTGAGAAAGCGGACCCGACTGCTGGAATGTCGGCCGATGAAAAGATCCACTGGATGATTCTTCATCGAAAGAAAGAGAACATCGAAGAAGTACTCGACACCGCAGGCGTGAGAGAGAATCCAGTCAGAGTTCTCAACGATGTCCTGTTGCCGGCAATGAAAGAAGTCGGCGACAAGTTCGGCGCGGGAGAGCTCATCCTTCCCTTCGTACTGCAATCAGCGGAAGTGATGAAGAAGGCTGTGAAACATCTCGAGCAGTTCCTCGAGAAAGCCGAAGGCTATACGAAAGGAAAAGTCGTTCTCGCGACTGTGTACGGCGACGTCCATGACATCGGCAAATCACTCGTTAACACGATCCTCTCCAACAACGGTTACACTGTCTTCGACCTCGGGAAACAGGTTCCGGTCAACACGATTCTCGAGAAGGCCACAGAAGTCGACGCAGATGCCATCGGACTCTCCGCACTTCTTGTCAGCACGTCGAAGCAGATGCCGCTCGCAGTGAAAGAGCTCGACAAGCGAGGAATGAAAATCCCTGTCCTCATTGGCGGAGCTGCAATTAACAGGAGATTCGGAAGACGAGCCCTCTTCGTGGAAGAAGAGCGCGAGTATGACGCCGGTGTCTTCTACTGCAAGGACGCGTTCGAGGGACTGGAGACAATGGACAAGCTTCAGGATGCCGATTCGCGTGAGGATTTCATTGCGACGAATCTCGAGGCTGCGCGCGCTGACATCTTCCTCAAGACGCAGGTCGGCAAGGACGTCTCGAGCGGTGATCAGGGCGGTCAGAGAAGCGATGTCGCATCCAACAACCCGATTCCGACTCCGCCGTTCTGGGGCACGCGTGTTCTGAGAGACATTCCGATCGACGAAGTGTTCGATCTGCTCGACCTCGATGAGCTCTACAGACTCCAGTGGGGCGCACGCGGATCAGGCGAGCAGTACGAGAAAACTGTCAGAGAAGAATTCGAGCCCGCACTTGAAAGACTCAAGCAGGATGCGAAGACTAATGGCTGGATCAAGCCACAGGCTGTGTACGGATACTTCCCCACTCAGTCGGTGGGTAATGACGTTATCGTCTACGACCCAGCCGCGTACGCAAGCGACGGCGGGAGCTTAAGAGAAATCGCACGCTTCCACTTTCCCAGAATGGTGGGAAGAGAGCGATTATGCCTCGCTGATTACATCCGGTCGGCTGAATCGGATCAGATCGACGTCGTTCCGCTCCAGATCGTAACGGTTGGCGAAGAGGCGACAAAGCATTTCGAAACGCTGCAGGGCGCTCACGAATACACTGAAGCGTTCTATTCGCACGGACTCTCAGTAGAAACAGCGGAAGCAGTCGCCGAATGGATGCATCGTAGAATCAAGAGGGAGCTCGGGATCGAAGGTGCACATAAATTCGAGGGCGAGAAAACAACGGGTGGCAAACGCTACTCGTGGGGCTACGGCGCGTGTCCCGATCTCGACGATCACGCAGTAGTCTTCAAGCTTCTCGCCGCAAAGGAGGCACTCGGCATGGACTACACCGAGTCGTTCCAGCTTCTGCCTGAACAGTCGACCGCAGCGATCATCATCCATCACCCCGAAGCGAAGTACTTCGCGGTGAGGGGACAAGCTCCATCGGCCAGCACGGTCAACGAAGACGTCGCTCTCGATCGCGCGGCCGAAGGTGAGATCTCACTCGCAGAAGCGCGGGTGGATACGTGATACCTCCGCGCGAGGGAGATATCACAAGGGTCGAAGCGTTCAGCGATGCGATGATCGCGTTCGCAGCGACGCTTCTTGTCGTGAGCCTCGACGCACCGCGCACGTATGACGAGCTCGTCAACAATCTGTACGGCTTTCTTCCGTTCGGGCTGAGCTTCGCTGCCTTGTTCTTTATCTGGATTGTTCACACCACGCTGTTTCGCCGCTATCCGCTCAACGACAAGCCGTCGATACTGCTCAACGGCCTGCTGCTCTTCACCGTTCTGTTCTATGTATATCCGCTCAAGTTTCTAGCGGCTTCGTTCGTCTCGATCTTCTCTCCTCGTGCAGGCGTCACAATTGGAACGATCGGCCATCTTCGCGACCTCTTCATGCTTTATGCGTTTGGATGGATGGTTGTGTTCACTCTGTTTGCCCTTCTTTATCGAAGAGCCTGGCAGACTAGAGACCACCTCGCCCTGACGCCAGTGGAGTCGTACGACGCAATTACGTACAGCAGGCACTACCTCGGCTTTGTCCTGGCCGGAGCGATTTCATTCGTTATCGCTTTCCTGGGTATCGGCACAAGATGGGGCCTGCCAGGGTTGGCGTACGCTTCGATTGGTCTTTTCTCGTCCATGAACGCGAAGCGAAGAGCAAAGGATCGCGAGCACCTCGCTGACAAAGTTGCGCGGCATCCGCAGCTCGCCGACACGAGTGCAATTTCAACTGAGATGATTCAAAGGGCGCTCAAGCAATGAGTGACCGCAGACACCTGCTCGAGCATCTTCTCGATCCCAACCAGGTCGTCGTCTTCGACGGCGCGATGGGTACGATGCTCTACTCGAAGGGCGTGTTCATCAACCAGAACTATGATGAGCTCGATCTTCGCGCGCCGGATCTCATTCGCGAAGTTCATCGCGCATATGTCGATGCCGGCGCGGAAGTAATCGAGACTAACACATTCGGTGCAAGCAGGACCAAGCTCACTGGGTATGGTCTCGAAACGCAGGTGCATGAGATCAACAAGGCCGCCGCTGAGCTTGCGCGCGAAGAGGCTGGTGACAACGTTCTCGTTGCGGGAGCAGTTGGCCCACTCGGTGTGCGACTCGAGCCCTATGGTCCCACGTCACTCGACGAAGCAAAGGACATTTTTGTCGAGCAGATGAAAGGGTTGAAGGATGGCGGCGCCGATTTCTTCATTCTCGAAACCTTTGCTGATCTAAGCGAGATCGAGCAGGCAATTCGAGCTGCGAGAGAAGTCGACTCAACGATGCCAATTGTCGCACAGATGACAATCGGTACGGATTGTCTCACACCTTACGGCGCATCGGCGCCTGATATCGCGAAATCGCTCGATGCGTTCGGCGCCGACATCATTGGACTGAATTGTTCAGTCGGACCGCAGATCATTCTCGATGCGATCGAGAAGATGACGAAGGTCACGCAGAAAAAACTAAGCGCGCAGCCGAACGCAGGAATGCCTCGCGAGGTTCAGGGTCGCAGCATGTACATGGCGAGCCCTGAATACATGGCGACCTACGCCGGCCACCTTGTGCGCGCAGGTGCGAAGGTGGTAGGCGGTTGTTGTGGAACAACACCTGAGCACATCGCTGCAATCGTCGAAGGTATCAGGCCTCTCTCTCCCAGGCAGGCGAGAGTTCCAAAGCGCGCGCAGCAGGGAAACGGCCACGAGCCTGAAGTGCCGCACGATAAGCCGCGGGATCCCATTCCATTTGGGGAACGCTCGAGATTCGCAGGCAGGATCTCTCGTGGTGAGTTCGTCACGTCTGTCGAGATAGTTCCGCCGCGCGGCGTGGACGCATCGAAGATGCTGCGAGACACAAAGGCACTCAAGGACGCCGGCGTCGATGCCGTCAACGTTCCGGACGGTCCGCGTGCCCAAAGCAGAATGGGCGCGCTGCTCACGAGTCTTCTCATCGAGCAGCAGGTTGGAATCGAAACAGTCACACACTACTGCTGCCGCGACCGCAACCTGCTCGGCATGCTGTCCGATCTGCTCGGTGCAGCAGCGATCGGTTTGCGCAACATGCTCATCATCACGGGTGATCCGCCCAAGATGGGACCGTATCCAAACGCGACAGCGGTTTTCGACATCGACGCGATTGGATTGACGAACCTCGTGAACAACCTTAATCACGGTCTCGATCCGGGTGGGAACTCGATTGGAACGCCGACGTCATTTGCAATTGGTGTCGGAGTTAATCCCGGTGCGATCGATGTCGATCACGAGCTCAGACGATTTGCCTGGAAAGTTGAAGCTGGTGCTGAGTATGCGATTACACAGCCGGTGTTCGATGTGGAGCAGCTCGAGAGTTTCCTCGCGCGGCTCGATGGGAAGCGCATTCCCATCATTGCAGGCATCTGGCCGCTTGTCTCGCTCAGAAATGCCGAATTTCTCGCGAATGAAGTGCCTGGCGTCACAGTTCCTCCGCACATCATCGACCGTATGCGCCGTGCCAACGACAAATCGAAGGAGCATGGCGTGCAGGAAGGAATTGCGATTGCACGCGAGATGCTCGAGCGCGTGCGACCTTCGGTGCAAGGCGTTCAGGTATCTGCGCCTTTCGGGAAGGTCGAGCTCGCGCTCGAGGTATTCAGGGAGACGCTGTCACCCGCTTCAGCTCGAATCTGACAGTAGGAGGTTCCATGCCAGGCGGACGTACAATTCTGACTCCGCCGAAGCGCATTACACCTTTCATCATCTCGCCGGCGAATCTTCCCTCGTAGACGAGCATTCCGCGCGGACGCATTCCATTCATGAATCCAAAATCGAGTCCGTTCGGAACAACCTTGATGTAAGTCAGCTTCTGCACAAGCTCCACACCAGGTTCTGGATACGAGAACCATTCGCCGACAAGAACTCCAGATGAATCACGAAGACGAATACGAATCTCGTGCTTGGCTTCCTCATTGATCCAGTCAGCGCCCCGCCATTCACCGATAAACCGTCGAGCCTCAGAGATCTTTGGAGCAGAAGTGGACAACAATCCTTCGACCGTCTCGGTGAGCGGCGGAAGCTTCGCAAGATCAGCGAGTCTCGTTTTGTAATTCGCAGAATCAGCTGAGGCACCATAGCCCTCTACAAGAAGACGATACGCTTCCGCTGCCGGCTTCGACTGCCCTTCCATCTCCAGATCTTCGAATAGCTGCCGCAGCAGTCCTGCTGGTGGAATCACTTGATACCCCCACGACTTCTCCATGTCGCGGTAATAGGTCAACGTCTTTGTTGTCGGAGACTCAGGAGCTGAATTGATCTGATAGTCCTCGAACAAAGTGCGAAGCCCGAGATACAATCCAACGAATGGAAGCGACACGTGTGATTCATGATCCAGTTTCCGACGAGCGAGTCTCCAGTTTTTTGGAGCAGCCTTTGTAAACAACGCCCAGGTCGAATCATTCCAGCCAAATCTCGATTCGAGTGATACGTATCGCAGCGGCATCGAAGACATTTTCTCCGTCCGCTCCATCATTCGATGAGGAATCCAGTTATCACCGAGACGCGCGGGAAGATCAAGTGACAAGACAAACCTGAACGCCGGTCGAGTCGCTGCAGCGTAGCTCGCAATGATTCCGCCGGCCGAATGCCCTTCGAGAATGATCATCCCGTTCGCGCGATACTGTTTCTCCAGAGCGGGCATGAGTTCCTTCTCGATGAAATCGAGAAACTTCTCTCCACCTTCGTTCTTGCTGCTTCCGCTCACGGAAAGTCCCGGCGGCGTCATGTCGTGAACACGACTGTCGAGCTGATCGATGTTGGGAATTCCAACAACGATTGTTTCGGGCATGTGACCAAGCGCGGCAAGCTGCGACGAGACTGTGACCGCAAGCGGGAATTGCGCTTCTCCGTCAAGAACGATCAACACGGGATACGAGCGAGTCGTCTTGGAAAAAGATCGTGGCAGCCCGATGAGCACTGGTCTTGTCTGACCCACCACCTTCGACTCGAACTGAAGAGCTGTCGTTCGATCCATGTCGGTCGGTTTACTGAATAGCGCGCTTCCGTTCGTTGCTGGTACAAGCGACTGCCCTTCACACGCGCTCGCAATGAAGACGAGTGCTACACACAAAACGCGTCCGCCCATCATCTGACAACCTCCTGGTTGAGCTAACACCTAATACCGGTCGTTCTGGTTTTGACCGGCGAAGTGGCGAATGAACGGAATCGAGGGACAGGCGAGCGGAAAGACGGGTTGCAGTACTGACGGTGTGTTCTCACCATTCATCGTGAAGAAAAAGTGGATCGCGCCAGCCGCGCTCTGGATCGCGGCGCTTGCGCTCGGACTCTACGCGAAAGCTCCGGAAATTCCCGGAGCTCACGGTCGCATGGCGCCCCGGGTACCGCAGCTTCCACCACACCCTCGCGAGCTGCTCTTCATGCTTGGCGTCGGATCAGTGGTCTGGTACGCTGTCGCGATTGCGCTTCCATTCCTGCTGCTCGCCGCGAGACGCGTAGATACCGAAAGGCAGAAACCTGCGCGAATTGCAATCGCGACCGTAGCGCTCTTCATCACACTGTTTGCGCTGACGGCAGTTATAGAGTTCGTCGTTACATATAACGGAATGTCGTCAAAGCCGTCCTTTGTCAGCTACCTGCCGAACGCACTCAGGCAGGATCTTCTAGCGTGGATCGCGCTAGCCGCATTTGTGGTTGCATTCGAGCTGAGACGCCGGTCGATGAGAGCGCGACTCGAGCGTGAGCGGCTGCGCGCACAAATCGCGGAACATCGTCTCGTTGCTCTAACGAGTCAGCTGCATCCGCATTTCCTCTTCAACACGCTTCAGGGAATCTCCACGCTGATTCACCGCGATCCGGACGCAGCCGACGAGATGCTGTCCAAGCTGAGCGATCTCCTTCGGGATCTGTTACGTCACCGGGACACGGCTCTCGTCAGCCTCGACGAAGAATTGAAGTACATCCGGACTTATCTGGAGATCTCGAAATTCAGATTTGCAGACAGACTTTCATTTGCAATCGAAGCGGACCAAAGCGTCGGCAAGATGAAAGTCCCGCTGTTCATTCTTCAACCGCTTGTCGAGAACGCGCTCAATCACGGTATTGGGACGCGAGCCGAAGGTGGCAGGATCTGCGTGCGAGCGCATCAAAGACTGGGGAGACTTCAGCTCGAGGTCGAAGACAATGGAGGCGGACTCGACGCGCCTCCAAAAGACGGAGTTGGCCTCAGCAACACTCGCGATCGCTTGCGCGCGATGTATGGCACTGACCACAGCCTCGAGCTCGATCCGATTGAGACCGGCGGCGTGATCGCCCGAATCGACGTACCCTCGAAATGAAATCAATTCGGGCGCTCATTATCGACGATGAGCCGTTGACGCGGGAGCGTGTCCGGGACCTCGCCACTCGCAGCGACATTGAGGTTGTCGGCGAGGGCGCAAACGGACTGCAGGCGCTCGATCTCATCTCACGCCACAAACCCGATCTCATCTTTATCGACGTCGAGATGCCGGAGCTCAACGGGTTTGGAGTGATCTCGGAGCTGAGCGATGATTCAACGCCCGCCGTGATCTTCATCACCGCTTACGAGCAGTACGCAAAGAAAGCGTTCGACGTCGGGGCGGTGGATTATCTGCACAAGCCGATCACGCCATCGCGCTTTGCTGCAGCGATCGCAAGAGCGAGAGAAAAGCTCGAGCGTCCGTCTGTTGCCGAGTGGAGGCGACTCGTTGCAGCGGCTTCTGAAGCTGAGCGTGCCAGTGGATCACGAAAGAGGTTCGTCGTGAAAAGCGGAAGCACACACTACTTCGTCCAGATCGATGACGTCGACTGGATAGATGCTGCCGATAACTATCTCAGACTACATGTCGGACCAAAAACGCATTTCGCTCGCGGCACAATGAAGCAGGCCGAAGACGAGCTCGATTCCGACAAATTCGTTCGCATCCACCGCTCGGCGATTGTTGCAGTGAATCGGATACGAGCGATTCGAAATACCGAATCTGGCGGCCACATCGTAGAGCTGAATGATGGCATGCAGCTGCGAAGCAGCCGCCAGTATTTCCGTCGAGTGAGCGGGCTGCTTAGCTAGGCCTGAACAAAGCCGGTAAGCCAGCCAATCACGCGCACCCATCCTTCGCCGTGCGATGTTGTCATCTCCGGCCGTCCGGTGAATCCGCTGTGAATGACAGTGAGTCGTGATCCTGTTGCGGTCGGCTCGATTTCATAGCGCACGCGCGTCACTGCGAATCCATCCCAGCTTGGCGACCATGTGAACTCGAGCACGCGAGGCGGATCGACCGTGATGTATTCACCGCCAACAGTCTGCGGCTCAGGCGTTCGAGGATCGGACATCTCACTTCCTTCTGGAGCAGCGATGTACGATTTCCATTTTCCACCCGGCCTGAGATCCGATTCGAACTTCGCGGTGCGATAAACTCCTTCGGCTCCCCACCACTTCGGAAGCTCGTCGGGATCAGTAAGCGCGCGAAAAACTGCTTCGGGCCTGGCGGCGATGTCAGCAACGACATTGACCGTTCCTTTCTCGATATCAGCCGTCGCGCGAATTCCGGCGCTCGACAGGTCCTGCGTTGCCGCTGTCATTGTCTATTCCTCCGAAGATTGTTCGAGGTGACGCTTGAGGCTCGTGATGTTGTCGAGCCAGAACTTCCTGTAGCTCTCTGCCCACTTTGCGACTTCCTGAATCCGCTGAGGGTCCAGCTCATAGATGCGCTTCCTTCCTTCCTTCCTTTCATGCACGAGCCGGGCAGTGCGAAGAATCCGCAGATGCTTGGAGATCGCAGGCCTTGAAACTCTGAATCCCGCTGCGAGCTCGTTCACAGGCGAAGGTCCGCGACGAAGTCGATCGAGAATCGCTCTCCGGGTGGGATCTGCGACGGCGCTGAAGACGTCCGAGTGTGCTGCCTGACGGTGCATAAATTATATGTAACCTATCAGTTACCTATTGTCAACTTTGGAAACCAGAAAGGCGGTACCCGGTGCCAGAAAAACCAGAAGTGCGGTACCAGGTACCGGTACAACCACACGCTAACAGCTACTGGTACCCGGTACCGATTTTCTGGTTTTTCTGGCACCGGGTACCGCCTTTCTGGTTTCTCTGGCTTCCAGAAAAGCTGTGCTGGTTGAAATCCCAGAGTATTTTGAGAGTCTATGAAGGCGATTCTCATGGTTGACCACGGCTCGCGCCTGCGCGAGGCGAATGACATGCTCGTCTGCATGGCGCACCTCATTCAGACTATGGCCGGACCGCATGTGATAGTTCAGCACGCTCACATGGAGCTTGCCGATCCCACAATTGCAGCAGGATTCACCACCTGTGTCGAGCGCGGCGCAACAGACGTCATAGTGTTTCCCTACATGCTTTCTCCGGGAAAGCATTCGACGCTCGATATCCCCCGCATGGTCGGCGAAGCTGCTGCAGAGTACCCGTTCGTTCGGTACTCGGTAACGCCTGCGTTTGGCGTTCACGAGAAGCTCGGCGAGCTCATACTTCATCGAGCCTCAGTTGCAGTCGATCCGTCATGGAAAGACTCTGATGCCGAGCGTTGCTGGGATCCGGAGTGCTCGCGGATTCTTTGCGGCGAGGCATGCCGGGCACGGCAGGCTGACATCACCGGATTTTTCCGGGCACCGATAATTTCCGGTTCCTGACCACTACTATATGACTGCAGATACAGAGGCGCGCCCCGCGCTCACGATCCTGACTGAAGAAGAGGAAATGTTCCGCGATGCTGTCGCGGGATTCGCGGAAGAGGAAGTCAGGCCCCGCGTGATGGAGATGGAGAACGCCGCAAAAATCGCCGACGATCTGATTCCGAAATACTTCGAGCTTGGGCTGATGGGCATCGAAGTGCCGGAACAGTATGGCGGCGCCGGCGGATCTCTTTTCATGGTGACGCTTGCCGTCGAGGAGATCAGCAAGGTCGACGCATCAGCCGCGATTCTATGCGACGTGCAGAACACTCTCGTCAATTACCCGATCACCCGATATGGGAATGACGAGCAGAAGTCCAGATATCTGCCGCGACTGACGTCCGACACCGTTGGCGCGTACGCTCTTTCCGAGTCGGGGTCGGGGTCTGATGCATTCGGACTTGCCGCGCGCGCTGAGCAGAAGGGCGACAAGTGGATCCTGAACGGGCAGAAGCTGTGGATCACCAACGGATACGAAGCCGGTATCTACGTCATCTTTGCGAACGTGAACCCGTCGGCGGGATACAAAGGCATTACTGCATTCATTGTTGAGAGGGAGTTCCCTGGATTCGCCGTAGGAAAGAAAGAGAACAAGCTCGGCATTCGTGCTTCGAGCACTGTCGAGCTGCTTCTCGACAACTGCGAAGTTCCTCCAGAGAATGTTCTAGGACCGGTCGGCCAGGGCTACAAGATTGCGATCGAGACGTTGAACGAAGGGCGAATTGGAATCGGCGCGCAGATGATTGGCGTCGCGCAAGGTGCGCTCAACGCTGCAGTCAGTTATCTCAACGAGCGCAAGCAGTTCGGAAAATCACTCTCCGAGTTTCAGGGTATCCAGTTTCAGGTCGCTCAGGCTGCGACAGATCTCGAGGCAGCTCGCCTCATGGTGTACAATGCTTCGCGCCTCAAGGATGCCGGCCGCGATATAGCGCGTGAAGGCGCAATGGCAAAACTTTTCGCTTCGCAGGTGTGCGAGCGCGTGACGTCGCTTTGCGTGGAGCTGTTCGGTGGATACGGTTACACCAAGGATTATCCAGTCGAAAAGTTCTATCGCGATGCGAAGATCGGCGCGATCTATGAGGGAACTTCCAACATGCAGCTTCAGACAATTGCAAAGGCGGTTTTAAAAGGATGACAAACGTGTTCTCAAAAACAATTAAGGCAGTTGCGTTTTTCTCGGCGTTCTCGGCGTTCTCGGCGGTTAACAGCCTTGGCGCCCAAATAAAGGACTCGGAATACGTCGCACGACGCACAGCTCTCGCTCAGAAACTCCAGAATGGAATTGTCGTTGCGCTCGGAAGTCCGGAACCTGAAGAAGATTTCATCTCCTTCAACCAGAACTCGAACTTCAAGTATCTCACCGGATTCAATGAGCCTGAATCAGCTCTCCTGATGATCGTTCAGAACGGTGCGATCTCCGGATCGCCGATGTTGTTCGTTGAGCCAAGCGATCCCGCCCGCGAAGTCTGGACCGGTCACCGCCTCGGCATCCCCGGCGTGAAAGCAACGCTCGGCATGGAAGGTCGCGACATCGCTACTCTGCCAAAGGTCATCGACTCTCTCGCCGCTCTCGGAACGTCGAACACTCTTTATACAATCGGCAACTTCAATCCAAACGGACCGCTGATTACGCGTGACGATCAGATCGTCAGCGGGTTCATGAAAAACAACGCCAGGCTCACGCTGAAATCCGCGAACAGCGACGTTGCGAATCTGCGCCGAATCAAGACTCCCGCTGAGCTCGACTTCATTCGTCGTGCGGTGAACATCAGCGTGATTGCGCAGCGTGATGCGATGAGGTTGATCGAGCCGGGCCTGAACGAGTTCGAGGTGCAGGCGCTGATCGAATACGATTTCCGCCGCAATGGCGCGGATCGCCCATCGTTCTCGACAATCGTAGGATCAGGTCCAAACTCGACGACACTTCACTACAACGCCGACGACCGCTACATCGAGCCCGAGAACGTGATTGTGATGGATATCGGCGCATCGTTCCGCGGATACGCGGCTGATGTCACGAGAACAGTTCCAGCAGACGGAACTTTCTCTGACATTCAGCGCGATATCTACACTGCGGTGCGCAGTGCACAACACGCAGCAGAAGAGGCGGCGAAAGTGAATGGACCCGCTCGAGCGCTGTCAGATGCAGCAAATGCTTCGCTCGATGCGTCACTCTCCAGGCTTGGATTGATCGAAAGCCCCGGCGCGACATACGATTGCGACGCACAGGCAAGTCGCCAGTGTCCACAGCGTGGCCTCTACTACATGCACTCGCTCGGTCACGGCATTGGACTCGATGTTCACGATCCCGGTGCCGCAACCAATTCAGGCAATCTGGTTCCCGGAAGTGCATTCACCATCGAGCCTGGCATTTATGTTCGCGCCAATCTCCTGGACATCATTCCGAACACACCGAAGAATCAGGCGATGATCGCGAAGATCCGTCCGGCGGTTCAGAAGTACGCCAACATCGGTGTGCGAATCGAAGACGACTACATCGCTACCGACAACACAGTGGAGTGGATCTCAAAGGCGCCGCGCGAGATCAGCGAAATAGAAGCCATCATGAAAGAAAAGTGGACAGGACCTTCGCCTCGTGATCCAGCTATTGTTGAAGCGTACCGTTCAACAGGCCGTCGCGTACCCTGATCGCTTTTGGAGACGCGTTAGTTACTTCGATCAACCGCCGCGTTTCAGTCGTAGTGAATCTCACCGGGGCATTCAGCGTCAATCGCTGAGTGCCCCGTCTGATTTCAACAGGGACGGTTCCGCCGGGCGCCATTCCAGCGTATTTCGCATTGAACTTTTCCTGAAATCCAGGATCGGTCGCGTCGAGTCCGCCGACTTTCAGCAGGTAATCTCCAAGTTTTACTCCTGCTGTTGCACCAGGTCCCGACACAACTACCTGCATCACGCGCAATCCTTCTTCATCCTCAGAGATCGAAATTCCAAGCGAAGGACGGACAGTTCTCTCGACAAAAAGCTTGAGCCCACCTAAGGGAAGAACGCTGTCATACGGAAATGGATCGCGTCCGTCGATGTAGCGACGCTCGAAATCCCCGAATGACTTTCCCCCGGCCGCGCGAGACACCGCCGCCCACCATTCCTCATTCGTAAATCCCTTCCCTTTCTTATAGGTAGTCTCGTACAGCTCGCGCATGACTGTGTCGAGCGATTTGCGATTGTCGCTCGCGTCGCGAATGATGATGTCGAGCAGCAGGCCCGCGACCGATCCCTTGTCGTAGTAGATGTCTTCCGTGCCGTCTACAGGTTTGATCCAGGTTGAGAGCGATGCGTCCTCGAGCGAAACGGGAACGGTCTCGCTGATGTGATCGATTTTTTCTGTCGTGCCTCCATAGAATCCGCGCGGCGTGATTGTCTTGCCGCGCACCTGAGAAAGATCGGCGTAATAATCAGTCACGCCTTCGCTGATCCACAGTAACGGAGTCGGCTGCTCGCGATCGTACTGATACGGTGTCATGTCAGCCGGGCGCAGCCGCTTCACGTTCCAGGCATGAAATACTTCGTGCGAATAGAGCGATCCGAGAATCGGATTCCCCAGCACTACCGGGGAGATGATGTCGAGGTGCGAGTTCTGATGCTCGAGCCCTGAAGCTGCGCCGAGTGAGAATTCAGAGTCGGCCACCTGGAAGATTGTGTAGGAATCCCACGGCACTTCGCCGAATACCATAGCCTGGAAGGGAACGATCTTCTGCATCTGCTCGAAGATCCCCGCTCGCACCGCAGGCGTAATTGTACCGGTCGGATAACTCGCAAACCGGAACGGCTTTCCAGCGACCGTTGTGCTGTCGATGTCGAACTGCCCGACAAAGAAAGGCATGTCGACCAGGTCGTGATAATTGCTTGCGCTGAAGGAATTGACGCCTGTGGAATGCATTCCCGTTGCAACCCGCCATCCCGAATTGGTTTTGACGGTAACTGTTGCCGGGAAATTCATTCCCATTCCTTCAGGATAGAAAAAAAGATTCGTCCCGTTGAAGAACGAGAAATTGGATTTTGTCCACGAGTTGGCGTTGTCGAGAGAATCCGCCTTGTAGTCGAAGCTCAATTCGACCTTTCCAGCTTTCGGAACGCGAAGTCTCCACGTGTCCTGATCGGCTTTGTCCCAGCTCAGCTGCGCGTTGTCCTGGGCAGCGGAAAAACCGTTGATGTAGCGCGCGAAGTTGCCGACTTCGTATGCACCCGGAGTCCATTCAGGCAGCGACAGGAGAACATCGCCCTTGCCGGCAGTGCTGAAAGTCATGCCAACTTTGATGGTCCGCAGCTCGGCGCTGACGCTGTCGAAGGTGACCTGGTAGGCGATGTTGCTGACGGGAATGGAGCGCTCAACCTGTGCTCCAGCCGCGCCCCCAAAGACAACCATGGATATGACGAGAGATTTCATGCGCATACGTTATAGTTATGCAAACATCGGTGCTATATTCGCGGCTCAAACTATCGTATTGAAATGATAAAACCGGAAAGCCTTCAGTTCCTGAAGAAACTCCTCGACACCCCCGGCCCATCGGGATTCGAATCAGCGCCGGCAAAAGTCTGGCGCACTGAAGCGTCGAAGTTTGCGAAAGTGCGTGGGGACGTTGCCGGCAACAGCATCGCCGAGGTCAACACCGGCGGCTCGCCGACAATCATGCTCGCGGGTCACATCGACGAGATCGGAGTCATCGTCACATACATCGACGACGATGGCTACGCGTACATAGGCCCGATCGGTGGATGGGATTCGCAGGTTCTCGTCGCACAGCGCATCAGATTTCTCGGACGGAACGGCGACGTGTTCGGAGTAGTTGGGAAGAAGCCGATTCATCTGATGAAAACCGAGGAGCGCGACAAGGTCTCGAAGATGACGGACCTCTGGGTGGATATCGGCGCGACGTCGAAGAAGGAAGCCGAAAAGGTGCTGTCGGTTGGAGATGCCGGTGTGATCGATTCGCGGACAATGGAATTCCCCAACGATCGCCTCGTCTCGCGCTCCATCGATGATCGCATCGGTGCATTCATCGTCCTGGAAGCCTTGCGACGGTATGCTGATAAGCCTGGCGCCGCTCATGTGGTTGCAGTAGCGACAACGCAGGAAGAGATCGGATATCGGGGAGGCGGCGCTGGTGTGTGCGCGACATGTCTCGGTCCGGCGATGGCGCTCGTTGTGGACGTGACTTTCGCGACAGATCATCCGCAGGTAGAGAAGAAGGAAGTGGGTGAGGCGAAGATTGGCGGCGGCCCAGTGCTGGCACGCGGATCTGTCATTTCCCCTGTGGTGTTCAATCTTCTGAGGAAACTGGCGGAGAAGAAAAAAATTCCTTTCTCCGTTCAGGCAGCCGGTCTGCACACGAGCACGGACGCTGATGCAATTCACATTGCGCGCGAGGGTGTCGCGACTGCTCTTGTGTCCGTTCCAAATCGATACATGCATTCGCCAAACGAGATGGTTTCACTGGTCGACGTGGACAACATTGCCACATTGCTCGCGGAGACTTGTCGGACTGTGAGCGACAAGACCGATTTCACCGATCGATGAAAAAACTGCAGCTGATACTTCCCATAATTCTCGCAGCATGTGCTGGCGGCTCGGTAAGGAATGAGCCCTCACTTGGACTTGCTGTTGCTGATTCAACGGGAATTCGAACCGATATCGCCTACCTCGCAAGCGATCGTCTCGAGGGAAGACTTACAGGTACGCCCGGGAATGATTCTGCTGCGACCTTCATCGCCCGGCATTACAAGTCGCTCAAGCTCGACGCACCGTATCCGGCATATCTGCAGAGCTTTGTCGCCAGATCTGCAGCTGCAGCGCATACAGGTGATACTGCCGGCAGGAAAACACAGAACGTTGTCGCGATTCTCAAGGGCAGCGATCCCGCCTTGCGAAGCAGGTACATCGTGATCGGCGCCCATTTCGACCACCTCGGCCGCAGCACGCAGTTCGCGATGGATCCGGCGGCGGGTGATGCAATCAGAAACGGCGCCGACGACAATGCGTCAGGTACGGCCGCTGTGCTTCAGCTTGCCCGCATGCTCTCGATTGCAAAGCCGAGACATTCGGTGATCTTCGCGAATTTCAGCGGCGAAGAAGAAGGGCTTCTCGGATCTCAGTATTTCGTGGACAACTCGCCGGTTCCACTCGACAGCATCGTCGCGATGTTCAACTTCGACATGGTTGGCCGGCTCAAGGACGACAAGCTCTTCGTCTATGGAACGGGCACAGCGACTGAGCTTCCTGCGCTCGTCGACAGCGCGAACCTTCGCATCGTTCCCGCGCTGAGCATTCAGGGCGGCGGTGATGGATTCGGATCTTCCGATCACAGCTCGTTCTACGCGAAGAATATTCCCGTTCTGCATTTCTTTACGGACAGTCACGAGGACTATCATCGCGCGACTGACGATGTCGAGAAGATCAATGCCGCAGGTGAAGCGCGAGTTGTGAATCTCGCCTTCGACATGATCAAAGCACTGGATACGAGACCTGCGCGTCTCAGCTTCATTCGCTCGACGAGACCTTCTCGAATGGGTCCATCGAGCTCCGGATCGCAGGTTTATCTCGGATCTGTCCCCGACATGGCAGCGGGCGCAGTTCCAGGTCTGCGGCTCACCGGTGTTCGCGCAGGAAGTCCGGCTGAGAAAGGCGGACTTGCCGCGGGTGACGTGATCATCGAATTCGGTGGAACGAAGGTGATCGATCTCCAGTCGTACAGCGACGCACTTTACTCGCACAAGCCAGGCGATGTGGTGCATGTTGTTTTCCTTCGCGACGGAAAGAAGATGGAGACCGACGTCACCCTGGGAACTCGCGGCGGCTAGCCAGGCAAACCAATTGAGACCGGGTCACGACATACACGTCATGACCCGGTCTCTTTTTTTCGCATCGGCAGTTGCGGCGCTTGCGGCCGCCCCTCTCCCTTCTCAGTCGCTGCAGACAAGGCTGGATGCCTATATGACAGCACGAGAATCCCTCGGCCAGTTCAGCGGAGCTGTTCTCGTGTCTCGCAACGGGAAGATTCTACTCTCGAAAGGCTACGGCTACTCCGACATCGCAAGTCGCACGCGTAATTCGGCCGACACTCGATTTCGAGCGGCGTCGATCACCAAGCAGTTCACGGCGATGGCGATTCTGCAGCTGCGGGAATCCGGCAAGCTCGCGCTTTCAGATTCGATCTGTAGATGGTTCGCCCCGTGTCCGGATACATGGAAACCAGTAACGCTTGCGCACCTCATTCATCACTCGTCGGGAATTCCTGATTACGAGGAAAAGCTCGAGCTTGGCTCGCCAGCGTATGGGGTATTCATGCAATCGCCGAAGAACATCGAGCTGATTCTCGATTCGGCCCGCGCTCGTCCTCTCGATTTTCCTCCCGGCTCGAAATTTCATTACAGCAACACGGGCTACATCCTTCTTTCGCATGTGATCGAGAAAGCGTCGGGAATGAAGTACGCCGATTACATGCAATCGAAGATTTTCAAACCTGCTGGTCTTTCGAACACGGGACTTCTTCCGGCGAATGGATCAGTCGCAAATCTTGCGACGGGATACGATCCAGCAGCGGAGCCAGCTCCGCTCGAGCGTATTGTCGCCGGGATTCCCTTTCTCGAGAGCAATTCTATTCCAGCTCCGCCGATCGACCTCTCGGGAATTCACGGAGACGGCAGCATGTATGCGACTGTCGGTGATCTGGATCGCTGGGTCGGCACACTGGAGAACGGACGGTTCATTTCTCCAGCGCTTTATCGTGAATACATGACGCCCGGTCTCGCCAATGGCGAGCAGGCATCGACCGGCTATGCGTTCGGATGGATTGTCGACAGTGTGTCTGGAATGAAGAGGCACCATCACACTGGAGCTCTGCCGGGATTCATCTCGCGTATCGAGCGGTATCCTGATTCTGCTCTCACTGTCGTCATAATGGCGAACACTGACTACTTTCGCCTGTCGAGAATTGCTAGAGACCTGACGGCAGCCGCATTGGGAAAGCCTTATGACATTCCGCGATCGCACGTCGTTGTAAAACGCGATACACATGCGGAAGGAAAGCTCGCCGGTGTCTACATGCTTGCGAGCGGCGACAGCGCGAAAGTCACGGTGGGAGATAAGTATCTCGAGCTTCAGGTTCCAGGACGATTTACTGCTGGTCTACTGCCCGAGAGTGACACGCTCTTCTACGCGCCGTTCTTCGAAGGAACAGTTCGTTTCGAAGGAATGAGACTCGTGATGCATTACGACGGGATCGATCGGCCGGCCCAGCGTATTTTCTAATACCTAATACCGGAACTTCTGGTTGTTAGTATTCAGGTAATGCCTGAGTACACTCCTCCGCCGCGAACCAGCGGGTTTACCGGAACCACAACGAGTCCGCTTTACTGGTGCGCGTATGGGCCTCCTGCGGGTGAGAAGCTCCTCGTTCTGCACGGCGGGCCTGGAGCGCATCACGATTATCTGCTGCCGCAGATGCTGCACCTGGCAAAACGCTACAACCTGATCTTCTACGATCAGCGCGGCGGCGGAAAATCAAAGCAGGATGATCGCGAGCACGTTACGTGGAAAACTCACGTGATGGATCTGCACGCTGTAATTCGCGAGCTTCACATCTCCAGTCTGTCGCTGGTTGGTTACTCGTTCGGAGGAATGCTTGCGCTTCTCTATTCGATCGAGGCGAGAAAGCACGATAGCATGAAAATCCCATCGCGACTGGCACTGATCGACACTGCTCCGGTCAAGATGGAATATCGCAAGCAGTTCGAGACAGAGTTTCTGAAACGGCAGAACGGAATGGAAATCCGCCGCATGCGACAGGAGCTGGCCGATTCAGATCTGCGCGAGAAAGACCCTGCCGAATACAAGCAGAGAACCTTTGAGCTCGCTGTAGCGCCATACTTCGCGGACCCTGCCAAGGCTCGAAACCTCACACCGTTTCGCGTGACGGGTCGAGTGCAGACTTCAGTCTGGGAAAGCCTGGGTCAGGATTACAATATTCTCCAGGATCTCAAGCCGATGGGCTTTCCGACAATGTTCATTCATGGTCGTGACGATCCAATCCCAACGGCGTCTTCACAGGAGGGGGCCCAGGCGATGGATGCAGAGCTCGTGCTTCTGGACGATTGCGGCCACGTGCCATACGTTGAACAACCCGGCCAGCTCTTTCAGGCGCTGGACAGGTTCCTCGCCGCCACCGATCCAAAGTGACCAGCGTGATGTCGGACTTCGGAATAACACAGCAGCACCTTTCAACGATCGAGATGGACGGAAAGCCGTGCGCTGTATCTGTGCGCATCGCGTACGATGGAATCGAGTACATCGGCCGTCTCTTTTTTGCCGACCCTCAGACCGGTGAGGGAATTCCCGACCACGGAGCAATTCCGGGCCGCACAGTCGAAGAAGCCGTCGACATGGCAAGGCGCCTCAACATAGAGGACATGACCCGCCGGTATCATCGCGCCCGCGCCGACAAGCGACGCTACACTTCCCTGCGCCGCGCGACCGACGAGATGCTGATGAAGATCAAGTACATGAACCGCGTGTCGATCAACATGCGGAACGGCCTGCTCGATCGCGAAGGAGCCAAGCAGGAGATCGAGCTCATTCAGAAGCAGCTGCATGAGATGATCGACCGCCTACCCGGTCACGCCGGAATGGAAGGCTAAAAGCAATAGAACCCGGCGGCCCGCAACCCGCTAATCGCTGCCCGCGTCCCGTTCAGGCGTCCGTCTTAATCAACTGCCGCCTAACCGGCGCGTAGTCTGCACTCCTGATTCTCCGTGCGACTTGATCGACATTGATCGTTAGCGCCTGGGCATACCGCCATACGCGCAATTTCTTGAAATCCGCCATGCTGTACGAAGGGCCAGCTGAGCAAAGACTGGCTCACCTATTCCCCTCTTGCGTCGTTCTTTCAACGCGAGGCGAAGGGTTTGCAGAGTAATTAGCGGAAAGCGGGTAGCGAAAAGCGGGTCGCTGGCCGCGGAGTTCAGTTGCCTTTGTCCGCAATCCTTAAAAGAAATGGATAGCCGCACTGCTGCACATGTTCTGAACCAGATCGGCTCGATGCTCACGCTCACAGGATCGCCGAGATTCAAGGCAAGAGCATTTCAGCGAGCCGCTGGATCAGTTCTCGCTCTTGGAGCAGATGACCTTACACCTCTTCTGAAATCCGGCGAGCTGCAGAAAACTCCAAACGTCGGGCCTGCAACTCTCTCCGTTCTCAAAGAGCTGATCGAGAACGGTGAATCCAGCTATCTCGAACGACTGAGCGAGAACACTCCGCGCGGCCTGCTGCAGATGGTGAGAGTGCCCGGACTCGGTCTCGCCAAAGTCAAAATGATTCACTTGGAGCTCGGCGTTGAAGATCTGGATCAGCTCGAGCAGGCTGCGCGCGACGGCCGGCTTGCCAAGCTCAAGGGATTCGGTCCAAAGACAGCGGAGCGAATACTCAGCGGAATTACCTTCGCGCGTGATTCAGGAAAACGAACGCTTTATCATCGCGGCCTCGCACAGGCGTTCGTTCTTCGAGAAGGAGTGGCGAGACACCCGGACGTCGTCGAAGCAATCATTGCCGGCGCCGTTCGCCGCCACGACGCGACAATCGGCGACATCGACATCGTTGCAATCTGCTCAGCTGATCCGGCAACGGTCGCACGATCGTTCGCAGATGCACCGGCCGTGAAGGAAGCAATCGAGAACGGGTCGAAGATTTCCATTCGCTACATCGACGACACGCGTATGGATCTGTGGTGCACTCTCCCGCACGACGCTGTCGTCACGCTCTGGAAAGCGACGGGAAGTGCTGAGCATATAGTCGAGCTCACGACTTACGCGGAAGCGAATGGCTTCACGCTCGATGAATCGGGGCTCAGAAAAGGAAAGCGCAAGCCATTCAGACTCGAGAGTGAAAGCGAGCTCTTTGCTTCGCTTGGTCTGGACGACATCGAGCCGGAATTGCGCGAGGGAATGGGTGAGATAGAAGCTGCCGCAACCGGCTCACTTCCCGATCTCATCACGAGCGAAGACATCAAAGGGGCGCTGCATTGTCACTCGACTTATTCCGATGGCGGCGCGTCGATCGAAGAAATGGCGCTTGCCGCCAAAGAGCGAGGATGGAAATACATCGGCATCACCGATCATTCACAGTTTGCGTTCTACGCAGGCGGGATGAAACGCGACAAGATCGATCGCCAGCACGAGGAGATCGACGAGCTCAATGCATCGATGAAAGGATTTCGCATTCTCAAGGGAATCGAATGCGACATTCTTCCCTCGGGAGATCTTGATTACGGCGACGACACGCTGGACACGTTCGATTACATCGTCGCGTCAGTGCACTCGCAGTTCAAGATGGAATCAAAGGCAATGACCGACCGTGTACTGAAAGCGATGGATGACCCTCGCCTTACAATTCTCGGTCATCCAACAGGGAGACTTCTCCTCTCACGCGACGCATATGCAGTCGATGTCGAAGCCCTCATCGAGAAGGCAGCGGATAATGGAACAGTGCTCGAGCTCAATTGCGATCCGCATCGAATGGATCTGGACTGGCGATTCTGTCGCAAGGCAAAGGACAAAGGTGTTCGCATCGAGATAGGACCTGATGCACATTCTGAAGATGAGCTCGACAACATCGAAAGCGGCGTCGGGATGGCCCGCAAAGCATGGCTGACAAAAGAAGACGTGTTGAACGCCCAGCCGCTAAAGGGAGTCCTCGCGGCAGCAAGAGAAAAAAGAAAAAAGGCGCGGAGCTGAAGGCTCATGCGCTCGAAATTCTTGCGCGCCTGAAAAAGGAATATCCCGATGCGCACTGCGAGCTCGACTTCGAAACGCCGCTTCAGCTCCTGATTGCTACGATCCTGAGCGCGCAGTGCACCGACAAGCGCGTGAACATGGTCACACCCGACCTTTTTCGGACTTTCCCCGATGCGGAATCTCTATCCAAAGCTCAGTCGGAAAAACTCGAAGAGATGATCAAGAGCACGGGATTCTTTCGCAACAAGACCAAAAGTCTTCTCGGAATGTCAGCAGCTGTTGCCGAGCGTCACGGCGGCGATGTTCCGTCGACGATGGATGAGCTGGTGAGGCTTCCGGGAGTGGGGCGAAAAACAGCGAATGTAGTGCTCGGCAACGCGTTCAATATCAATGAAGGAGTTGTCGTCGACACGCACGTCGGGCGACTCAGCATAAGGCTTGGATTTACGAATGAGACTGATCCAGTAAAAGTCGAACAGGTTCTCATGTCGCTCATTCCGCGCGATGACTGGACGCTCGTGTCGCACCTTCTGATCTTCCACGGACGGAGGGTGTGCGTTGCACGTGTGCCAAGGTGCGAGTCCTGCGTGCTCGCGGATGTCTGCCCCTCTGCTCGTGTTTAGACTATTTTCCAAACCACTATGAAATACGCAACTATCGAAACCAACCGCGGGACAATGACCGCGGAGCTGTATGACAAGGAAGCGCCGAACACCGTCGCGAATTTCGAGAAGCTCGCGAACGATGGCTTTTACGACGGCGTCAAATTTCACCGCGTGATTCCCGAGTTCGTCGTGCAGGGTGGAGATCCACTTTCGCGTGACCTGCCTGAAGGCGATCGCCGCATCGGAACCGGCGGACCTGGTTACAAGATCGACTGCGAGACGCAGGGCAACCCGCACAAGCATGAGCTGGGCGCATTGTCGATGGCGCACGCGGGAAAGAACACCGGCGGAAGCCAGTTCTTCATAGTCCTGAGCGAAGGCAACACGCGCCACCTGAACGGTGTCCACACCGTATTCGGCAAGGTCACGGATGGACTCGACGTTGTGAAGACAATCAAGCAGAATGACTCTATGTCGAAGGTCCGCGTTTCAGACTCTCCCCCAGCGAAGGAGTAAGGCCAAATGGCAGCCCCGCGACCCAAGAGCAGGGATTTCGGCGCAGCGCTCGCCGGCCTCGTGTTAGGTGGATCAGTCATGTTCCTGATAATCCTCACGATTGTCTGGCTAACGAACTCGCATTTCGCAAAGGAAAAGGCACACGAGGCGAAAGAGCCACCTCAGGCCGTTCTGCCAGCGTCTGGTCCTGCCCCTTCAACGACGGGCGGCAGCACTGCCGCGCCCGTCGCGCCCACACCCTCGCCGGCCTCCGGGACCCCCGCACCCGCGCCAGCGAAGCACTAGCGCCCAACTCAACAGTCAGCCGCCCCGGTGCGTATCCCTGATGAGGAACGCGCGCTGGCTGAAGCGGCTCGCAAAGGCGACCAAGCCGCCTTCGCGGGGCTGGTTCGTCTGCATCAGAGGCGTGCGTACCTCGTGGCACGAGCGATCGTAACGGTTCACGAGGACGCGGAAGACGCGGTCCAGGAAGGATTCGTACGGGCGTGGCAGGCTCTCGAGCGATTCGATCCAAACCAGGGATTCGCTGCATGGGTCAATCGGATTGTCGCCAACGCGGCGCTCGACATAACTCGTCGCAGGAAGGTCAGGTCGACCGAAGAGCTCAGTGACGCACTTCAATCACCTTTCCGTGACCCTGCGCAGGATGCTGAGCTGAAGTCACGCCTCGGAGAGGCGTTAGCACAGCTTCCGGAACGGGCAAGATCGGTGATCGTGTTGCACGACATCGAAGGCTTTACTCACGTGGAGATCGGAGAAATGCTCGGAATTCCGGGCGGCACGGCAAGATCCGACCTTCATCACGCGCGGCAGAAGCTGCGCACACTGTTGCAGGATCTGAGAGGTTAGCATGGCTGATGAGCTGAAATTCCCAACCAATGGCGTGAAGCGCGACGCGGATTCGCTCGACGAATCGCTGTCGGCACTTATCCGCGATTCGTATGCACCGCCCGATGGTGAAGCATACTGGCCGGGACTCGAGCAGCGCATCATGGCGCGGGTCGCGTCGGAATCGCAGAGTGAAACCGCATGGTGGAGCGTTCTCGCTCCGTGGACCAGGCCTGCTCTCATCGCGGCCGCGGCGATCTTCGCAATCGCGAGCGTAATCAACACGCAGCTCGTCGATACCGATGATCAGCTGGCCTACGACTCGGCGTTCCAGTCTTCGACACCCGAGGTCGTATCCACGTCGGAAGAGATCATGTCTCTCGAGCGCGGCGCCGACGGCGCAACTCTCAGTTACTTCCTCTCACATTAGGAACAGATAGATGCAACGCTCCAAGAGCTATGCATTGCTCTTTTTACTTGCGGCATTCATTGCCGGAGGTGCGGTCGGCTTCACTGCCGACCGGTACCTCTCGCACGGTCACGGGCGCTCCGAAAGGCCGTCCCGAGACCGGATGGCAAGAGAGTTGAACTTGACTCCGGTCCAGAGAGCTCAGTTCGACTCGATCCTGAACAGCCGGCGCACTCAGATGCGCGAGCTGTTCAAGCCCATCCGGCCGCAGATGGATTCACTTCAGAAAATCGCAAAGACGATCGGCGACAGCACTCACGAGCAGCTCAAGCGCGTTCTTACGCCTGAGCAGGGCAAAAAGCTCGACGAGATGCGCGAGCGCGGAAGAAAACGCGCTGCAGAAGGCAGATCGCGCGGCGACAGCGACAGGACTCCAGGACCACGATGAAATTTTTCAGCCTAACAGCTGCCGCATCGCTCTCGATTGTTCTGTCGAGCGGTGCCATAGCGCAAAGCATAGATACGACTGCGACACCGATCACTCTGGCCGAGGCAATCAAGCTCGCGCAGCAGAATTCGGTCACGACTGTTCAAGCTCGCGGAACCATTCGCACGTCTGAAGCGGCAGTGAAGCAGTCGTATGCTGCTTTTCTTCCGAGCTTTTCAGTTTCTGCCAACCGGCAGAAACAAAGCGGAGACCGTTTCGACACGCAGGGAAATCTCGTTCCCTTCACCGGGCAGCCGACGAACTATTCAACCGGCCTGTCGAGCAGCTTGCAGTTGTTCGACGGAGGACGTCGTTTCTTCGATGTAAAGCGATCAAAGGCTGATGTCGACGCAGCAGAAGCAGGTGAGACAGCGTCGCGCTTCAACGTTGCACTGCAGGTGAAGCAGCAGTACTACAACATTCTCGCTGCTCGCGAGTCGAAGAGTGCCGCTGACGCACAGATACAGCAGGCTGATCAGCAGCTCAAGGCCTCGTCGCTTCGTCTTCGCGCAGGTGCTGCGACAGTTTCCGATTCGCTTCGATCGGTTGTTGCACTTGGAAATGCACGACTCGCTCTGCTCACAGCGGAGAACAACCTTCGCGTCGCAAATGCTACGCTGACTCGACTTGTCGCATCGCCCACAACAGTTACCGCAGTCGCATCCGATACGGTTGACCAGCAGGTAGTCATTCCTGATATCGCCGAGCTCGAGCCACTCGTTAATCGTGCGCCTGCGATCGAGCAGGCAGATGCGCAGCTCGCGTCAGCACACGCAAGCGTACGCTCGGCAAAGACAGCATTCCTGCCGACGATCAACATGAACTTCAATCGCAGCGGCAGTGGTCTCGATCCGCAGTTCGGCATCGGCGACAAGCGCTATGCATACAACCAGAACCTTAGCTTCAGTCTGAACTTCCCGCTGTTCAACAACCTGAGCCGCGAAGTGAACGTTGCACGCGCAATCGTTGCGGAGGATGTCGCTCAGGTTCAGCTGCGCGATGCAAAGTTTCTTGCGCATGAAACTCTCGTGCAGTCACTCGGGCAGATGAAGACTGCGCAGGAACAGGTTGCAATCCAGACTGTGTCAGTTGCAGCAGCTACTGAAGATCTGAGAGTGCAGCAACGCCGATACGAGCTCGGCGCAACAACTCTGCTCGATCTGCTCACTTCACAGACAGCACTCGACAATGCGCGCACCGCATTGATTCGCGCTCGATACGACTACCGCGTGGCCAAGGCGCAGCTCGAAGCGCTTATCGGCCGGGATCTCTAGGAGAAAACTTGTTCAGAAAGACAATTATCGCGCTGGCTGCAATCTCGACCCTCGCATGCTCCAAGAAAAAGGAGCAGGCGCTGACCATTCCCGTCGAGCCAGTCACGCGACAGACAATCGTGGTGAGCGCGGAAGCGACCGGTGTTGTAGAGCCGATCAACGTCATCGAAGTAAAGTCGAAGTCTTCGGGCCAGATCGTAGCAATGCCTGTCGAAATAGGCACGTTCGTGAAGGCCGGAGATCTTTTGGTCCAGCTCGATACACGTGACACGCGTAACGCGTATGCGCAGGCAAAGGCTGACCTCGATGCAGCTAACATCAAGCTTCGAGTCTCGAAGACTGCCCGCGATCGCGCCGCAGAGCTGTTCAAGGAACGCATCATCACGTCTGCTGAGAATGAAGCGGCGGAAGTCGATTACGCGAATTCGCAGGCAACGGTGCTCCGTAATCGGGCCGCGCTCGATCTTCGTGCGCAGGGTCTGGAAGAGGCAACGGTAAGAGCACCTGTTGCAGGCACGATCATCGAAAAGCCTGTCGCGCTTGGTCAGGTCATCGCGTCGGGTACCGGAACTGCGGGCGGCGGCACGACGATTCTCAAGATGGCAGACCTCACCAAGATTCGTGTTCGCACGCTCGTGAACGAAACCGACATTGGTAAAGTGCGTCCCGGACTTCCGGCTACCGTGACAGTCGATGCATATCCCGATCGTCCGTTCAACGGGACCGTAGAGAAGATCGAGCCGCAGGCAACCATTCAACAGTCTGTGACGATGTTCCCCGTTCTCGTGAGCATCGACAACACCGGCGGTTTACTGATGCCGGGAATGAATGGCGAGGTGTCGATCGAGACCGAGCGTCGTGACAATGCGCTTGCGATTTCGAATGATGCAGTAAGAAGTCCCAACGAGGCCGCATCGGTTGCAAGTCTCCTGGGGATGAATCCGGATTCGGTTCGCGCTCAGCTCGCGTCCCAGCGCGGATCATTCGGACAGCGCGGTCCAAACGCGGGCGGTGCGCAGAGTGGTGCGAGCGCTCAGCCCGGATCATCACAGCCGAATGCAGGCGGCAACCAGGGCGGACGCGGAGGATTCAACCTTCCCCAGGTAACCGACGAGCAGTGCGCAAAAGTCACTGCTGCACTTGCCAAGCATCCTGAAGTGCAGACGAAGATCCAGGATCTTCGCACCAGGATGATGAACGGCGAAATGGACAGGCAGGCGATGCAGACTGAATCGCAGAAGATCTATTCTGCGGCAGGTGTCGACGGACAGATTGCGCGCGCCTGCAACTTCAGAAATCGTCAGAATGGCCAGGGTGGTGGTGCGCAGGCTGGAGGACAGCAGGGTGGATTCCAGGGTGGAAATGCGCAGGCCGGCCAGGGCGGATTCACCGGCGGTCGTTCAGGCGGCCGACGCGGAATGGTATTCACCGTCAAGAATGGCAAGTACACTCCGAAAGTCGTTCGCCTTGGCGTCAGCAACTACGATGTCTCTGAAGTGCTGTCGGGACTGAATGAGGGAGATTCTGTCGCGATCCTGAATGTTGCAGCGATGCAGGCCAAGCAGCAGGCTGATCTGGATCAGATCAGAAATCGCGGCGGCGTACCCGGTCTCCAGAGACAACAGCCTGCCGGTCAGGGTGGTGGCGCCGGTGGTGCGGGTGGTGCGGGAGCGCGCCCAGGCGCGGGCGGTGGACAGAGAACAGGAGGCAACTGATGACGGCACCGGCGCAAAAGACACAGGAACGTGGTGTAAATCTCCGCGCATCCGGTGTCGAGGAGCACAAACACGGATTACATCGGCCTGAGATTCCTGCTGCGAGCATCACGCTCGCGAAGGAGATCATGCTCGTTGCGCTCGGTGCACTTCGCGCGAACAAGATGCGCTCGTTCCTTACGATGCTTGGAATCGTAATCGGCGTCGCAGCAGTGATCGCGATGGTCGCGATCGGAAAAGGCGCGCAGAATTCCATCAGCGAAAGAATCGCTGGGCTCGGAACGACATTGTTGACAGTGAGACCCGGTGCACGTCGCGGGTTTGGTGTTGCCACGGAAGATGCGCAGAAGCTCACTGTCGAAGACGCCGAGGCGCTCGTGAAACGCGGAAAATATTTTGCCGCGGTAGGGCCCGAGATGACAAAGCGTCTTCTCATTCAGTACGGCTCCCTCAATGCGCAGACGCAGGTCACCGGGGCGATGCCTGAATTTCTCGAGATCCGGAAGTTCGAGCTCGCAAGCGGCCGGTTCTTCAACGAGGCTGAGGAAAAAGGCATGCGCCGCGTAGCAGTCCTCGGCGCTTCGGTTATCACCAATCTCGGACTTCAGACGCCTGAAGCGATCATCGGCGAGAACGTTCGCATTGGCGGACTTCAGTTCGAGGTGATCGGTGTTCTTGCATCGAAAGGTCAGACGGGCGGATTCGGCAATGATCCGGATGACATCATAGTCATCCCGCTTTCGACCGCACGTTACCGGGTTATGGGAACGCCAAACCTGAACTCGATCAGCGTGCTGGCTTCGAGCGAGCAGGAGATTCCTCAGGCTCAAGCAGACATTCAATCGATTCTCCGCCGCCAGCACAGACTTACTGCTGACAAGAAGGACGATTTCGATATTCGCAATCAGGCCGAATTTCTGAACACGTTCGCTGAAACCACGAAGACGTTCACGTTCCTGCTGGCCGGAATCGCAGCGGTGAGTCTTCTTGTTGGCGGAATTGGAATCATGAACATCATGCTCGTGTCTGTGACTGAGCGAACGCGCGAGATCGGTGTGCGCAAGGCACTAGGTGCAACGCGTATTGCGATTCTCTTTCAGTTCCTCATCGAGGCGATCGTGCTTTGCCTTCTTGGCGGGCTCATAGGTGTAATGCTTGGCGCAGGCGGAGCTTTCGCATTGAGCAAGCTCGGCGGATTCAACACGACCGTAGATATTTCTTCGGTTATTCTGGCGTTCGTGTTCTCTGCGACAGTTGGAGTTCTCTTCGGCGTATGGCCGGCACGCCGTGCTGCGTCACTCGATCCGATCATTGCACTGCGATACGAGTAAAGAGAGGTAGCAGAGGGCTGACGCGATTGCGTCAGCCACGCATGAGATAGCAGAGACGCGAGAGTCTCAACCAACAAAAACCCTCCGGTAGGACCGGAGGGTTTTGTTTGCGAGGCTCTGTGTCCCTGCTATCTCATGCGTGCGAGAGCCCTGAAAGGGCTCGAGCCTCTGCTACCTCTTTTTTCAGGTGTTCTCGTCGATGTTTCTTTCGGACTTGCCGAAGTTCTTCTGGATCTTGCCCTCGAGCTCCTTGGCGCGACCCTTGATGTGCTCACTGGTGTTGTCAGTCGCGTCGCCGAGATCGCCACGAACCTGGCCTTCCATTTCCTTGGCGGTTCCCTTCACCTGATTCTCGAGTCCGCGCTGTTCGAGGTCCTTACCCATATATTCCTCCGGTCTAATTAGCGTCTACGTACACCGCAGAACTTGCGGCGCGCCCTCTAAATGCAATGGGTGTGCCGATCGATTCAGATGTAAAGGCACAAGTTTTGTAAAAATCACGTTATTTGGCCCCTCAGGCTGATAGAGAGGTTTCCAATAAGCACGCATGTAGATTCGCATCCCACTGGCAGCCGTCTGGCGAAGCTCACGTTGCTCGCAGTTGGCGTCGTGTACGGCGACATAGGAACAAGCCCGCTCTACGCGATCCGTGAATGCTTCAAGGAAGAACACGGTCTCGTGGCCAATCCGGCAAATGTCTTCGGAGTGCTGTCGCTCATTTTGTGGGCGCTCATCATCATTGTCAGCATCAAGTACGTCGTCTTCATCATGCGGGCGGACAACCGTGGTGAAGGCGGTGAGCTCGCTCTTCTTGCGCTGATCCTTCAAACACAGCAGCGCCAGGCTGATAACAAAAGGCGGTTGATCATCATCTCGCTCGGCTTGACCGGCGCCGCGCTTCTTTATGGCGACGGAGTAATTACCCCGGCGATGTCTGTGCTTGGCGCAACTGAAGGACTCACTGTCATCGCGCCGCAGTTTCATATCTTCGTTGTTCCATCTACGCTCATAATTCTCCTCACTCTCTTTCTCGTTCAGAAGAAAGGCACTGCGAAAGTCGGAAGAATCTTTGGACCTGTGATGGTGCTGTGGTTCATAACGATTGCGCTTCTCGGAATCGTGGAGATTGCCAAGTCACCTGGAATTCTTCTCGCGATCAATCCGTGGCACGGCGTAAAGTTTTTTGCAAGCAACGGTTTCACCGGCTTTGTAATTCTTGGTGCAGTTGTTCTCGCAGTTACTGGAGCTGAAGCGCTTTACGCCGATATGGGACACTTCGGCAAGCGCCCCATTCGCGTTGCGTGGTTCAGCCTCGTTCTGCCTGCTTTGATGATCAATTATTTCGGTCAGGCCGCACTTGTTCTTCGCGAGCCTGCGGCAGCTGCGAATCCGTTCTATCTGCTCGCTCCGCGGATTCTCCTCTATCCACTGCTTGCACTTGCGACGTCCGCTGCTGTCATCGCCTCACAGGCGCTGATCTCCGGCGCATTCTCGATCACACAGCAGGCAATTCAGCTTGGCTACTGTCCGAGAATGTCGATCATTCACACTTCGGAAACCGAGCACGGCCAGATTTACATACCCGAGGTGAATCGCGCGCTGATGGTTGGCTGTCTTACCGTCGTGGTGGGATTCAGGTCGACAAGTGCGCTCGGCGCAGCGTACGGAATTGCGGTAACAGGCTCGATGGCAATCAGCACGATTCTCTTCTCGACACTCGCGCGCACGCGCTGGCACTGGAGCTGGGCGAAAGTCATTGGCCTTGCAACGCTGTTCCTCGTCGTCGACCTCAGTTTCTTCGGATCCAATGCGCTCAAGGTTGTACACGGTGGATGGGTTCCTCTTGCAATTGCGATTTCTGTCTTCACACTGATGACGACGTGGAACAGCGGAAGACGAATCGTTCAGAGTCTTCTCGCGCGCGGGTCGTTGCCCATTGACTTGTTCCTCGCGGATGTCGCAAAGCGAAAGCCTTTCCGCGCACCCGGGACCGCAGTGTTCATGACTTCCAATCCGGAAGGTGCGCCGCTTGTCCTGCTGCACCACTTGAGACATAACAAGACCCTTCTCGAAAACGTGATCCTTCTGTCGATTCTCGCGACCAACGTTCCTTCTGTTCCCGACGAAGAGAGAATCACAGTTACAGATCTTGGAGAAGGGTTCTGGCGCGTTGTCGCGAAGTACGGATTCATGGAGAAGGCAGACGTTCCCCAGGTCCTCGCGCGCTGTAGAGGTATGGGGGTAGTCGCAGACAGACGCGACACGACTTACTTCCTTGGACGGGAGCGACTGCTGCCGACTGGCCGGGCTCGCCTCGCCAGATGGCGGAAGAAGCTCTACATCTTCATGTCGCGTAATTCCCGTACAGCGACCGAATACTTTGCCATCCCGCCAAACAGAGTGGTGGAATTGGGCGCTCAGCTCGAGATGTAGCGAGACAGGGATTGCACCGGAACCGCAACTCCGATTGATTCTTGCACCGCGGGAATATCCCTGACAGGACGAATCAATCACTGAACACCCTGAGTCGCACCCAACCGGAAAGCGGCTCCGACAACTGACACTCGTTGCGCTCGGCGTCGTTTACGGCGACATCGGGACCAGCCCGCTCTATGCGCTCCGCGAGTGCTTCAAGCACGAGTACGGTCTCACTGCCACTCCAACCAACGTGTATGGAGTGCTGTCCCTCGTTGTCTGGGCGCTCGTTCTTGTCGTCAGCGTCAAATATCTGATCTTCATTCTGCGAGCCGACAACCGCGGCGAAGGCGGAGTGCTCGCACTGCTTGCGCTGATCATGCAGCAGCAGCGGCGCGACCGTGACAAGAGCATCAAGCAGCTGATCATCATACTCGGTCTCATCGGCGCTGCACTCCTGTATGGGGATGGCGTCATCACCCCGGCGATTTCAGTGCTCGGCGCCATGGAAGGACTCGAGGTCGTAACGCCTAAGCTCAAGATCGTCGTCGTTCCGTTTACTTTGGTGATTCTCCTCTCGCTGTTTCTCGTCCAGAAAAAAGGAACGCACAAAGTCGGACGAGTATTCGGGCCTGTGATGATGGTGTGGTTTGCATCCATTGCAGCGCTTGGTATTTACGAAGTGGCACTGGCACCTGAAATACTTGCCGCCGTTAACCCGTGGTATGCGTTCCAGTTTTTCCTGACGCACGGCAGGCAGGCTTTCGTTCTTCTCGGCGCTGTTGTACTCGTCGTTACCGGCGGCGAAGCGCTCTACGCAGACATGGGTCATTTCGGAAAGCGTCCCATTCGCATGGCGTGGTTTTATCTCGTGCTCCCTGCTCTTCTTCTCAATTACTTCGGACAGGGTGCGTTGATTCTTCGTAATCCAGCGGGTGCGGAGAATCCGTTTTTCATGCTCGCTCCGCGCGCGCTTCTCTACCCTCTCGTTGCGCTCGCGACACTTGCAGCGATCATCGCGTCGCAGGCGCTCATCTCCGGCGCGTTTTCGCTGACGCAGCAGGCAGTACAGCTCGGCTATTCACCCAGAGTCAACATCGTTCACACATCAGCGACCGAAGCGGGGCAGATCTACATCCCCGAAGTGAACACTGCTCTCATGATTGGATGCCTGCTTGTCGTGCTCGGCTTCCGCTCTACAGGTGCGCTCGGCGCAGCGTACGGAATTGCGGTGACAGGGACGATGTCGATCACGACAATCCTGTTTTACATGCTCGCACGGTCGCGCTGGAACTGGAGCCTCGTGCAGGCGCTCTCTTTCGCTCTCTTCTTCCTGATCATCGATCTCGGCTTCTTCGGATCGAATGCGCTGAAGATAATGCACGGCGGATGGGTTCCGATCATCATTGGTCTCGCAATCTTCACACTGATGACGACGTGGTATCAGGGTCGGCGCATTGTGACCAAGCTCCTGACGAGAGCATCACTTCCGATCGACATGTTTCTGAAATCGGTTGCAGAGCATAAGCCACTGCGCGTTCCGGGAACCGCAGTGTTCATGACGTCCGACCCCGACGGTGCACCGCTGGTTCTGCTTCATCATCTCAAGCACAACAAGGTGCTTCACGAACAGGTAGTTCTTCTGTCAGTGTTGAATGCCACTGTCCCCGAAATTCCGGAGAGCGAGCGAATTCAGATCACTCCGCTGAAGGAGAATTTCTGGCGGATAAAAGCGCGTTATGGATTCATGGAAACGCCGAACGTTCCAAACATTCTTGCACGCTCGAGGGAGGCGGGAATCAAATCAGAGAAACTGCAAACCACGTATTACCTGGGCCGCGAGCGACTGATTCCAAACCCGCACTCGAAAGCACGGCTCGCTTCCTGGCGAAAGAAGCTCTTCGTTTTCATGTCACGAAACTCACGCTCCGCGACGGAGTTCTTCGGGATTCCGTCGAACAGAGTGGTTGAGCTTGGGGCACAGATCGAGCTTTAGTCCCGCCGTTTGAGCCGCTGGATTTCACGACGATCCTTCTTGGTCGGACGTCCGGTTTCGTATCCCGTGTTTGCATTCATCGCGCGAACATGAGCGGCCATCACCTCACGCGCTTTCCTGCTCTCTGCATCTTCTTCGTAGAGCGCCTGAGCGATTGGCGCTGATCCTCGTCTCTCTGAAACGTCCTTAACAGTGATGATGTGTTCGTACGGTCCGATGCGAATTTTGATTTTGTCTCCGGCCTGAACAAGTCTCGCGCGTTTTGCACGCTCGCCGTTTACTTCGATCTTTCCGGCGTCGATTGCATCTGCAGAAAGTCCACGCGTCTTGTAGAACCGGGCCGCCCATAACCATTTGTCCAGGCGGACGCGACGGGATTGTTCCTGTATGTTATCACTCATGCGACTCTCACTCATCTCACTCTCGATGATGCTGGTTCCCGCTCTCGAAGCTCAACAGGCCGACAGCGCATCATCGGCTGAAGCCGGAATTCAGGACAACAGCTTTCTTGTTGAAGAAGCATACAACCAGGAAGCAGGCGTTGTGCAGCACATATCGACATTCCAGGGTCGCCGCGGATCGAGCGATTTTGATTTCGCATTCACTCAGGAGTGGCCGTTCCGGACAATCCGTCATCAGCTGAGCTATGATATTCCGATAACGCGCACCGGATCACGTGCAGGGCTTGGTGACATCAGCATCAACTATCGATACCAACTTCTCGGCGACGGCTCAACAGCACTTGCGATAGCACCGCGACTGACGCTGATACTTCCAACGGGCGACTGGCAGGATGCCCATGGAAATGGAGGAACAGGCGCTGAGGTAAACCTTCCAGTCAGCTACGTGATTTCACCCGCACTCGTAACGCATTTCAATCTTGGCGCGGGAGGAATTCCTTCGGCGCGAAATACTATCGGAGATCGCGCAGGGATCTTCGAGTGGAGCGCGGCACAAAGCGCAATCGTCACATTGAGCTCATCCATTCAGCCAATGCTCGAGATCGTGTACTCGCGAGGCGCTGAAGTCACGGCTGAGGATCAGACAACAACAGCCGAGAGTTTCGTCATTGCACCGGGCGCGCGCGCAGCATTCAACTTTAAATCAGGACTTCAGGTCGTTCCCGGATTCTCAATGCCACTTGGCGTCGGACCGAGTAAAGGCGAGCGCGGATTTTTTCTTTACCTGAGCTTCGAGCATCCGTTCAAGCGGCTGCGCTGACTCCCTCAGGCTTGCTCACCGGTTCGATCAGCACACCATCGCTGATGCGGACGCCATGTCCGCCGCCATCGAGAGTTTCTGATCCATGATACGCGTGCTCACCATGCTCGCTGAGATCGACACCGCTCAGCTCATCAGCAACTCTCACACGAACTGCTGATACGAAAGAGATTGCTTTCATAATGATGAGCGTGGCTGGAGCGACGTAGGCAATCGTGCAGACCACAGCGAGACTCTGAATCAACAGCGGCCGGAAGTTCCCGAAAATCACTCCGTCTGCACCAGCTGGATTGACAGCCTTGCTCGCAAATACTCCAGTAAGGAGTGCGCCGACAATTCCCGCGATTCCGTGACATGCAAAGACATCGAGTGCGTCATCTATTTTCGTTTTGCTGCGCAGCTGAATTGCGGCAAAGCTCGCACAAGCAGCAAGTGCTCCAATTGCAATTGCCGACAGGGGACTCACGTATCCCGCTGCTGGAGTGATTGCAACAAGTCCGACGACTGCACCTGTAGCTCCGCCAACTGCCGTCGCCTGTCTTGATCTCCACATGTCCAGGAGCAGCCAGACAACGAGCGCTGAAGCCGCAGCTGTGTGCGTTGTTATTACCGCAGTCGCGCCAATTCCATCTGCAGCGAGTGCAGATCCTCCGTTGAAGCCAAACCATCCTGCCCACAGAAGACCTGCGCCGACGAGCGTGAACGGAACGTTGTGCGGAAGCAGCGGAGTACGTCCAACGTCACGTCTTCTGCCCAGCACCAGCGCTGCGACAAGTGCCGCTGTTCCCGCCGCAATGTGAACGACTGTGCCGCCGGCGAAGTCGAGCGCGCCGAGTTTGTGGAGCCATCCGTCTGTCGCCCACACCCAGTGAGCAAGAGGATCGTATACGAACGTCGACCAGAGAACTGTGAACGCTATGTACGCCGGGAAGCGAATGCGCTCGACTGCGGCTCCCGATATCAGTGCTACCGCGAGTCCCGCAAACAGCGATTGAAATGCAATGAACGCAAAATGAGGAATCGTTGCTGAGTAGGGACCTGCAGCAGAAGTCACCGCATTCAATCCGGCCCAGTCCAGCCCACCAATGAATCCACCTTTCGAGAATGCGAGCGAGTAACCGAAAAGAACCCACTGCACCGTAACTATCGCGACGGCAACAAAGCTCATCATGAATGTGTTGAGCGTTGCGCGCGCGCGAACGAGTCCGCCATAGAACAGCGCGAGACCTGGAAGCATGAGAAGAACGAGCGCAGTCGAGACGAGGACCCACGCTGTGTCGCCGGCAGAAATTGCCGGACTCATTCTTCCGCTCCCACGGTCACCATCGCATTCGTGCGCGCCTGCACAAACTCAGCGGTAACCGGAGTCAGCGCATCGACATCTTCTTCGCCGCTTCTGATTCGAATGACTCGATCGAGAGGCTGAACGAAAATTTTCCCGTCACCGATGGCTCCGGTTCGCGCACTGGAGAGAATTGCCTGAATGGTGGGCTCGACAAACGGTTCGGAGACGGCCATCTCGATGCGAACCTTGTCATGGAACTCGAGAAGAACTGCCGAGCCGCGATACTGTTCGATGACCTCATGCTCACCGCCGTGTCCGCTGACGCGGGACAGCGTCATACCCGTGACCCCGACGCGAAAGAGCGCCTCTTTTACAGCCTGAAGGCGCTCCGGTCTCACCACGGTGACTATGTACTTCATGGCGCCCCAGCCTACGCCAAACAGGGCGGACTGTCAAGCAAATTTTGCAAAATCTGCAAGCTTTGCCTTACAATCCGCCCTTTCTAATATCTAAGACCGGTACTTCTGGTTCTAATTTGTGCATAACCTGCAGCGATTTACTTCTTGGCCTTTTCCTTCTTTTCAGCTTCCTCTTTGACCTTTTTCGATCTCTCGAAGATGTAGCTGCCGTCATCGAGCTTCCTCAGCTCCATCTCCATACGCGGGAAATCCATCTTCTCCCAGCGCACGCGGGGCATCTGCATCTGCTCCAGTCTCATCCTCGGGAATTCTCTCAGCTGCATCTTCGGGAATTCGCGGATCTGCATCCTCCTCATCCCATCCATCATCCCTGGCATCAGGCGCATCGCACCCATCGGCATTCCATCGATGTAGCCGAACGATCCCTCGCCGCGGAAATCGGATGCACGACCGATCGTGACTGCGACGTCGCGCACGCGGCCCCCTGACCATACTCGAAGATTCGCGACATTGCCCGGAGTCAGCTTGCCGACTTCGCGAGTGAGACGGCGGCGCGGAAGATCCGCCGCATATCCATCCTCAGCATCGGCCGCATTCACTCTCAGATCGACCCCGTTGATCGAAACGATGCGATCGCCCTCGATAATCCCGGCTTTCTCTGCAGGTCCTTTCGGTGTAACCCGGCCTACGAAAACGCCGATCGTGTCCCGCAGCGTCCCGGTCGGAGTGAGCTCCACGCCGAGCACCGGTCGCTTCTGAAGGGCAGAGTCGAAGTCAAACTTGCGAAAAACGCATTCGGTCCGGTCGTCTTTGGTGGTGCAGCTGTCCTTGTCCGACATCTTGATGCCTGGATTTGCTTCCTTTTTCGGCGTCTTCTGCGCCTCGAGCGGAACGGCGGCGAGCGTGAGGGCGCCCGTCAGTACCGAAATCATCAAACGCATTTTTAATCTCCAGTTTCACAGAGGTTCGTATGCGTCTGACAACTCCCGCCGCAAAAATGGTTGCCAACTGGAATGCTGAATGCTGAATTCTGACATCTGACTGCTGAATACTGAATGCTGACTAAAGGCGCGTATTTGGTCAGCATTCAGCATTCAGCATTCCAGTTGTCAGCATTCAGCATTCAGCATTCAGCAGTCAGATGTCATATTTGATGAATGGCTACCGCCGCCCCCTCAGCGCCATCTCCTGCTCCGGACATTCACTCGTTTGAGCACCACTGGCAGGACGAAGCCGACGCCGCCTATCTCTATCGCATCCTCGCTGACGCCGAGTCAGATCCGCGAAAAAAGGACATCTATTCCCGGCTCGCTGAAGTAGAAGACCGACACGTCGTGGTCTGGGGGGACCTGCTCGCTGAGCATGGTCATTCGCCGAAACCATTTCGTCCCAGCACGCGGGCAAAGCTTCTCGCCGGACTCGGCAAAGTTTTCGGGCCGGGATTTCTCCTTCCGATGCTGCTTCAGGAGGAAGGCCGCGAGGTAAAGGCGTACCTCGACATGCATCGCGCAACTCCTGCTGGAGCTCCAGGCGGTGGTGAAGCCCTCACGCTCGCGAAGGAATCAGCGGAGCACGCAACGACTCTCGCCGGGATTGCCGGTAAACACGGCGAACCATGGCATCGCACCGAGTCAGGCGGATTCCTGCGAAATGTTGTGTACGGTTTCAATGACGGACTCACCGCAAACTTCGGCCTTGTTGCCGGAGTGATAGGTGCGGCAGCTGCGCAGCAGCACGAAGCAGTCGTAATCGCGGGAGTTGCAGGACTTATCGCTGATGCGCTGTCGATGGGATCCAGCGGATATCTCGCCGCCAAGAGCGAGCGCGAGGTCTACGACTACGAGATTGCGATGGAGCGTGATGAGATCGCGCTTATGCCCGAGATCGAGCGGGATGAGCTCGCTCTCATTTACGAAGCAAAAGGCATGGATCCCACGGCTGCGCACGCACTCGCGACACAGGTGATGGCAGATCCTGAGCGAATGCTAGAGGAGCAGGTACAGGAAGAGCTCAAAATCGGCGAGCAGACAATCTCACCGCTGCGCGAAGGATGGGTGACCGGTCTTGCCACTGCTTTCGGCGCAATTATTCCGGTGTTTCCATTTCTCGTGTCGCGCGGACAGACAGCTATTGTTTTGTCCTTTGCTCTGTCGATGGCGTCTCACTTCCTGGTTGGAGCAGCGCGCTCCGTATTCACTGGACGCAGCGTATTCAGATCGGGCCTCGACATGTTCGTCGTCGGGCTTGGAGTTGCGGTCGTCGGATACTATGTCGGTGGGTGGGTAGGGAAACTCTTTTAGACGCTAGAACAAAAACAAAAAAACAAAAAAAATTAAGCACGGAGCGACGAAGAAAAAAAAAGAGATTCACGGAGCCGTTTTAAGGGAACTACGTACTAGCGCTGTTTACGCAGTTACGTCGTTTAACCTAAAAAGCTCCGTGACCCTCCGTTTTTTTTCTCCGTCACTCCGTGCTTAATTTTTTTTCTGTTTCTCTGTTTTTAGACGACAATGTTGAGGAGTCTTCCAGGAACGAAAATGATCTTTCGAGGCTCCCCGGTTACAAACTTCGCAATCGAAGGATCACCCATCGCCGCTGAGACTGCAGCAGCTTGATCGACGTCTCGAGGAACGCTCACCTTTCCGCGAGTCTTTCCATTCACCTGGATCACGAGATCGATCTTCTCCTCTGAAGCAAGAGCCTCATCGAAGGATGGCCACCTCGAGTTGAAGATCGATTCCTGATGGCCAAGCCTGTTCCATAGCTCCTCAGCAATGTGCGGAGCAAATGGCGATACCAGCTGAACCAGCGGCTCGACCTCAGCGCGAACAGGCGTGCGCTCTCCTCGACGGAGTGAGTTCATGTACTCCATCATTGCGGCAACCGCAGTGTTGTAGCTGAGCTTCGAAATGTCCTCGCCAACTTTGCGAATTGTCTGGTGCAGTTTGCGCATCACTTCAGGATCACCAGAGCCTTTGGCATCGCCTGCATCGACAACCGTATTTACCGATGCCCACAGGCGATCCAGGAATCTCTTGACGCCCGAAATGCTCGCATCGCGGAAATCTCCCCCTTCCTCGAATGGGCCGAGGAACATGAGATAGGTGCGGAACGCATCCGCGCCCCACTTCTCGATGTAGTGATCGGGAACGACGACATTGCCGCGGCTCTTCGACATCTTCGCGCCGTTCCTGATGATGAGACCGTGCGCGCGGAATCGCGTGAACGGCTCCTCGAATGTCAGGAAGCCCATGTCGTGCAGCACCATCGTCACGAAACGCGAATACAAGAGATGCAGAACCGCGTGCTCGTTTCCGCCGATATAGCTGTCTACGGGCAGCCACTTCTGCGTGAGACTCGAATCGAACGGAACTTCATCGATGCCGACACTCGGATAGCGCAGGAAATACCACGCGCTGTCCAGGAACGTGTCGGACACATCTGTCTCTCTCCGCGCAATCTTCCCGCACGTGGGACAAGGAACACGATACCAGTCTTCATGACGCGCGAGCGGCGACACCCCTGAATCATCAGGCTTGAAGTCTTCGACGTGCGGAAGCAGAACTGGCAGATCCTTTTCCGGGACAGGAACTGCGCCATGCTCATCGCAGTAGATGATCGGAATCGGAGGACCCCAGTAGCGCTGCCGCGAGATGCACCAGTCATGCAGACGATAGTTCACGAACGCCTTGCCTGCGTTCTTCGCCTGCAGCATCGAGGTGATCTCACGCTTTGCAGTCGGGACAGTCATTCCATCGAACTGACCGGAGTTGACAATCACTCCGCGCTCGTTCTCGGTAAACGCTGACTCGAGTGGTGTAGAAGGCTCCTCGCCCTCGGCGCACACCACGCGCATGATTGGCAGTCCAAATACTTTTGCAAACTCGAAATCGCGCTCGTCGTGACCGGGCACGGCCATGATCGCACCGGTGCCGTATTCCATCAGGACGTAATCCGAAATCCAGATCGGAATCTCTTCTCCGTTCGCTGGATTGATCGCATACGCGCCGGTGAACACTCCGGTCTTCTCGGTGTTCGACTTCCTCGAGACAACGTCCTGCTTGGAGCTGCGGGCGATGTATTGATCGACCGCGCTCTTGTAGAGCGCACCGGTCAGTGACGACACCAGCGGATGCTCTGGTGCAAGCACCAGGTACGTCGCACCGAAAACCGTATCTGGTCGCGTCGTGAAAACACGAATCGCATGCTCTTCACCATTTTTCTTCGCAGTGAAGGTCAGCTCCGCGCCCTCTGACCGGCCGATCCAGTTGCGCTGTGCGGTCTTGGTTGTCTCCGACCAGTCCAGAGAATCCAGGTTCGCGAGCAAACGCTGCGCGTAGTCACTGATTCTGAAGAACCATTGACTCAGGAAACGCTGCTCGACAGGCGTGTCGCATCTCTCGCACGCGCCCCCGATCACCTGTTCGTTTGCAAGCACAGTCTTGCAGCTCGGACACCAGTTGACCGCCGCCTGCTTCTTGTACGCCAGGCCCTGTTTCAGCAGCTGCAGAAAAACCCATTGCGTCCACTTGTAGTAATCCGGATCTGTCGTCGAGAGCGAATGGCTCCAGTCGACCATCAGTCCAGACCGCTCCACCTGCTTCCGGAAATTCAAGATGTTCTGCGGAATGAGGTCCATCGGATGCTTCTGGACCTTCAGCGCGTAGTTCTCCGAGTGGATTCCGAACGCGTCATAGCCAAAGGGCTCAAATACGTTGTGCCCCTGAAGCCTCTGGAATCGTCCATATATGTCATTGCCTACGAACGCGAAGAGGTTGCCCACATGGAGCCCCTCCGCGGAGGGGTAGGGGAACATCATCAGCGCGTAGAACGGGTCGGAAGCGTTGGCGACATCGACAGCGTTGGTCTGCTGATCGCGCCAGGCCTCCTGCCACTTCAGCTCGACCTGGGAAGGATCGTAGCCAGCAGTCTCCTCGGTCGGGTTGGGATTCACCGCGTTGGTCATGGTTACAAAGTAGCGGTACCGTCAATCACCGTCATAGTGGAAATGCATCAGCTATCGCCGATGGGACCAACTCTCGAGCTCACTGAAGCCGAGCGAAAGTATACTCCGTCCTGGGACGGAATACCGGTCGTTGACGTTCACCACAGCTTCTTCTCTCCCTTTGTCAGATTCTTCCACCGCCACGCTGCGTTTGCGATCGTATTCTCGGTCTCGGTCGCACAGTTTGGAATCGGCTGGATTGCCTACCGCCTTTTCCACCTGCTTTCGCCCGATGTTCAAAGGGCATTCCTCGCCTCTGACGATGTCCGCTGGACGCTCATAGTCGGAGCGGTCTGGATTGCCGCGCTTCTGATGCTTGCGTCGGCGATGCTTCTCCGGCTTACAAGCTCCCGTCTTACCGCCCCGATAGTGGAGCTGGCACATGTGTCAGAATCGGTGGCAAACGGGGATCTCACTATTCCCTTTGCACCGGCGACAACGGCAAATGAAGTCGGACGACTGAGCCGCGCGACCTCGGCGATCATTGTGACCCTCCGAAGACTTGCCGCAACCATGCGCGCCTCCGCGAGAGATGTCACCAACCTGTCTCGCCAGATCACATCAGCATCAGAGAATATGGCGGCAGCAGCGCAACAGACTGCCGCCACTTCAAACGCACTGAGCCAGGAATCGAAGGAAATGGCCCAGACAATCCACGAAATCGCGGCTGATGCTGCAAAACTGGAGCAGGTGTCGAGCTCGCTGCGTGGACGCGCTCAGGAAGGGCTCCGTAGAGAGCGCCGACTCCGAAGTCTGGCGCAGGAAAATCGCGCTCGACTGGACGAAAGCTCCAAGGGACTCGAGGCCCTGACCTATGACGCGAGCGCCAGCGCCGAATCTATTGAAGCACTGGCCACTGCAGTCGACGAGATCAGAGCATTCCTTACCCTGGTCCAGAAAATCTCGAGGCAGTCGAAGCTCCTCGCATTGAACGCAGCGATGGAAGCAGCGCGAGCCGGCGAGCAGGGCGAAGGTTTCGGCGTCGTTGCCGATGAAGTCCGGAGACTCGCAGCGGACTCGGCAGAAGCTGCCGAGCGGACGGATCTTCTCGCGCGCGCTATGGCTGAGCGCGTGAATCGATCGCGTGATTCAGCTCAGCGTACGCTCAGCACCATTCGCATGGTGAACGATGCGACCAGTCACGGTCGCCAGTCGTTCCTGCAAGTCGAGCAGGGTGTTATCGATGCCGAGAAGTGGAGTGCGGCGATCGAGGCGGCCGTTGAGGAGTCAGGAAGGCTCGTCGAAGACATGACGCGCCGGCTAGACAACCTCGCGCTTGGCACACAGGGATTCGCCAGCGCAGTTCACCAGGTTGCCGCTGCAACTGATGAGCAGAGCGGAAACATCGATCAGATCGCTGCTGCTGCCAACTCGTTGAGTCTCGTCTCGCGCAAAGCTGTTCAGATCGCGGGTACCTTCAAGCTGGATGATCTGAAGGCTTCAGCCTAGGACAGCGGAAAAGCCTCACGCCGAGGAAAAGCACAACTGCGCCTTTTTGGTTTTTGACCGCGGACCTTGATGCGACGTTGCGGTCATTCGCATGCGACAGTTCGCCAGGCGACATCCAGATGAAGCAGAAGATCCGATATTGGGGTTCGCGCCGATTTAATAGTGAACGCGGAAGTGAGGCTTTTCCCCGCTGTTACGCTTCCGCTTTCCCGCTATAAATGGGATCCATCCGGAAGGTCTTCGCTCCGTTCTCGTCACAGATCGCAAAGCTCCCCGATTCATAGAACGAAACGCCGGCGTACCGACTCTGCTTGTCCAGCGCATAGAAGCTCATGTCAAAATTCGGGAGCCCGCGCGGATTTAGGAGTCGCTTCTCTATGGTATTCTTTGCGACCCGCTTGCACGCGTCGACCATCGCATCTTTGGGATGCATTCCCTTCTTCATGTTCTCCACGATCACGAACGAAGCGCAGCTGTAGAGATTCGCTTCGCCACGCCCAGTCGATCCCGCTGCTCCTACATCCCCATCGACATAGAGTCCTGCGCCAAGTATCGGTGAGTCCCCTACTCTGCCGGGAATCTTGAAGGCCCGGCCTGCTGTTGTTGTAACTCCGCAGATCTCGCCCTTCGCATTGATCGCATCGCAGTTGATCGTACCATAGATATGTTGACCGTCCAGTAATCCTTCAGCGACCATCTCGCGTCGAACCCGTTCTTCAAGCTCTGATCTCGATTTGGGATCGAGAAAATGCTCGGTATCCGTGCGACGCTTCCACTCGAGCCACAGCTGCCGTGACTTCTCGGTATTCAGATCGGCTTCGATCGCAAAGCCAAGACTGCGCGCGAAATCCTGCGCACCCTTTCCCGCCAGCAGGTGATGGTCGGTCTGCTGTGAAACTGCGACTGCAACGCGCGACGCCAGGCGCACACCCTCGAGGGCTGCAACTCCCCCGGCCTGTTTCTTCGGACCGTGCATCACACATGAGTCGAGCTGCACGACTCCATCAGCATTCGGAAGCCCGCCGTAACCAACGCTCGTGTCGAGAGGATCCAGCTCCACGATATTCACACCGGCAACCACCGCATCGAGCACGTCGCTTCCACTTGTAATCATCGAGAACGCTTTCTCGACTGCCGTTTGTGTTCCGCCATTTTTGTATTCATTGCCATTGCCGGAAGCGATCACCATTGGCTTCGATGCGGAGCGCGTGATTACATAGGGAGCTTCGACGGGCAGCTTGAGCGCGAGTCCTGCAGCAGCTCCAGTGACAACGAATTCGCGGCGATTGATCATTTAGCAACCTGTGAGGGCGGGAATACGATATTTTCAACAACAGAATGACGTCAGGCAATACCAGACTCGAACACGATCTCCTCGGCGAACGAGAAATTCCGAACGATAGACTGTTCGGAGTGCAGACACTCCGCGCAGTGGAGAATTTCGCAATCAGCGCCGTGCGAGTTCGCGATTTTCCAACCCTCATCGTTGGAATCGCCGCGGTAAAGGAAGCAGCTGCGGAGGCAAATCGCGACCTCGGATTGCTCAGCTCACCAATAGCTCAGGCAATCATCGACGCGTGCCGCGAATTGAGAGAGGGAAAACATCATCGCGACTTCAAGGTCGACATGATCCAGGGCGGAGCCGGCACCTCCACCAACATGAACGCGAATGAGGTGATTGCGAATCGAGCACTGGAGCTCATGGGTCACGAGCGCGGCAGATACGACATCATCAGCCCCAACAGCCACGTCAACCTGAGTCAGTCGACCAACGACGTTTATCCCACTGCGATCAAGCTTGCGATGCATTCGAGCATCGATGATCTCAAGTCGGCAATGGGAGCGCTCGCGGGCGCTTTTCTATTGAAGGGGGAAGAGTTCAGCCAGCATCTCAAGATGGGCCGGACTCAGCTGCAGGATGCGGTGCCGATGACACTCGGTCAGGAGTTCACCGCGTTCGCGCACACAGTGCTCGAGGACGTCGACCGTCTCACCGAAGCTCAGGCGTTGATCCGCGAGATCAACATGGGCGCAACAGCAATCGGCACAGGCATTACAGCGATTGTCGGTTATGCGGAGTCTGTCAGGAATCATCTCTCGAGAATTACCGGGCTCGAGCTGATCACAGCGCCGGATCTCGTAGAGGCAACGGCCGACACCGGTGTGTTCGTTCAGCTCTCGGGAGTTCTCAAGCGCTGCGCAGTGAAACTCTCGAAAATCTGCAACGATCTTCGTCTTCTGAGCTCAGGACCAAGAGCAGGCCTTGGAGAAATCAATCTTCCCCCCATGCAGCCCGGTTCTTCGATCATGCCCGGCAAGGTGAATCCGGTCATTCCGGAGGTCGTCAACCAGGTTTGCTTCGAAGTCATCGGCGGCGATGTCACTGTGACATTTGCTGCTGAGGCAGGCCAGCTGCAGCTCAACGTTTTCGAACCGGTAATCGCTTATCGGCTGTTGAACAGCATGACAATTCTCACGCGGGCATGCGAGGTGCTGAAAACCCGGTGCGTGGATGGCATCACTGCGAATGTCGAGCGGATGCGACATTTTGTGGAGCACTCCATAGGAATTGTCACTGCCCTCGTTCCGATTCTTGGATACGAAAAATCCTCCGAGATTGCGAAGAAAGCGCTCGATTCAGGGCGCGGTGTGTACGAGCTTGTGCTGGAAAGTGGATTGATGACGCGCGCCGAGCTGGACCGAGCGTTGAATCCAGAGGCGATGACGGCGCCGAAATTGTGAAATCGAGTGGTTCTCCCGACTCCCGATGACCCCTCTGAAGCGTTAGCTTTTTAGCGGTTTTTGACCAGTGGAGCGCGCGGCGAAATACGTCGGGCGCTCCTCAAACGAAGGCCTTAAAGGAAATGGAATGAAAGGCAATTTCCGCCTGCGACAGTTAGCGCCGCTTGGCATCACCGCAGTCGCCCTGCTGACGCTCGCTGCGTGTGCCGAGAGTTACCCCAATACAACGTTCACTCCGCACTCCGAGCTTGGACGCGCGATCGATTCACTGTGGGATCGACTGCTCCTGCTCGGCACGATTGTCTTCGTGCTCGTGGAAGGCGCGCTGATTTATGTAGTGTTCCGCTATCGGCACCGCCCGAGTGATACCGATGCGCCGCCACAGACGCACGGAAACGCGACACTTGAGATTATCTGGACCGTCATTCCCGCGGTGATCCTGCTGTTCATTGCTGTGCCCACGGTGAAGACAATCTTCCAGACACAGGCAAAGGCAAAAGCTGGAGCTCTCGAGATCGAAGTGATTGGTCACCAGTGGTGGTGGGAGTTCCGCTATCCCGAATACAAGATCGTCACCGCAAATGAGATCTACATTCCCATTGGACGCACTGTGAATTTCAAGATGACGTCGCAGGACGTCATTCACTCGTTCTGGATTCCGCAGCTCGCGGGCAAGCGCGACGTTATTGCGAACCACACGAATTACATCTGGTTTACGCCCGACACCACTCTCAGTGCTTCCGTGTGGAATGGGTTCTGTACGGAATATTGCGGCGCGTCGCACGCGAAGATGCGCTTTCGCGTATTTACAGTGAAGCCTGATCAATTTGCGAGCTGGGTTTCAGGGCAGCAGAGACCCGCCTCATTCGGTGCTCAGCCTAACGCACCGCCGCCAATGCTCATGCCCTTCCCTGGCGCGAAGAATGATCGTGCCGCACCCGCACCGCCGCCGAATCCTGCAGCGACAGTTCCCACGGATGCTGCAACCGCCACTCTTGCGAGTGCTGGTCCTGCATACACGTTCCCGCGGAATCAGGCTGAATTCGATTACGCCAAGCCGCATACACCAGTTCCGGCTGCCATGAAGTTCACTCCCGGACTGACCGGAAACGCGGCACGAGGACAGCAGGTATATTCGTCTGCTGCGTGCATCGGCTGTCACACGATCACGGGAAATCCCATGTCGATGGGATCAGCAGGACCGAACCTCACACACTTCGGATCGCGCGCGACAATTGGCGCAGGCACGTTCCCGAACACGCCCGCTTATCTCGCTCTCTGGATCAAGAACGCGCGCGCGATGAAGCCCGGCATCCTGATGCCGACGCTTGGGAAGAACGAGTACGATCCACAATTGAAGAAGCCAGTGACTACGGGCGGACTCGACGATCAGCAGATCGCTGATATCGTCGCGTACCTCACGTCACTGAAGTAGAGGAATAAAAAGAAATGGCAACTACTGCAGCGCCTGCCCACCTGCCGAAATCGGCCGTCGGATACGACGAGCATTCGGGCATCTGGAGCTGGTTGGCAACTGTAGATCACAAGCGTATCGGAGTGCTGTATCTCTTCACGGCGCTCACGTTCTTCATGATTGGCGGCATCGAGGCCGTGATTATCCGGGCTCAGCTGCAGGGACCGAACGGCACCATCGTATCGGCGGAGATGTACAACCAGCTGTTCACGATGCACGGGACAACGATGATCTTCCTCGCGATCATGCCGTTGTCAGCCGCGTTCTTCAACTTCCTGATTCCACTCCAGATCGGAGCGCGCGACGTTGCATTTCCGCGGCTGAATGCATTCAGCTACTGGGTGTATCTGTTCGGTGGCATCTTCATTACCCTCCCGATCCTGTTCAAGGTCGCGCCAAACGGCGGATGGTTTGGATACGCGCCGCTCACGACTCCGGCATTCTCGCCGGGAGTCAACATCGATTTCTGGGTCATCGGTCTCCAGATCCTTGGCGTATCATCGCTCGCTGCCGCATTCAACTTCATCACGACGATCATCAACCTGCGCGCTCCGGGAATGACGCTGATGCGCATGCCGATGTTCACGTGGATGTCATTCATCGTGCAGTTCATGCTGGTGCTTGCGTTCCCCGTGATCACGATCGCGCTCGTATTCCTTCTGTTCGACCGCTTCTTTGGAACGCAGTTCTACGAAATAGCTGCCGGCGCTGATCCTCTGTTGTGGCAGCATCTATTCTGGATCTTCGGACATCCCGAGGTCTACATCCTCATTCTCCCGGCGTTCGGCCTGGTATCAGAGATCATTCCAGCCAATGCAAAGAAGCCGTTGTTCGGATATCCGGTGATGGTTTATTCGGGCATCCTGATCGCACTGCTTGGCTTCGGTGTGTGGGCACACCACATGTTCGCCGTTGGAATGGGCGCGATTGCCGACAGTGTCTTCGCGCTCGCGACTATGCTCATCGGAATTCCGACAGGAGTGAAGATCTTCAACTGGATCGGGACGATGGTGCAGGGTCACAATCGCTATACGACAGCAATGCTGTTTGCGATCGGGCTCGTCGCGCTGTTCACTATCGGCGGAATCTCGGGCGTCATGCACTCGTCACCGCCCGCTGACCTTCAGCAGACCGACACGTACTTCATCGTCGCTCACTTCCATTACGTGCTGTTCGGCGGCTCGATCATGGGAATCTTTGGTGGCATTTACCACTACTTCCCGAAAATCACCGGACGGCTGATGGACGAGAAGCTCGGCAAGATTCATTTCTGGCTGAACTTCATCGGCATGAACCTTACGTTCTTCCCGATGCACTTCTCCGGAATGCTTGGCATGCCGCGCCGCATCTACACGTACGATGCGGGCCAGGGCTGGGACACCTTCAACCTAATGTCGAGCCTCGGCGCATATCTGCTTGTGGTGTCGACTGCAATCTTCGCGTTCAACTTCCTCCGCAGCCGGAAAAGGGGAGAGATCGCTGGAGCAAATCCATGGGGCGCGGGCACGCTCGAGTGGTCGCTGCCTTCGCCAGTACCGGAATACAATTTTGCGACACTGCCGAAAGTCAGCTCGAGATATCCGTTGTGGGAAGGAAACCAAGACGATGCGGAAAGCGCACGGATCAACTCGCAGGAAGGCAAGACGGCGGAGGAGCTTGGGATCGTTCTTCCTTATCCGACCATCAAGCCGCTGATCGTAGCGCTTTCGATGGTGGTGATGTTCTGCGGTCTGCTCACGTCGAAGGCTGTGCTGTTCATAGGCGCAGCCAGCTTGGTTGTCACACTTTACAGCTGGCTCACCGCACCTCTCGAGCCGGAGCACCACTAAATGTCAGCACCAGCCGCACATCATTACACGTCGACCGGGCTCGACTCGAGAAAGATCGCAATCTGGGCGTTCATCGGCTCAGAGTGTATGCTCTTTGTCTCGCTCATCTCCACGTATCTCATCTACAAGGGGCGAAGTGTCGTAGGCCCGTACCCTCACGAGGTGTGGGTGAGCCCTTCCGGCGAGACGTTCAAGCCGATTCTCAACATTCCGATCACTTCAGCGTCGACGTTCGTTCTGCTCATGTCGTCGCTGTTCATGGTGCTCGCGCTCGCAGCCGTTCAGAACAAGAACGTTCCAAAGCGCACTACGGGCGAAAAAATTCTCGGATCGTCGAAGCTCTGGCTTTTCGGAACCGCAGTTGCGGGAATGACGTTCCTTGGATTCCAGGCGTTCGAGTTCACGTCGTTCGTTCACGAAGGGCTCTCGATCAGGACCAATCTCTTCGGCTCATCGTTCTTCACGCTCACCGGATTCCACGGCGCTCACGTTACCGCCGGTGTGATCTGGCTGCTCACACTGCTCTCGATCGATTATCGTCGCGGACTTGGTCCTGACGATGCGCTCATCGTCGACATCGCGGCGCTGTACTGGCACTTTGTCGACGTGGTGTGGATCGCGATCTTCACGCTCGTTTACCTGATCAAGTAGGGTTCGATGGCAGATCATCATAGTCATACCGACGCAGCCACTGCCGAAGCTCATGTGAGCGGCGAGGTGCACCATCATCCCACATGGTCCACGTACTGGAAGGTTGCGACCATCCTGACGCTGATCACCGTCGCGGAAGTATGGGCCTACTACATTCCGTCGTTCGTCGCATCACGCGCGTTCGTTCCGACGCTCCTGATCATGTCGGCAGTGAAGTTTGGAATCGTGGTGATGTTCTACATGCATCTCAAGTACGATCACAAGCTTTTCCGGGCGCTGTTTACCGGCCCGCTGTTCGTAGCTGCCGTCACTCTTATCGCTTTGCTTTTCCTTTTCGGACACCTTGTCGCGAGGTTTGGCGCGGGCAGCTGATGTCATGATGCCGGTGTTCGCGCTGCTGCACCCTTTCAGTCAGTTCAACTGGCTGAGATGGTCGATTCACCCGAGCACCGTCATCGGACTTGGCGTTCTCGCGGGGCTTTACCTCTGGCGCGCGCGCCACGCTTCAAGCAGCCAGCCTCTCGCGGGCTCACGCAGAATTTCCTTCTTTTCAGCGCTCCTCGTGGTTTTCGTATCGCTCAACGGTCCAATTCACGACCTGAGCGATACCTATCTCTTCAGCGCGCACATGGTTCAGCATCTCCTGATCACGATGCTGTTCCCTCCGCTCATCATTTTCGGCGTGCCCGGCTGGATGCTGCGTCCGGTGCTGAGAAATCGGACTGTCCTCGCGATTGCAAAATTTCTGACGAGGCCAATGATATGCTTCGCCATTTTCAATCTAGTCATCGCTGGATGGCACCTGCCGATTTTCTACAACGCGGCGATGGCCAATCACAACATCCACATTTTCGAACACCTGATGTTCATGTCTGCCGCGGTGTTGATGTGGTGGCCGATCCTGAGCCAGCTTCCCGAGCTTCCGCGTCTCTCGTATCCGGGGCAGATGCTGTATTGCTTCCTCATGATCTTTCCGATGTCGATCATTGCCGTCTACATATCGATGGCGGATGAGGTGCTGTATCCTGCTTATTCGGCGGCACCGCGAATCACCTCGCTCTCACCGATCGACGATCAGCTGCTTGGCGGGCTGATCATGTGGGTTCCTGGCGGAACGATCTTCATGATCATCATGACGGTGATCTTCTTCAAATGGGCTGCGCGAGGCGAAGACGACACCGCCTCCGCGCAGGTGGACTGGAAGCCGAAGACGGCTTAAGGCCGGGCGTTCGTGTTTATCGCGTGATCATCAGTACCGGTCAGCGCACGGTCGATGTCTGATCGAAGTCCCGGATGCCGACGCCACAAGAACCAGAACATCAGCGCTGCCGCCAGAAGATTGGCAAGGAATATCTGGTACCACGCCATACCGCCAAGTCGTGATTCGGTGAACAGCGCGGTAAGTCCGATTGCGCCAAGCTCGAATGCGACGAACGCTATGAGGAATCCTGCGAGAATCGCTGGTGTACGCTCAGACTGATGAACTATCTGCACGATGACAATTCCAACTATCGCGAACGCGACATAGTGGAATACCGTGTAAATGAAAACGCGGAACATCAGAGTGTCCGGCATCATCGGTGGCTTGCCCAGCACACTTATAAGCCCGGCGCCAAGAATGTCGGGAGTATGGAAGGGGTGGGCGCCTATGATGTCGATGACGGCGAACCAGACCACGATCGCAGTGGCTCCGATGATTCCAGCAATAATCCCTTCACGTACGGGGTTGTGCCGCTCAGCCATCGATCATCCTCGGAAGTTGTCTCGTTAGCGTGAAATTACCCAAAGCATTCACCTTTGCCTAGCGCCTGAAGTCAGGCCTGCATCCTGCTATTGTTGTTCCAATGATGCATCGTAATCTCAGAACGTTCGCCGTAATTCTGCTTGCGGCGCTCGCAGTCGCTCCGACCGACTCCACTTCACAGACTACCCGAAAGAAACAGACTTCGTCAGCGAAAAAACGGTCGACGAAGAAACCCGCGCGGAAAACGACAAAATCCACGCGGCGGCCTGCAGCTCCTGCACTGCCTGCCATCTCTGCAACGTCGCCAAGAAGCGCCGGCGCTCTGAGCGCTGATATGGCTTCGATGGTCGGTCGCGTGAGAAGCGGGGAATTCGGTGCAATGGCAATCTCCTTGACGCGCGGTGATACGCTTTTTCAGCACGATGCGGGCACGCCGTTGATGCCCGCTTCGACTATGAAGATGCTCACGAGTGCAGCAGCCTTTGAGCGATTCGGACCCCGGTATCAGTTCAGCACTGATGTTTTGTATGACGGAACGCTTGGCTCCGATGGCACGCTGACCGGAAACGTTTATCTGCGCGGCGATGGAGATCCATCGCTTTCTGGTCGCTACATGCCGGGCGGACCGGAAGCGCCGATGAATTTTCTCGCCGATCAGCTGGTATCGCGCGGAGTAAAGCGAATCACCGGCGAAGTGATTGGTGATGCCACCGCATTCGACGACCAGAAGATTCCCGAAGGATGGCTGACGCGATATCTGCAGGCCGGATATGCGGCACGTGTATCGGGACTATCACTGAATGAAAATCTTGTCTGGGTGACGGTGACTCCTGGTAGTGGCGCCAGGCTCGAGCCGGCGACGACTGCAATTCAGCTCGTAAACAACGTGCGAACGGTTCCGGGGTCGGGTGCGAGCCTTTCGGTGAAACGGCAGACCGACGGAACTATCATCGTCTCCGGACGCATCGGCTCGCGCTCGATTCCCAGACGATACGAGTATGTAGTTGAAGATCCTGCGCCGTTCACGACTGGTGCGCTGCGTGCTGCGCTGATCGCAAAAGGAGTTCAGGTCGATGGCGGGATCCGTCTTGGAAAAACGCCTTCATCCGCGACAAAGATCGCGAGCATCCAGTCGCCGACACTGGATCGAATAGTTGCTGCAATGAATCGCGAAAGCATCAATCACTTCGCTGAGCTGCTGATGCGAAATGCGGCACGCGGTCCACAGCGCAATGAGCAGGGGACTGTTGCCAACGGACAGGCGCTGCTGCGCCAGTTCTTTGCGACGAAAGTAAAAGCAGATACGATGCACCTCGAGATTTCCGACGGCAGCGGTCTGTCTACTCTCGATCGCGTCACACCCCGCGCAATGACGCAGATGCTGGGTTACGCGCATCGTGCAGAATGGGGCCCGTACTTTCACGCATCACTGCCGGTTGCAGGAGAGTCGGAGCTGTTACGCCGTCGCATGCGCGGAGGCAGCGCACAGGGCAACCTCCACGCAAAAACAGGAACAACCAACGACGTAATCGGACTTGGCGGTTATGTCACTGCGACGAACGGTGAAGTCATAGCATTTTCATTCATCTACAACGGTCGTGATCGATGGACTGCCAAGTCAATGATCGACACGATGGGGCAGACGCTCGCGAACTTTGCGCGATGAATGAACGAATGCTGAATGCTGAATGCTGACGTCAGAATTCAGCATTCAGTATTCTGAAATTTGAATCCTAATTCCCCGACTCTGAAGCTCCTCGATATACTGTTGCCCCGGCATGCATTCATCGGGAGTGTGGACACCAGCAGGCTTCACTTCACCACGTGCCTGCATCTGGCCGGTAATTGAGAGCGAGTATCCCGTTGTTCGCATCATCGCGCTGATTCCGCGCTCTTCATCGTAGCGATCGACGAGCTCATACTTGATCGTCTTCGGCTTACCGCTTTTTGTGCCGGAAACGACAACACGAAGAGCAACCAGATCTGTTGCATCAGTTCTGGTGAGACGCGGTCCCATCTGCGCGACCGCAACATCTCTTGGCGAAACGCGTATTCCTTTAACGTCGACTGGATCGAGATCCAGAAGGCCGAGATCGCGAATTGCTTCCATGATCCTGGCATGTCCCGGATACCGAAGAGTTTTGTATTCCATCGTCGGAATCTTGCCTTCATACCTGAAAGCCATTGTCGAGAGTCCGCCCGCGGTGTGAAATCCCTCCAGCTCGCCGACGGGCTCCTCGAAATGCACCGGCTCGATTTCCGACAGCGCTTTTACCTGCACGCGCTTTCCGTCACGCACTACCCACGAAAGCGTTGTGTAGTAATCGAGCACGCCCTCGAGCGAATACACGATGTGGTAGTTGAGTGGTGGCTCCGGATGCTGCGGAAGACCGCCGACAAAAATTTTCACCACGTCAGTCTTGTCGAGCTTATCGATGCCATGCTGCGCGAGAATGTTCACCATGCCTGGAGCAAGACCACAATCGGGCACGATCGTGATTCCTTTTTCACGCGCGATCGAATCGAGCTTCTTCTGCTCGAAGACGATGTCAGTATTTCCGCCGAGGTCGCAGAAATGAACGCCAGCTTCGGCAGCGTGACGCGCGAGATCGAGATTGAAGTAGTAGGGTATCGCGCTCATCGCTGCGTCGCTTTCACGCATCAGAGCACGCACTCCTTCGGCATTTCGCACGTCGAGCGGCGTCGGAATCAGCCGCTTGCCCGAATACGGTGCCAGAAATTCCGGAAGATGTCCTGTATTGACGTCGGCGAGTCGTACTTCAGTTACTTCTTCGTTCTGCAGCAGATCATAAGCACAGGCGGAGCCCTGCAGCCCCGCCCCTAGAACCAGCATTCGCATTTATTTCAATCTCCGTGTAAACCTGTATTGCGAACGCGAAATCTATTCCCGGTATCATGGGCGCATAACCCCGGGGCGCAGTCGTTGCAGTATGTCATCACGTGATGCATGCAGAAATGGAGACAATGGAAACTGACGTCGCGGACTGGCGCGAACACCTCATCGATTCATATGAAGGCATTCGCCGCGTTATTTCAGACACGCGCAGAATCGCGGTCCTCGGGATCAAGGAAGAAGATGACAGACCAGCGCATTTTGTTCCCGAATACGCTCAGCGGGCGGGATTCGAGATAGTGCCCGTCCCCGTCTACTATCCGAACGCAACCGAAATGCTCGGTGAAAAAGTATATCGAAGTGTTTCGGCAATTCCGGGCGAAATCGACATGGTGAATGTTTTTCGCAGACCGGAATCGATTCCTCCGCATCTCGATGACATCATCGCCAAGCGCCCGAAGGCCGTCTGGTTTCAGCTGGGAATAATCAACAACGAAGCTGCGGAGCGGTTAGCTCGCGAAGGAATTGACGTCGTGCAGGATCGTTGCCTGCTGGTAGAATTGCGGCGGATGGGGAGATGAAGCGAATGCTGATTTCTGAATGCTGACTCAGCATTCAGCATTCAGTATTCCTGTCACCAGCCAACGATGTACACCACCGCCTCCACCGGCATTTCGTTAGCTACTGCAGCGGATCTCGGTGCGAGAGCGAGAATGAATCGTCCGCCCTTCGTCGCAGCAAGCGCTTTCCCTGATCCGATCGTATAGCTTCGCGCTGTCGAATCGTTTGGCGATCCGATCTCACGTGCGCTGATGACTCCGCGCAGACTCTCGATTGCAAAGTGTCGTCCGCCTGCATTCACAGTAAGCGCAGGTGCAGCCTGCATATCCACCGGCACTGATAGCTCGAGCTTCGGTCCGACAGTCCACTTTGGTGAAACTGTTTTCGCATCTGCGGGAAGCGAAGGATGAAACATTCCTGTCCTGGGATCGAGCGATGCCCACGTCTCTGATCCCGCATCATCCTGAACAGTTGCAGGAGAGTTGCCGAGTGCGATGAAGTTTCCATCTGCGGTCCATCGAACGCGCCAGCCAAGCGCAATTGGATACAAGTGCGGAGCTGCGTCATCACTTGCGTTTAGCGCTCGTGAATCAGCGGGCACGTTGATGGTGCCAGGCTGCGCGATCGCGCGCGCCATCGACATTCCACTCGATGCAAAAGATCCCGTGCGAACAGTTGCGGTATCCATTCCGGTTTTTCGCGCGACATCCATCCACATCTGCGGAGGAATGCTGTCGAGCTCACGAGGATTCAGCACATACGCCCGGGAGAACGCGATAGTCTTTCCATCAGGCGACGGCGCGACATCCCACACGCTGTCCATGCGCGTCTGGAAGTTCTGCTTCTCACTTCCGTAGAAAAACCCATTCGGTATTGCTTCATTCTCGACGCCCGCAGGATCAACAACGGCGAGGAGAGCAGTACTGTCGCTCGACAGCGCCCACTTCACTCTCGAAGTCATCCCGGTAGTGGCCTGATTCACTCGTACTGAAGTGACAACAGGAGAGATGCGAGGGGCAGCAGTGCTGTCGACACTCGCTCGCGGAGTCGAATCAGCGCACGCCGATACGAGGCAAATCAGCAGGAGGCGACGTAGCATGCGAAGAATTTACAACAGTCACCGGTCGCCGGTCGCCGGTCGTCGGTCGCCGGTGTCAGGCGACAGTCAGCCGGTGACCGTCTCAGCTGCAGACCAGGTTCCTTCCGTTCCCCTTGGCTCTGTAGAGAGCAGCATCAGCTGCCCTGAATAGATCCTCGACCGAGTCCAGTCCCGGCGATGGATAAGTGGCAACGCCGATCGATGCGGTAACGCGCACATCCTGTCGTGCGCCCACTGTAAAGCGATGAGTTGCGAGCCGGTCGCGAATTCTTTCCGCAAACGCAACCGCACCCTGGCGCCCTGTCTCCGGCAGCACAATCACGAACTCCTCGCCGCCATATCGCGCAACCGTGTCGACGCTGCGCACTCCACGCTGCAGGAGCGAAGCAACCGCCAGCAGAACGTCGTCACCTGCAAGATGTCCGTACGTGTCGTTGATCAGCTTGAAGTGATCGAGATCGAGAAGAAGCATGGCGAGCGGCGCATTGTATCGCCGCACACGCTCCATCTCAGTAACGAGCGTGATCGTCAGCGCGCGGCGATTCACCAGCTGCGTCAACGGATCAGTTTGCGCCAGCGCCTCGAGACGCGTGTTGTCAGCGCGAGTAGTCTCGAGAGCATGAGCGTGCTGAATCGCAGCAACGCCGCCCTTCACGATCGTCTCCGCGAACTGCACGTCGGCTGCATCGAACTTTGCCTGATCGACTGTGCGACGCAGGAGAAACACTCCGGACTTTTCACCATCGAGAGGAAACGGCAGCGCCATCACCGAGCGAATCGTCACTTCGGTTCCTTCTCTCGCCCACTTCTCGCGCAATGGCGCGTAAAGCGGGCAGTACTTGAGATCAGGAATCAGAACAGGAATCTGTCCGTTAAATGCGGAAACAACTTCAGGATACTTGTCGAGCTCGATCTCGAGATCATGAAGCTGCGGCTGCTCGAAAGCAGTCGCTACAACTCCAGTTCGATCGCCTGCGTTGGCGAGAATGACGGATGCATGGGAAAGACTGAGCGCGCGTGCGAGCCGCCGCACCAGCAGATGGAAAATCTCCTCCGTCGGGAGATTTCCCATGACTTCATTCAGAACTTCGACGAGGTGCTTTCGCGATTCCTCTGCTTCACGAAAACGCTGAAGCTCAGCCTCCGCCTTTCGGAGTGCTGAGCGCAACGCCTGCACTTCGTTGCCATTGTTCTGGGTCAAACGGCAATGCCTCGTCGATCCTGGGGTTCATTCCGAGTCGGATATCGCCGACTCCTCACCGGTGAGGACGCCAGAATCGTCCCCCGCCTGATCTCCCTCGTCATCCTCGGGAATCACGCGGGCGACTGCAGTCAGCACATCCCCCTCATCCAGATTGACGAGTCTGACCCCCTGCGCGATACGTCCGGTAACCCTGATCTGGGCAACCGAGGAACGAATGATTACGCCCATCCTGGTGATGAGCATGATCTCATCCTCAGGAAGAACCTCCATGACCCCGACAACATCGCCCGTCTTCTCCGTGCGATTGACGGTGATGATGCCCTTTCCGCCCCGCTTCTGCACGCGGTAATCGTCGATATGCGAGCATTTGCCGAGTCCCTTCTCTGTCACCACGAGAATCGTTGCTTCCCGCTTGATGACCACCATTCCGACGAGACTGTCGTCCTCGCGGAGCTCGATGCCCTTCACTCCCGTGGTGTCGCGTCCCATCTCTCGAACGTCCTGCTCATGGAATCGGACCGACAAGCCATGCTTCGTTGCGAGAACGATGTCGTTCGTTCCACTCGTCACCTGCACGTCGATCAGCTCATCCCCCTGCTCAATCTTGATCGCCTTGATTCCAGTGGCTCTCACATTCGAGTACTGCGACAGTGCTGACTTCTTCACGGTGCCATTCCGTGTGCAGAAGAGCAGGAACTGAGTCTCACTGAACTCGCGCACCGGAACCATCGCCTTGATCTGCGTATCCGGATTCACGTTGATCAGGTTCACGATCGGCTTGCCCTTGGATGCACGTCCCGCCTGCGGAACCTCGTGCACCTTGAGCCAGAAGCATCGGCCGTCATCCGTGAAGCAGAGGATGTAGTCGTGCGTCGAGCCAATGAAGAGCTTCTCGATGAAGTCTTCATCCTTGAGTCCCGCGCCACTCAAGCCTCGTCCGCCGCGACGCTGCTTGCGATACGTGGACACCGACGTGCGCTTGATGTAGCCCGCATGCGAGATAGTGATCACCATGTCCTCTTCGGCGATCAGATCCTCGATTGTGAACTCGCCTTCATCGCTCGTGATCTCCGACCGGCGCTCGTCACCGTACTTCTTCACGGTATCGAGAAGCTCTTCACGGATGATCTTCATTCTGCGCGTGCGTGACGCGAGGATGTCGCGAAGGTCCTTCACAAAAGCTCGCACTTCCTTCAGCTCGGCTTCGAGCTTTTCGATCTCGAGACCCGTCAGCTTCGCGAGCCGCATGTTGAGAATCGCTTCTGCCTGACGCTCGCTGAGCTTGAACTTCTTCTGAAGCTGCGCGCTCGCAGTCGGAGTATCCGGTGCAGCGCGAATGAGCTTGATGACCGCGTCGATGTTGTCGACTGCGATCTTGAGTCCCTCGAGGATGTGCTCACGCTCGAGTGCCTTGTCGAGATCGAACTGAGTACGACGAACCACCACTTGATGCCGGTGATTCACGTAATGCTCGAGCACTTCCTTGAGCGGCATGATCTTCGGCACGAGCTGAGTCGTGAACGGATCAGGCACCAGCGCCAGCATGATCACGCCGAACGTCGACTGCATTGTCGTGTGCTTGTACAGCTGATTCAGCACAACTCGCGGAATAGCATCACGACGGAGCTCGATGACAATCCGCATTCCGTCCTTGTCGGATTCATCACGAAGATCAGCAATACCTTCGAGCTTCTTGTCCCGCACCAGCTCGGCGATGTCTGTAACGAGCTTCGACTTGTTGACCTGATACGGAAGCTCATTCACTACGATCTGCGATTTGTTCGAGCTTTCCTTTTCTTCGATCACTGCGCGAGCGCGCATGACGATTCGCCCTCGGCCCGTCTCCTGATAGTCCTTGATTCCCGCGCGGCCGTAGATGTAACCGCCAGTCGGGAAGTCAGGACCCTTCACGATTTTTCTCAGCTCGCCTGGGCTGATGTCCGGATTGTCGATGAGAGCGATGGCAGCAGCCACAACTTCGCCGAGGTTGTGCGGCGGAATGTTGGTCGCCATTCCAACGGCGATACCCGATGATCCATTGATCAGAAGATTTGGAACCGCGGAGGGAAGAACCTTTGGTTCCTGAAGTCTGTCGTCAAAGTTCGGCGCGTAATCCACAGTGTTCTTGTCGATATCCGCGAGCATCTCCATCGCGATTCGCGTGAGCCGCGATTCAGTGTAGCGATATGCGGCCGCCGGATCGCCATCCACGCTTCCAAAGTTTCCCTGCCCGTCGACGAGCGGATATCTGAGCGAGAAATCCTGGACCATTCGCACGAGCGCGTCATAGACCGACTGATCGCCGTGCGGATGGTATTTGCCGAGCACGTCACCCACGACCGTCGCTGATTTCTTGTACGGGCGTCCGGGAACGAGACCGAGCTCGTTCATCGCGTAAAGCACGCGTCGGTGCACTGGCTTGAGCCCATCGCGCACGTCCGGCAGGGCGCGCGACACGATGACACTCATGGAGTAATTGATGAAGGATTCCTTCACCTCATCGTGGATGAGACGCGGAAGGATTCGCTCGCGATTATTAGGCGCGGTCATTTGGGTTTTCTTCGGGCTGCTGTAGGTGGGAAATTCAACCCTCAAATATACGAAATTTGAGGGTTTTTAGCAACCAGAAATTGTGGCTCTAACCCCTTGGCGTTAAACCATTTACAGGCGTCCGGCGACCGCCGCTCAAGCCCACCGGGAAGCGCCCGTCTGTTATCCCCTTCGCCTCTGCGGCCGACGTCGCAATGAGCCGCTCGAAATCGGCGGCCGGCAGCGGGTAGGAAATGTAGAAGCCCTGGCCCAAACCGCATCCGAGCTCACGCAGGCGGACCCACTGTTCCTTAGTCTCGATTCCTTCTGCAACAACCTTGAGCCCGAGAATCCTCCCAAGACCGATCACTGCCTCCGCGAGCGGCGATTTGGTGTCGCCGTGTCCGTCCAGACTCGCTATGAACGATTTATCCATCTTCAGGCTGTCCACTGGGAACCGCTCCAGATAGGCGAGAGACGAGTATCCCGTTCCGAAATCGTCGATCGACAATCGAACACCCAGCGATTTCAGTGCGTGCAGCCGCTCGAGTGTAGCGCGATTGTCGTGAACCAGCATCGATTCCGTCATTTCGAGAACGAGATGGTTCGGGGTCAGCCCCGTTTTCTTGAGAGTCGCAGCGACATCGTCGACAAGCTCAGGCTGAGCGAGATGACGACCGGACAGATTTACTCCCACCATCAGACTCATTCCTGATCCGCGAAGAAGAGGACCATATCGCTTCTGCCAGTCCCGAGTCTGACGACAGGCTTCTTCCAGAACCCAGCGCCCAAGGGGAACTATGAGACCTGTTTCTTCAGCGAGCGAAATGAAATCGAGCGGCTCGAGAAGTCCGCGCTCCGGATGTCGCCATCGTACGAGTGCTTCGTATCCGAACATTCTTCCCGTTGAGAGACGCGCGATCGGCTGGTAGTAAAGAGCGAGCTGACCATACTCGGCATCTCCTTCAATTGCGCGGCGAAGCTCTGTTTCGATCTCGAGACGGCGCAATGCTGCGACGTGCATCTCGGGCTCGAACGAAGCAACGCATGCCTTGCCTTCACCTTTCGCGCGATAGAGCGCCAGGTCCGCATTTCTGAGAACGTCATCAGCACCCTGCTGCGGGAGCAGCGATGCGATACCGATGCTCATCGTGACGACTATGTCAGTGCCCTGAACAGTGAAAGGGTGACGGAACTGCTGCAGAATTCGTTCAGCAATATCTTCGGCCTTTGCCACTTCGTCGTCGAGCAGCACCGCGAACTCATCACCACCAAGTCGTGCGACCGTATCGGCAGGGCGCAGACAGAGCTGCAGACGATTCGCAACCTCGATGAGAAGCCAGTCACCCGCTGAGTGACCGAGTCCGTCGTTTACCGCCTTGAAGTTGTCGAGATCGATGAACAACACTGCCGGTGTTCCACCGCCGCGCACTGCGCGCTGCAGAGCGTGCTCCACGCGATCCCGGAACAGAACGCGATTCGCGAGATTCGTCAGCGGATCGTGGAAAGCCTGGTGAGCGAGCTGCTGCTCGAGCTGCTTGCGCTCCGTCACGTCATGAAGGATGGAGAGCACGCCCGCACGACCGTTGTACGTTACCGGCACTGATGTGACTTCAACGTCGAGCACTCTGCCGTCGTTTGCCGGCTTGAACTGACACTCGCAGGTGGGAGTTCGAGTGCCGGTGCGACTCAGTGTGATGAGGCTGTCCACGAACCGCTTTGATGTCTCGCGAGTGATGAATCGAAGAATTGGCTCGCCTGCCACCTGTTCCGCGGTTGGAAATCCGAGAAGGTGAGCGCACGCGGGGTTGGCGTAGAGGAATCTTCCCTCCGCATGAAGCGCTACGGCCTGCGGCGAGTGCTCCACGAGATTTCGAAATCTCGCTTCGCTCTCCTTGATCGCTTCTGCCGCCATCTTGGTGTCGCTGATGTCACGCACGACCCACAGCACACGATCTTCTGTGAGCGGATTTACAGTTCCACCGAACCACACAGTCTTGCCGTGAAGATCGAGCGGATACTCGACATCGACTTTCTTGGCCGTGCTGAGCGCTTTGGTAATAGTGGAGAGTGCGAGCGCCGCAATCGGTCCAGGGAGAACATCCTGCACTCGTCTGCCGATCAGCTCGTCGCGCGACCGTGCAAGCAGGTCGTCGTTCGTCGGCGAGACTTTGTGGTAAGTGCCGTTGCGATCGATCACGAAGAAAACTTCGGTAATCGCATTGAAGAGCGCTGACTGTTCCGCCGCTTCTTCTTCCATCAGCGCAAAAGCTTTTTCCTTTTCACCGATTGCCGCCGCAAGCTCTCTATTGGAGATCTCGAGCGCAGCAGCCTGCTGCTCGAGCGATTCTTTCTGACGAAGGACTTGAGTGGCTTGAGAGACGAGCTTGTTGCGAATGCCGTTCAGCACCATGAGCAGCACGAGCACTTCGAGCAGAATCGCTCCCGAAGTGATCAGCCTGACATTTCGCTCGCGCTCGATACGCTCACCATAGCGGAGATCTTCAGTCATCACGAACAGCGCGAGACGCGTGCGCAGCACGTCGAATCTTTTTTTTGCCACTGATGCGCGCCGGTCTCGCGTCTCTGCGTCATGCGCAACCTGCTCTGCCTGCAGCCAGCGTTTCTCCGCGTCTTCGATTCCACGAATTCGGTTCGCTCGCTCCGGAGATTTCCCTCCGACTCTGACAAGTGAATCCATCAATTCAGCGAGCCTCTCCCCTGATTGCCGCAGCGACGCTGCAACTGCGTCGGGGCGGGAACCCGGACCGTCAATCAGCGAAAGCTCACGCTCTACGGTGAGGACATAGGCAGTGCGCGCAAGTCGCGAGAGCTCGCGACTCTCGGAGACCCAGCTCGAGGTTCCTTCGTGCAGCACATACATCGCGCCGACGGTCGCAGCGATAGCAACGAGAGCGAGCGCGGCAAGGCCGAAGAGGTTGCGAGAAAAGCGCAACATCTGGCCGTACAGCTCATTCCCTGTTTCCAGCGGTTGTGCGGGATCCTCAAAGACGGACGGAGTCACGCCGAAAGGACTGGAAAGGAGGGCAGTCCGTCACAAAACTGCCCCGTCCACTTTCAGCCTTCTCTCAGACTGCGACCAGGGCCCTATTGTGAAGCGCTTGCGGGACTTAGCGCGCCCACCTGACAGCTTGCCGATCGAGGCACGTAGGTGAGCTCACCCGCCCCGTTGGTTCCGACAACTGCGCGCCCGTCAACGCGCACGGTTCCGGGTCCGATCAGGCGACCGTCGGAGCCCATCGACATAGTGAATGGTGACGTTCCGAGCTGGACGTTTATTGCAACTCCATTCGCGCCCACCTGAATGGTGTACGGAACCAGCTTCGCAACTTCCCGGCATCCGACAATCACGCCTTCCGGTCTGAACTCGACATCGAAAGCGGATTGTGAGCCCCACTCTCCCGCGAGTCGCAGTCCGTTCGGCGCGTCCATCGGCTTGTTTTTGTCGATGCCGCCGCCGAACACCATGTTCAACGTGCTCACTAATGCATCACCCGCTTCAGGTGGCGCTGCTTCGCCTGACACAGCAAGAGTTCCGATGTTGCATCGTCGGGTTTGAGTTTCAAAAACGGGCCGCGATATCGGTTCCGTATGACCGTCGGACCACGTGCGTGTTCCGTACTGCACACCGACCTGAACCTGTCCCGTGATATCAGTTGGTCCGGGACCAACAAGCCGTCCGTCCGGCCTTATCGCGAGAACAATTGGCCTCGGCGTTGTCATCACAGTGATGTTCACCTGCGAGCCGTTCAGTTTCACCGAATAGGGATACGATGCAGCCACGAGCTCTGAACACGAGACACTGACATTTTCGCTGAGGAACGCGAGAACGAATCCGTTTGCACCTGGATAATTCCCCGCCAGCCTCAGTCCGCGGATTTGTTCTTTCGATGTCAGCGTTGCAAGTCCCGGCATTACTCCGGTAACCATTCCCATCGCGGATTTGCCGAGTCCTTCCATCATGCACTGCGTCTCACTTCTTCCCGACTCTACGCATCGCCTTATTCCTGCCTGTTCTTCAGCCAGCTTCGACGGCGGACCTGATGGACCAACTGTTCCAATCGATGCAATCGCTTCCTGATCTGATTTTCTTCGCGTTTCGGCCCGGGCAATGTCTCCGCCGACCGTCTGCGCAAATTGATTTTGAATCGCTGGAGTGAGAAAAGTTTTGAAAGTTTCGATTCCGTCGACACCGAAGCGTCTGTCCGTACGCATGAATCGATACGGTGTGTAATCACTGACAGTGATCCCCTGCTGATATTTGCCGGGATAAGCCTTGTCGATGGCCTGCGCGACTTTGTACGACGCTACCTGATACTCACCAATGATTCGCGCTTCGTCGGGAAGAAAGCCGCGAAACTCGCGCTGTCCCGACAGCTGACGAATGATTTGCTCGAGCTGCCAGTACGCGCCGATCTGTCTCACTGCAGTCTCCCGCGGATCGGTGACTTTCATCGCCTGCGCTACCCGGTCTGCTGAGGGGAATGACGCGAGGTAGGGCGGATTTGTCTGTTGTGCTTGAAGCGCATCGACGAATGCGCCGGCAACCGTGACAGCGATGACAAACGCGTGCTTCGAGAACATGAAGGCCTCCCTGACCGTCCACCACGCATTGCGCAGTCCCGGTCAAATAACCGTCAGTGACTCAAATCAGCTCGTCCTGTGTTCGTACGCTGCTGCTTCGGCTTCATCCTCGAGATCGAGCTGCGCCTGATCGCGATCGATCGCGTCGCGCTCGGCCTTGTATCGATTGTACCATTCGCGAGTGATCTCGGCGGCGAGCTCACGATTTCCCAATCCGAATGACAGCGCGAGAGCGAGTGCAATCGCTCCAAAAAGAAGTGCGAATGCAGTCGTGACTATCTCGCTCGCAACGCCAAGCTCCTGCAGCGCCATGAAAACTGCGAGGATTATCACACCGCCCTTGCCTACGCGGGCGAGTGTTGGACCACCGTGCAGCCCGCCGGCGCTCGCCATGATCAGCCCGCCGACAAATCCGCCGAGCACTATTCCCACGATGATGATGACGATCGCTGCGATTACACTCGGGATGTAGCTCACGAGCTCGCTGAAGACATTCGCCAGCGATTGCAGTCCCAGCGCATTCGCTGCGACGAGCATCACCGTGAACATGATGAACCAGAACACGAGGTTTGCACCGATTCGTGTCGGGTTCACGTGCGATCCTGCGCGCTCGACAGCGTCCATCACTCCGCCGCGCTCGAGCAGCTGATTGAACCGAATGCGACGGAGAACTTTCTCCGTTCCTTTTTCGAAGAGGCGGGCGAGGAGATAGCCCGCAAAAAGAATTACAAGGGCGCCGACGAGCGCTGGTACGTACTGGTAGAGCTGAGAGAAACTCTCCTGCAGCCGGTCGCCGAAACTTTGTGTTGTGTCGCCCACTTTCTGCTCGGGGTTAAAGCCTTGAATGACCACTAACAATAGCGATCATTACGCAACTTCGCTCGGCTAGTTACGAGTGCCGCGCTTGAGGTCGTAAATGGCGCTTCGTCGGCATCGCGGGCAGATGAGCCATTCCCTTTTTCGGGCGTAGCCGAGCCCGAAGGAGCCGCCTCCGATTGGCCTTTCAGTCATATGTATATGACAGCGCGGGCATTCTGGCATCGTACCGGTCACGAACACTTCGCGGATGGCTTTCAGCTCTTCGGGTGTGTACTGCGCGGATTCAGTCATTCCTGGATCCTGATCACGATTTTCCCGAATTGCTCTCCGTTTGCCATTCGCTCGAACGCCTTACGCCCGTCACTTAACCGAAATGTGGAATCGATCACGGGAATAAGTCGCCCCTGAGCGAGCTCGTTCGTGACAGCCTCGAACTCAGCATCATTTCCCATCGTCGATCCCATGATCGTCCACTGATTCCAGAAAAGTCTCCGTACGTCAGTTTCAACCATCGCGCCCGATGTGCCTCCGCACGTGACGAGCCTTCCTGCTCTTCCCAGCGCAATCAGTGATTCCTTCCACGTGTCGTGTCCAACGCTGTCGATCACGACACTTACTCCGCGCTTACCGGTTCGTGACCGGATTTCCTTTCCGACAGAAGTAGTTCGGTGATTGATGACTTCATCAGCGCCAAGAGATTTCGCTCGCTCGAGTTTTTCGTCGCTGCCTGATGTGACCCACACTCGTGCACCGCGTGCTTTTGCGATTCGCATTGCAGCCTGTGATACCCCGCCTCCAATTCCCCAGATGAGAACGTCATCTCCCGCAGAAACTTTCGCGCGTGTCACAAGCATCCGCCACGCTGTGAGATTTGCGAGTGTTGCAGCCGCCGCGGTTTCGAATGAAATGCTTTCAGGAATTCGACGAACATTTTCTGCAGGAACTACGATGTAATCCGCGAAAGTTCCCGGTGCATGTTCACCTAACAACCGGAATCTTACACAAAGCGACTGTTCGCCAGCCTTGCAGTATTCACACGTTCGATCACTCAGACCCGGATTGATTGTGACCCGGTCGCCCTCATTTATGGTGTTCACGCCCTGGCCAACTTTGTCGATCACCCCGGCGCCATCCGCGCCCATCACCCAGGGTGGCTGGATGTTGATTCCAGGAAGGCCTTCCAGCGTGAACACGTCCAGATGGTTCAATGCGGCAGCGTGTATCCTGACGCGAACTGTGCCCGCGGCTGGTTCAGGAACGGCAACATCAGTTCGGTACTCGAGCTTATCGGTACCGCCGTGTGCTGATATGGTGAGTGCTCGCAACGAAAACCCTGCGGGTTATATTGAGAAACCTTCGTCCCCGAGAGGGACGGAGGCAGAAAATACCGGCTGATTTCTCATTTTGCTTCGAGTGTAATGATATCCATCAAGGTGCCTCCGCTGGGTGAGTCTATCGTCGAGGCTACTGTATCGCGCTGGCTCAAGAAAACGGGCGAGTCAGTGGCGAGTGGCGACACACTTGTCGAGCTGGAGACAGACAAGATCACCGTGGAAGTTCCTGCGCCGCGTGCTGGTGTCATGGCATCAGTCACTGCTCAGGAAGGTGATGTCGTAAAGGTCGACCAGGTTCTTGGTGAGCTCGATGAAACAGCTGTTGCCGCGGCTGCACCAGGTGCGCCCGCGCCAGCCACGACAGCGCCTTCACCAGCTGCGACAGCCGCACCGGCTGCGACACCTGCACCCGCTGCAGCACCAGCTCCAGCTCCTGCGCCGAGTGCCGCACCTGCCGCACCGGCGACTACTGAGGTGAAGTCGTCACCGGCTGCACGCAGAGTTGCCGCAGATGCAGGGATTCCAATTAGCGATGTCACAGGAACCGGTCGCGGTGGGGTTGTGAGCAAACCGGATGTGCTCGCGTACACGCCGCCGAAAGCTCCCGCCACCGCTGCCGCGCGTGATGGGGCGCAGCGTGAGACTCGCGAGAAAATGTCGACGCGTCGTCGTCGCATCGCCGAGAATCTTCTTCAATCACAGCACGCCACCGCACATCTGACGACGTTCAACGAAGTCGACATGACTCACGTGAACGCTATTCGTGAAAAATGGAAGGAGCGAGTCGAGAAAGAGCATCAGGTGAAGCTCACGTTCATGCCGTTCTTCGTGAAGGCTGCGTGCATGGCGCTCGAGCAGTATCCGGTTGTGAATGCACAAATCGATGGCGACAGCATCATCTACAAGCATTACGTCAACATGGGCATCGCAGTCGCGTCGGACGCAGGCCTTGTTGTCCCGAACGTGAAGGATGCGCACGCCAGGGGAATTCTCGATGTAAGCCGCGACATCAGCGCGGTAGCCAAGCGCGCTCGCGACGGCAAGCTGACAATGGATGATCTCACCGGCGGCACATTCACAATCACGAATGGCGGCGTTTTCGGATCACTCGTCTCTACTCCGATCATCAACTACCCGCAGGTAGGAATTCTCGGTCTTCATAAAACTCAGGACCGGCCGGTCGCCATCGATGGCAAGGTCGAGATCCGGCCCATGATGTACATCGCACTTTCGTACGACCACCGAATCGTCGACGGCCAGCAGGCCGTACTGTTCCTTGTTCGAATCAAGGAGCTCATCGAGGATCCGGCTGCGATGCTGATCAGCTGATGAAGAACGCCGATGTCGTAATAATCGGCGGCGGGCCTGGCGGCTACGTCGCTGCAATTCGGGCCGCACAGCTTGGTCTCAACACCGTTTGTGTCGAGATGGACAAGACTCTTGGCGGAACGTGCGTGAACGTCGGATGCATTCCTTCCAAGGCACTCCTCACTTCTTCAGAGCATTACGAGTGGGCGCGACTGCATGCTGCCGAGCATGGTGTCAAGATCGACGGAGTTTCCGCTGATCTGCCGACGATGATGAAAAGAAAAGACACTGTCGTCGGACAGAACACGAGAGGAATCGAATTCCTTTTCAAGAAAAACAAGATCGAGTGGGCGAAGGGTCGCGGAACACTCAAAGCGGGAAATGTCATCGAGGTCGAAGGCGGTGAGACATATCAGGCGAAGAACGTCATCATCGCAACAGGCTCGGTTCCGATCGAGCTTCCGTTTCTCAAGTTCGACGAAGAGCGCGTACTGTCGAACATTGGCGCCTTGAAAATTCCTGAAGTTCCTAAGCATCTCATCGTCATTGGCGGCGGAGTAATTGGGCTGGAGCTTGGATCAGTGTGGCGCCGCCTTGGCGCCAAGGTCACTGTCATCGAGCTCTTCCCGACGATTCTTCCCGGCAACGACGAAGAAGTCATCAGGGAAGCAGACAAGATCTTCCGCAAGCAGGGACTCGAGATTCGCGTCGGAACGAAAGTCGTCGGGGCCAGTCGTGTCGACGGTGCGATAAAAGTCGACATCGAAAAAGACGGAACAAAGGACAGCCTCCAGGCCGACTATGTTCTTGTTTCAGTTGGAAGAAAGCCTTCGCTCAACGGTATCGATGCGGCAGCGCTGGGGCTCACGCTTGGAAAGCGCGGCGAGATTGTAGTCGACGCAGAGATGCGCACGAATCTTCCGAACGTGTTTGCGATTGGAGATGCGGTTGGCGGAAAGCTCCTCGCACACAAAGCAGAAGAAGAGGGAGTGATTGCCGCGGAAGTAATTGCAGGACATCACGCGCACATGGATTACAAGTCCATGCCGTCGGTGGTTTACACCTGGCCGGAGATCGCGACTGTTGGACTCGCGGAACATGAAGTGAAAGCATCAGGTCGCGAATACAAGGTTGGGAAGTTTCCCTTCTCTGCCAATGGCCGCGCGAGAACCATGGCCGAGACAAGCGGCTTTGTGAAGTTCATCGCGGATGCGAAGACCGATGAGCTCATCGGCTGTCACATCATAGGCGCCAATGCATCGGACCTGATTCAGGAAGTGGTACTCGCATTCGAGTATCGAGGATCGTCGGAGGACATCGGGATAACTGTTCACTCCCACCCGACGCTTTCCGAGTCCGTGAAGGAAGCCGCCCTGGGCGTGCTGGGGCGGTCACTACATATATAGGTAGTGCCTCCCCGCGACCGGTGCTTGCTCCCGCTCTGAAGCGACTCGAAGTCCGCGCGGCGCGTGATGCAGACCTCGCCGCCGCTCTGGCTTTGCTGGAGTGGGAGCTTCCGAAAAATCCGTGGATGGATCGGACGGCCGAGCTTCTCAAAGCAGCGGTCGAGAAACCCAAAGGCGAGTTTCAGGCATGCGTGGCAGTGCGCGACGCCGAGCTCGTAGGATTCGGAGTTTACGGGATTCTCGCCGGAGCACTCGGCACCGGAATGATCTACGGAATTCTTGTTGCTCCACGCTCACGCCGTGCCGGCATTGGCCTTCGCATGCTCGAGTATGTCGTGGCCGATCTCGCATCGCGAAGAATGCGTGTGATTTTCGCTGAGTATCCTGCAGATCCCTATCTCGTGCGATATCGTGCTCTTCTTCTGTCTCACGGATTCTTCGAGGAAACCCGGATCGACGATTATTACCGCGATGGGATTGCCCAAATAATTTCTCGTTTAGATCTCTGATTGTGTCTTACTTGTGCAGACTATTGAAGACTTTGACACGGAGGGCACGGAGAACACGGAGCTTCACGGAGTTTTTCTTTTTTAAACGACGGAACTGCGGTTCTGTATTTCTGCAGTCAACAAAAAAAACACTCCGTGAAGCTCCGTGTTCTCCGTGCCCTGCGTGTCAAAGTCTTCAGATTTAGCGGACAATGATCCCCAAATGACAAAATGTTATTAGATCCGGTTTCTCCGAACGATCCTCCGAAGCTGAACAACGATGACGCTGAGGCTCCGAAGTCTCTCCCGAAAGGCGACGAGCTCAAGGACAAGATAGAAAAGCAGCTGAAGAAGCTCGGAGAATTACAGGACGTGTTCTTTGCCGACGCGCATCATTCGATGCTGATCATACTCCAGGGGCGTGACGCTTCAGGAAAAGATGGAGTTGTGAGAACCGTGATCGGCGCATGCAATCCTTCAGGCGTCCGCATCAATTCCTTCAAGGCGCCCACGCCCATCGAGCTTGCACATGATTACCTGTGGCGGGTGCATCAGGTCATGCCCGAAAAGGGACACATGGGAATCTTCAATCGCTCGCACTACGAGGATGTGCTCGTCGTAAGAGTACACGAGCTGGTTCCGAAGGAAGTGTGGTCCCGGCGCTACGAGCAGATCAACAATTTCGAGAAGATGCTGAGCGAGAACGGGACGATAATCCTCAAGTTCTTCCTGCATGTCTCTCAGGACGAGCAGAAGGAAAGACTCCGCGATCGCGTCGAAGACAATACCAAGAACTGGAAGTTCAATGCGGGCGATCTCGATGAGCGGAATCTCTGGGACCCCTTCACCGATGCTTACCGGGATGCGCTCACCAAATGCAGCACCGAATGGGCTCCCTGGTACGTGGTTCCTGCCGACAGCAACAAGGCAAGGAATTACCTGATCGCTAAACGGATCGTTAAGGCGCTGGAGGACCTGAACCTCGAGTATCCGAAGCCTAAAACCGACCTCGGAGAGTACCTCAAAACCCTTTCTTAACGAATCGTTTGAGGAGAGCGTCTACCGAATGAACAACCGCTTCCTCACATGAGATTTTCCACGCGTAATCTCGTACTTCCGTTTGCCGCTCTGATTGCCATTCCCGCAATGGCGCAGACCCCGCTGGACCATCGCGAGCTCGCCGCTGATCAGCAGGTGATTCACGCGCTGAACAGACTCACCTTTGGTGCACGTCCCGGTGATGTCCAGAAAGTTCGCTCGATGGGCCTCGATAAATGGGTCGATCTGCAGCTGCATCCGGATCGAATCGACGATTCCTCGCTGCAGAAATTCCTCGGCCACTACAGCGTGATGAAGCAGGATCAGAACGATCTGCTTCGCGACTACAACCAGGCGCAGCGTGAGCGACGGCTGGCGAAACGGGAAGCCGGTGACTCGGGCATGCGCCAGGCGCGGAAGATGGACCCCGATCTCATGCAGATTGCGCAGAATCGCCGTCGCATGATGGGCGAGCTGCAGTCATCTCGCGTTGCGCATGCCGTCGCAGGCAATCGGCAGCTGGAAGAAGTGATGACCGATTTCTGGTTGAATCACTTCAACATCTTCGCGCAGAAGGGCGCGCCGGAACCGTACTATCTCGCTGAGTACGAGAGCGATGTAATTCGTCCACATGCACTCGGCAAATTTCGCGACTTGCTGGAGAGCGTTGCAAAAAGTCCGGCGATGCTCTTCTATCTCGACAACGCACGGAGCATGGCCGACAGCACACGCCCTCGCCTTGCCAGTATCAACAGGAATCCACGCCGATTGCTCCGCGCCGATCCGGAAATGCGTCAGCGGCTCAGTCAGCTGCGCAACGGTGGCCTCAATGAGAACTACGGTCGCGAGCTGCTCGAGCTGCACACGCTCGGTGTCGATGGCGGATACACACAGCAGGATGTAATCAACGTCGCACGCGCTTTGACAGGCTGGACGATTCGTCCTCCTGCTACAGGCGGAGGATTTATTTTCCGCCCCGAAATGCACGATGCCGGAGAAAAGATTGTCCTCGGGCACAAGCTGAAATCGAACCGCGGAATCGAAGACGGTGAAGACGTGCTCGATATCGTATCACGTCAGCCGGCGACTGCGAAGTACATCGCAACCAAGCTCGCGCGCCGCTTCATCTCTGATAATCCGCCGCAGGCTGTCGTCGATCGCGCAGCGCAGGTCTTTCTCAAAACCGACGGTGACATTCGCGAAGTGGTTCGCACGATCATCACGTCGAACGAGTTCTACTCACAGCAGGCATTCCGCTCGAAAGTAAAGTCGCCATTCGAGGTTGTAGTGAGTGCAATGCGCGCAATGAACGCCGCACCCGACAGCACGCCACGCACGGCTCAGATGATTGCATATCTCGGTCAACCCATCTACGGACATCAGGCACCGAACGGCTGGCCCGAGACAGGAGATGCATGGATGAACACGGGCGCAATTCTGAATCGCATCAACTTCGGAATGGCCGCCGCTGCGAACCGCATTCCTGGCGCCAACGTTCGCTCGATTCCCGGTATCGACAGTCTTGGCGCAGCTTCACGACAGAAACAGGTCGACGCGGTTGTCTCCGTACTGCTCGGAGGATCTGTATCGCCTGACACGCGAGCTGTTCTGATGTCGGGTGAGAATCCGCTGCTCGCAAATGCAAAACCGGTGGAAGATACGACCGCTCAAACAATGGATGCGGGTGATCCCGCCGACATGCAGCTTCGACCGAGAGCAAATCCATTCGGCCGGCAGAACGGTGCACCGCTGCAGCTCACTGGCGTTGCACAGGTAGTCGGTCTTGCACTCGGCTCCCCGGAATTTCAGAGGCGATAAGATGCAACGCAGAGCTTTTGTAAAGTCAGGCGCGCTCGCGCTCGTAACCATGGGTTTGAGCCCAAGCTTTCTACGCCGCACCGCGTTCGGCGCTCAGCTGACGCAGGCACCGAAAGGTAAGACACTCATCTGCCTCTTTCAGCGCGGTGCGGCTGACGCATTGAACATCGTTGTGCCACATGGTGACAAGTCGTACTACGGTTTGCGGCCGTCGATTGCGATTCCTCGCCCCGCTGGATTGTCGCGAACGGTGTCACGTGATGCAGCAATCGACCTCGATGGATTCTTTGGACTTCATCCATCGCTTGCGCCATTCAAGCCACTGTACGATCGCGGATTACTTGCACCTGTACATGCAGTTGGAAGTCCGAGCACAACGCGCTCGCACTTCGATGCTCAGGATTACATGGAAACCGGGACGCCTGATATCAAAGGCACTCCCGATGGATGGCTCAATCGATACCTCGCCGTTCAGGGAACGTGCGACGAATGCCACGTAAGTCCCTTCCGCGCTGTGTCGCTTACCCAGCAGACTCCGCGAATCATGGAAGGCGCAAGTGAAGTGGTTGCGATGAACAGTCTCAACGAGTTCACGGTTCGCGCTTCAGGCTCGCAGGTTGAAAGACTCGAAGCACTGTACCGCACCGGTTCCGCAGATCTCATTCACGGTGCAGGCACTGAGATGTTCGAAGCGGTGAAAATGCTCAAGGCAGCGAATCCGCAGAAATACGCACCGCGCAATGGCGCGGAATATCCGAGAAGCCAGTTCGGCCAGCGTCTGCTTCAGATCGCGCAGCTCATCAAAGCTGACGTCGGATTGGAGATCGCTTTCGCAGATGTCGGCGGCTGGGACACTCACGTGAATCAGGGTGCAGCGACCGGACAGCTTGCGGCTCGCCTCGACGACTTTGCGCAATCAATCGCCGCACTCGTCACCGACCTCGGCGACAGAATGGATGACGTTCTCATTCTGACGATGTCCGAGTTCGGCCGCATGGCAAGAGAAAATGGAAATCGAGGAACAGATCACGGTCATGCCGGCGCGCTGTTCGTGATTGGCGGCGATGTGAAAGGCGGCAAGGTTCACGGAAAGTGGCCGGGTCTCGAAACCGAGCAGCTCTATGAGGGCCGCGATCTCGCTTTGACCACTGATTTCCGTTCAGTCTTCTCCGAAGTGACCGCGCGTCACCTCGGCGCGAGCAAGCTCGAAGCAATCTTCCCGGGGTTTGCCGTTAAACAGGGTTGGTTGGGACTAGTGTAGCAGTCCTGGGGTGTGCTGAGTTACGCCGCCCCAACTGCTACACTAGAACCTGAAAATTCTGCCGAGAGCACGCCCAAGTTTTTTTCCCAGATCGTCTGCACGTCGTTCGATCTCGCGGCCGGGATCCTGATCCGAAGTCCAGATCGGCTCATCGTAATCAGGTCCATGCTCCATGCATTCCGTGCGCGGACCAGTGCCTGGCTTGAAGTACTCGAGCTTGCGCGCGGGACACCATTCATTCGCGATCCATCCTGTCGTTGGATCGATCATCACTGCTTCATCAACTCCGGGCGGCGGTTCCCACGCGCCCTGCGTGACGATGTCCTTCCAACCCTGTGTGTAGAACTCAGCCCACGCCGGGGCAGCAAGTCGTCCACCCGATGCGTCATAGCTGATCGAGTGCGGATCGTCGTAACCAAACCACACCGCGGCAACGAGGTTGGGCGTGTATCCAACGAACCACACATCGGTCCCGTTGTTCGTAGTCCCTGTTTTACCCGCGATCATTCCGCGCGCACCCCAGTCGCGAATCGGCCTGCCGGTTCCGTAATCGACAACTGCGCGCAGCATCGACGTCATCTCATATGCATCACGAGGATCGATCACTCTCTCGAGCGGAGCTGATTCGCCGCTGTACAGGACTTCACCGTCGAGCGTGTCAATTCTTCTCACGAGTCGCGGGCGAACCCTGAATCCCCCGTTCGCAAATGGTGCATACGCACGAACGAGCTCGATTGGAGTTACGTCCAGAGCACCGAGTGCAACGGCGGGATAGTTGGGAATGTTGCTTTGAATTCCCATGCGATGCGCGTTCTCGATGATCGGTCTCAATCCGACAAGCTGGCTTACACGCACAGCTGCAGCGTTTGATGATCGCATCAATGCGCGTCGGAACGTGATTAGCCCGATGTAATCGTCATTGTAGTTCGCAGGTGCCCAGACATCGTTGCCCTGCACGACTTCAACCGGTTCATCACGCACATCCGACGCGGGAGAGTATCCCGCCTGCAGAGCAGAGATGTAGACGAATGGCTTGAACGCCGAGCCTGGTTGACGTTTTGCCTGAAGTGCGCGGTTGTAATTACCGCGCTCGTACTTTCTTCCGCCTGTCAGTGCGCGAATGTCACCATTTCGCGGGTCGATCGCGATCATCGCGCCCTGTATCGTATGTCGCTTTCCGTTCCAGACTCCGTAAGACTCAGCTTGAATCGCTGAAGCACGGCGTGCGACGGCTTTATCGGCTGCGCGCTGGGCAGTGATGTCGAGCGTTGTAATCACCGTGAGATCACGGCGGTCACGATCTTCACGATCACCCAGAACCGAGTCGACGAACGCTCTCACCGCATCGAGCGCATAAGAATCTTCGCGCGTATCCGGTCGCCATTCCTCACTCGCGATGCGCAGCGGCGTCCCGGTCAGCGCCGGAAGTCGATCAGCTGAGACGTATCCCGCTTCGACCATCAGGCCGAGTACGAGATTGCGTCTCGCTGTTGCGCGTGCGGGATTCCGGCGCGGTGTGTAGTAGGATGGCGCTTTCGGCAATGCGGCAAGCATTGCCGCTTCCGGAAGCGTGATCTTCGTCACGCTCTTTCCAAACAGGTCACGGCTTGCTGCTTCGACTCCATACACGCCGTTACCCATGTAGATCGCGTTCAGGTACAGCTGAAGGATCTGATCCTTGGTCAGATTTTTTTCCATCAATCGCGCGACTCGAAGCTCGATCAGCTTCTGACGCAGCGATCGGTTTGGATACTTCTTCACCACAAAGCTGTTCTGCGCAGCCTGCATGGTGATTGTGCTGAATCCCTGCCGGACCCCGCCTGATGCGACGTTCTTCAACGCCGCTCGCACAAAACCGCGCCAGTCTATTCCGCGATGCTTGTAGAACCGGCGGTCTTCAGTCGCAATGAACGCCTGGCGCACATGCACCGGAACCTGGCCGATCGGAACGTTCACGCGGCGGACAATCTCGAGCCTGCCCATGAGCTTGCCGGCGCGATCGTAGATCCGGCCGCCTTCGTCCGGCTGATAAGTCTGGATCTGCCGCGGAGATGGACACTCATCAAATCCGCAGGTGAAGAGCCACGTATTCAGCGCAATAACAGCTAGAATACTTATTGCGAGCGCGGACCATATCGACAGCTCGCGATGTCTTTCCTCCCCCCACCACCGTTTTATCCGTTCAATGTTCAATCGCATCTCAGTCGCAATCCTGTTCGCGCTTGGTTCCTACGCCTGCTCGGCGAAAGGCGACGCCTCCCCTGACACATCGTCTCCCCGCGCCGGCGACACCGCGGCAACTGCTAATACACCGCCAGGGTCGAGTAGCACCACTACACCAACAGCTGCTTACGTCACTACGGCTCAGGACTCCGCAAGGATTCCAAACGAGCTCGGCCGGATTCCAGTCGTGGAGTATCACCTCATCGACAGCGCGGATGGACGGTATGCTCGCGAGCGAAGTCATTTTGCCCGCGACCTCCAGTTCATCTACGACAAGGGCTACCGGCCTGTATCCATTTCGCAGCTTCTGGACCGTAAGATCGACCTGCCTCGCGGGTTGTCTCCGGTGGTCTTCGTTTTCGACGACGCAAGTCCGAGCCAGTTCAAGTACATCGAGAAGAATGGCCAGCTCGAGATAGATCCATCGAGTGGAATCGGGATCTGGATGAACTTCAGGAAAACCCATCCCGACTGGGCGAACAAAGCAGTGTTCTGCATGCTCTCCGGTGCGGCCGCCGGCCGGTCTTTCTTCGGCGACAAGGGAATCGAAGGCCAGAAGAGCGAGTGGCGCTTCAAGAAAGTCCAGTGGCTGCATGACCAGGGGTTCGAGCTCTGCAATCACACGCTATGGCACGCCCAGCTCAACAAGTATTCGGATGCCGTAGTGCAGGAACAGATTGCGCGCGGTCAAATGGCGATCGATTCAGCACTGCCCGGTTACAAAGTCCGAACATTTGCGCTGCCGCTCGGAGTGTGGCCAAAGAATCGTGCGCTCGCAAAGTCGGGTTCGTGGACCGATCCGAAAACAAAGAAGGTGGTGACCTACAACAACGAAGCGATTCTCGAAGTGTCAGGTGGTCCGACAGAGAGCCCATACGATCCGAAATTCAATCCGCTGTCGATCAAGCGAATCGAAGTCGTTGGCACTCAGATGGAGAGTATTCTCGACCGTCTCGACAAAAATGGGACGAGGTACGTATCGGATGGAGATCCAAATACTGTAGCTAAGAAAACCCAGTGAGTCGAGAGTAAGCAGTCGTCAGTACTCAGCACTCAGTACTGAGTACTGACGACTGCTTACTCTCGACTCACTGGGTTTTGTTTTTGATTTCGAGCTCACTCCAACGGTCGACAGCGCGCCTCAGATGTGGAATCACTATCGATCCTCCGACAACAAGGCCGACCGAAAGAGATTCAAATACCTCCGCACGAGTTACTCCTTCTTCAGCACATCGAACGAGATGGTACGTGACACAATCGTCGCATCTCAGCACCAGTGATGCGACGAGACCCAGGAGCTCCTTCGTTTTGACATCGAGAGCACCTGCTTCGTAAGTCCGTGTATCGAGCGCGAAAAATCGGTTGATGACGAGATTGTTTTCGCCGAGTATCTCGGAGTTCATGCGCTCGCGGAATTTCCGGAACTCCTCGAGCGATCCTGATTCCTCATGATCGTGGCTCAAAATCTCCATCCTCTCAGGGAACGAAGTGCGTTGTCGAGAGCTTCGCGCTGTTCCTTTTGCGTCGCACCCGAAAGCAGCTGCTCGTATGTTGCGATTGCCAGATCGAGCGCGTCGTAATCGTGTTCGGCGCCAGCTAGCGAAGCCGCATTGTCGGCAACATTGGCGCGCGCGAGATCATCTTGAGGAAACCGCTCGGACACCTGTTGCCATCTGCCGAGCCGCGCGCGCGGATCTGATTCCGCCAATGCCCAGAGGTGCCAACCGGCGCGGTTCTGAGGGTCGGCAGCGATTGCGCGTGATGCAAGATCGCCAACTGCTTCAGGACCGTGCCCCGTTAGCCAGTAAGCATTTGCAAGTGCAACGAGTGCTTTCGCGTCGTTTGGACTTTCGCTGACTGCTCGCTCCAATTGAGAGACTGATTCATCCATGCCGAAAGATATTGATGTCATGATGGGGAATTGAAACTGGACATTCTTCGTGACGCACACTACCATATTCGGACGGTTGCTGGACAACTTCAGCAGTCGGGTGTACCATTCTTGCACCAGCGCAGCGGTAGAGCCGCGCGTACAACGATCATGAAGTTGCGGATTGCCGCGTGAAGACATACCGCGCCCGCCGCAGCAGCCAGTCGCGCTACTTTTTTTACGCCACACCACAATTTGATGAACGAACGCCGACGTCCTTTTCGTCGCGGCCGGGGCCCACGTCCATCCGGACCTCGTGCTACAGAGCCTTACGGGGATGCTGACCCGTATCGCGATCCAGTCGAATCAGCACCACAGGACACCGAGAGCTTCGATGCTCCAAGGTCACGTAGTGACATGAACGGTGACGGAAACGATGAAGGGAACATTCCCTCCTCACCGGTAGATACTCCGCCTCCTCCGGCCGAAGCGCCCGAGGGAATGGCGCCACCAGTCTACAACAATCAGCCGCAGCAACAGCAGCGGCCGCATCAGTACGGCGGACAAGGCGGCAACCGCCATGACCGCGACAATCGAAGAGATCGCGGGCGCGGCCGAAATCAGCGCGGACGCGGACGCAACAATAATCGCAATCAGAGAGGAGACCAGGGACCGCGGCAGCCAATGGCACCCGTTGTCCCCGACAGCGAGACGACGGGCTGGTATGATCCATCGCGTGACGGCGGATTCATTCGCCGCGCTGCAAACAGCTATCTGTCCGATCCTTCTGACGCATACGTTCCGCCGCACGTCGGCAGACAGCACAATCTCCGTCGCGGTGACCAGGTTTTCGCCACAACGGGAAGAGATCAGCGCGGACGCAACGTCGTCGCTGAGGTTACTCAGATCAACGGCGGCGATCCTGCACTCGCGCTGAGACGTCCCGACTTTGGCGCGCTCATCGCTTCATATCCCGATCGCAAGCTCAAGCTCGAAACCGGACGTCCCGCCAAGGGCGGGCCCGAGCTGACACGACGTGCTATCGATCTCATTGCGCCGATCGGATACGGTCAGCGCGCACTCATCGTTGCTCCGGCACGCGCTGGAAAAACGATGCTTCTCCAGGCAATCGTCGAAGGTGTTGCTGTAAATCATCCCGAAGCAGTGCTTCTCGTTCTGCTCGTCGACGAGCGGCCGGAAGAAGTGAGCGAGATGATCACGTGGGGTTACGGTGAAGTCGTCGCATCCAGCTTCGACATGCCCGCCGCTCGCCACACCGACGTCACCGAAATGGTTCTCGAGCGAGCGCGCAGACTTGTCGAGCTCGGCAAGGATGTCGTGATCGTTCTCGATTCCATTACTCGAATGGCGCGCGCCTACAACACTGTCGAGCGAGGCACCGGTCGTACGTTGAGCGGTGGTCTCGATGCAACTGCGATGGCTAAGCCGAAAGCATTCTTCGGATCGGCGCGGTCAGTTGCCCCAGAGCATGGCGGTGGATCACTCACCATCATCGCAACCGCGCTCGTCGAGACTGGCTCGCGCATGGATGACGTGATCTTCGAGGAGTTCAAGGGCACCGGAAACTGCGAGATCAAGCTCGACCGGTCGCTCGCTGAAAAGCGTATCTATCCGGCGATCGACGTGGCGACAAGCGGCACCCGGCGCGAAGACAAGCTCTTCAAGCCCGAGCAGCTGGAACATGTCTACACCCTGAGGCGCGGACTGCAGCAGATGCCTTCGTCCTCGGCGATGGAATGGCTGATAAAGAGGATAGCCGCGACAGCCGGGAACGACGCCCTTCTGGAAGGGCTCTAGGACACAAAGAGGCGCGGTTCCCCCATGGGCCCGCGCCTTGCTCTTAGAGGGGCCATGGAGTGCCCCCGAACAGGATGGCTCTCCGGAGTCGCAGCGCTTCTGCTGCTGCTTCCGGGAACCGTTTCCTCGCAGACACCCCCGACTGCCAGCAAGGAACCTCCAAAGACGGAGGTCGACCGGCTCATTTTCAAGGGCGTAAAGTCGGTGGACCGAAGAGATCTGAAGCTAAGCCTGTATACCGATGCCTCGCACTGCGTAAGTCTCGTACTGACTCCACTCTGCTGGCTCACTCACGCTCACTACGTCTACGCGCGGAAATTCCTCGATCATGACGAGCTCAAGCGCGACGTGTTGCGTGCGGAGGTCTACTACTGGAAGCGTGGCTTCCGCGAGACAGCGGTAGATACCGTCGTCGACAAAAAGGGCGATCATCACGCGAACATAACCTTTGTCGTTAACGAAGGCCCTCCGACAATCGTCTCCGGCATTTCCGTTACGCAGGCGAAGCCGGTGCTTTCTGATCGTGAAATTGCCGATCGCCTGGTGCTGACGGAGAAGCACCCGCTCAGTCTCCTGAAGCTCGATTCGACTGTCGTTTTTCTTTCGCAGCGTTTGTGGGAGAAAGGCTACGCCGATGCGCTCGTCGACACGAATGTCGTCATCGACACCGCAACCAAAACTGCGACTGTCGGAATCGATCTGAATCCTCGATGGATCGCGACAGTCTCCGACATCATCATTGAAGGCAACAAGCAGATCGATTCCCGCACGATTCTCAAATCGATGCGCCTGCATCCCGGCGCAATATTCCGGCGATCCGATCTGCTTCGCAGCCAGCGCTCGCTGTACGAATCCAATCTCTTCAAGCGCGCGTCGATCGACATTCCGCGGCAGGGAGATTCGTCGAAAGTTCTGATCGTCAACGTCACTGAAGCACAGCTGCGCGAGGCTCGTGTCAGCGGCGGCTTCAATACGATCGATTTCTTCCAGGTCGAAGGGCGCTTCACGCACTACAGCTTTCTTGGCAGAGCGCGGCGCCTCGAGATTCAGGGTGCGATCGGAAATCTTTTTGCGCGCTCTCTCAACGGTCGATTCATTTTCCGTGACGCTATGAGCGGCGTGATCGATCAGCGCTCCCGCTATTTCGCGCCGACGTACAATGCCAGCATCAACTTTCTGCAGCCGTGGTTCGGGTCATCCGACAACCAGATCGGATTGAGCTTCTTCGGACACCGCAGAAGCGCACCAGGCATTTACATCGACAAGGGGTTCGGTACCAGCGCAACGTTCACTCGTGAAGTTCTCGAGCGCGCGCCGGTTAGCCTGAACTACCGCTTCGAGCTGAATCGCGTAGATGCAGGAGATGTCTACTTCTGCATCAACTTCGGCGTATGCGACCCTTCCACTCTCGACGCGTTGCGTGCTCGCCATCGACTGTCGCCGCTAACTCTCACCGGCTCGATCAACCGCGCGAACGATCCTTTGGCTCCGAGCAAAGGGTATCGCGCGACAGCAGATCTGGAACACGCATCATCGTTCACGGTTTCCGACTTCCGTTACAACCGCGCAACGGGTGACCTGGCCACGTATTTCCCCGTTCGCAAGCGCGGCGTTCTGGCGGGACATGTGAGAGTGGGCTGGATTCATCCGCTCAAGAGCACGGGCGCTGCGTTGAACACGCAATCCGACGATCTGCTTCATCCACGCAAGCGGTTCTACGCCGGCGGCTCGCGCTCCGTGCGCGGATTCGCCGAGAATCAGCTTGGTCCGCGTGTGTTGACGATTCCCAACGCGCGTCTCAGGCGAAAGGACCCCGGATGCACAGAAAACGTCGACATAACTCTTTGCAATCCCAATGCGCCGGACATTTCGCGCCTTGATTTCGAGCCGCGCGCGCTCGGCGGAAATGTTGTCGCTGAAACCAGTGGCGAATTCAGGTTCCCTGTGTGGCGACAGATCATGGGTGCGGCTTTCGTCGACGCAGGTTATGTGGCGCAACGACAGAATCCTGATCTTCCAAAAAGCAAAGCTGCAATCACTCCCGGATTCGGTGTGAGATACCTGTCGCCCGTGGGTCCGATCAGAATTGATTTTGGGATAAACCCGGGACGCACTGAAGACCTGCCCGTAGTGACGGAGACCACAGTCAACGGTCGACAAACGCTGGTAAAGCTTCAGCAAAAACGAAACTTCGGCGTGGTTGCCGGCAAGGGAGGATTCCTCGACCGGCTTCAGATTCACCTCTCCATTGGAGAGGCATTCTGATGAAAAAAGCACTGATCCGGTTCATTGCGGCTCTTGTGATCGTAGCCGTGCTGCTCGTGATCGGTGTGTTCACGCTTACCAATACCGACTGGGGACGCGAGCAGGTTCGCAAGAAGATCGTTTCCGTTCTCCAGCAGAACTCACACGGAATCATCAAGGTCGGCAAAGTTACCGGTAATCTTCTCAAGGGATTCACTCTCCACGATCTCTCGATCACTGACAGTACAGGCGCTCCATTCGTCGTCGCGCAGGAAGCGTCGGCTCGATACACGTTGCGCGCACTCACTGGGAAGCGTGTCGAATTCGATGACGTGAAGCTTGTGAATGCGGTGATCGTGCTCGACCGGCATCCGGGCGGGCGCTGGAACTACGATCGGATTTTCCCCCGCGATACGCTCACACCTGCAGGCCGCAAGAAAACGGGATGGGGCACGTGGATCCGGTTTACCGATGTCACCCTCGTAGAAACTGATCTCACTGTGAAATCGCCCTGGGAACCGAAGGCATCCCTCACTGCGGCGCGGCGCAACGACGTAATTCGCGAGGCGCTCGGGCCGGAAGGGCGATATGCGCTGGTGAAAGTTCCCGAGGGGTATCAGAAGGTTTCCAAGTTTCACCACATCAACGCGAAGCTTCCTCTTTTACGACTGGAAGATCCTGCTTACAAAACCCGGCGGGCTGACGTCGCATCGTTGAGCATGATCGCCGAGCCGTTCCGTCCGCCCCTTGTCGAGGTGAAATCGCTGGTTGGCGGATTCGATTTCACCAGCGACTCTGTCTGGTGGCAGGATGTGAAAGTCAGGCTGCCCAACAGCAATTTGCGCGGAAGCGGTCGATACACTGTCGCGAACAACAACATGACTCTTCGCGTACGCGGCGATCCAGTCGCGACTGCCGACATTCGCTGGGTTTATCCGCGCATTCCGGAGAAAGGATCGGGAACTCTCGACTTCGCGATGGACTGGGTCGGTGATACAAGCATCTACATCGCTCGGAACGCAGACGTCACCCTCGAGAGCGCACATCTCGTCGGTGATCTCGGCGTGACGGTCGCCGAAGACATGTCGGTGCACAACACCGATATTCGCTTCACTGGAGTCGATACGCGTTTGATCGAGCGATTGTTCCCGACCATCAAGCCTCCAAGGTCAGGAATACTTTCGGGTAAGACAAAGCTGGAAGGAAATCAGAAGGATCTCGCAGTCGACGGAGACTTCACCTTCCGCGATCGCCGCGTCGGATTGAACCGTGTAGTTGCGATCGGACACCTGGGGTTTGCGAACGGAAAGTTCCGAGCGGATAACCTGCGTCTTACAATGCGGCCGATTCAGGTGGATCTCGCGCGAGACTACAATCCCACCATGCCGATTCATGGAACCATAACGGGGACCGCGATTCTCAATGGATCGACTGATTCGCGAATGATGGCGAGAGCGGATGTCACGCATGTCGATCGCGGTGCGGTTTCCCGGATGACTGGCACTGTGACCACGCGCGCAGGAGCAAGCGGGAAGATGAGCACCAGCTGGTTTGACGTTGATGCGCAGCTTCACCCTGTGTCTCTGGTCACGGTTGGAAGATTTTTCCCCAAGGTCGGGCTTCGCAGCAGTGCGACTGGACCCCTGCGGCTCACTGGCACGATGCGCGATCTGGCCGTACGAACCGATCTTTCATTCCCGGATGGCGGATCGCTCGGCGTTACCGGAAAGCTCGATCTCGCAAGTCGGGACAAGGGCTATGATGTCGATCTGAATGCGCAGCTGTTCAATGCCAACACAATTCTCGCTAAAGCTCCGCGAACTTCAATCAATGCGACTGCATCGGCAGAAGGACGCGGTACTGATCCAGCGACAATGCGCGTCAATCTTGCCGCTGATGTGCAGTCGTCGACGTACGACACACTCGCACTCACTTCTGCACATGTAAGACTTGCTGCAGCGAATGGAATCGCGCGCGTTGACACGCTGGCCGTCGAGATTCCGCAGGGAGTCGCGAACGCGAGTGGCACCTTCGGACTGGCTGCCGGAAAAAGTGGTGAGCTTCGCTATCACGTTGTGGTCGATTCACTCGGTCGCCTTGCTTCTCTGTTCCCGCCGGCTGATACCGGAGTGGTTATTCCCCGCCCCGGCATTCTTGCAGAGCGACTCGCACGTGTACGCTCTGATTCCGCGAAAGAAGCAAAAGCGACTGAAGTAGAGCGCGCGGCATTAGGCAAACCGCCGGTGACTCTTGCAGCAGTTGATACACCCACTGCAGTAAGCAGAACTCTGCTGGCTGGGTCTCTCAAAGCCGACGGTGTCGCAACGGGCAACATCAGGAACTTCGGTCTCAAAGGCACAGCTAGCGGAGAGAACATCGTTGCTCGCGGCAATACCATCGCGCGCTTCAACGCGCAGTACGACTGGACCAATGCGCTCACACCACAATCGCATGTAGACGTTACCGCAGCGGCCGCACGGGTGAATGCTGGAGGATTCGATCTCGACAGCGTCCACGCGCACATCGGATACACAAAGCCGCAGGGGACTGCAGAGCTGACTGTCGTTCAGAATGCGCGCAATGTCTACAGCCTCAACGCCGACTATCTGCTGAACAAAGTGCAGAATGAGCTGCGACTCAATCGCACGCAGCTGCGTTTTGACAGCACTGTGTGGGCATCGACAGGTCCTTCTGTGATTCACTGGGGACAACAGGGAATCGATGTCAGCAAGCTCGAGCTGAGAAACCAGGGGATTGGACGAATCTTCGTCGACGGACTGATTCCAAAACAGGGGCAGGCTGACGTTCACGTCGCAGTCGACAACTTCGCCGTCGAGGATCTCATCGCGCTTGCACAAAGCGATGTTCCTGCGCGGGGACTCGTTTCACTCGACGTAAGAGCTCAGGGCACAGCAGAAAATCCAACTCTTGCAGGCGCATTCGGAACTCAGAATTTCCTCTACAACGGTGTCGCTGTTCCTGAAGTTCACGGCACATTCAACTACACGAATCAGACACTGACAGGACGAGCCGACGCAACGCAGCAGGGCTCGCGTCCGCTCTTCACCGCTGAAGGAACCGTTCCCGTCAACCTCGCATTCCGCGGTGTTACCGGATCGCGTTTGCCGCGCGATCGTCAGATCGATCTCGCTGTCAATGCAGACAGTCTTCCGCTCAATCTTCTTCCCCAGTTCAACACTTATGTCAGCAACATGCGCGGCAACGCAGTCGCGCAATTCAAGGTCAATGGAACTTTGAATCGTCCGGAGCTGACGGGTCAGCTCAGGCTCGACACAGCATCAGCGCATCTCACCAAGCTCGGCATTGACCTCAAGAAGATCACGGGCTCAGTCAGAATGCTTAAGGATACGGTGATCGTCGATTCTCTCGTTGCCTACAGCCTTGGCAGGATTGCGATTACCGGTGGACTTGGAATTGGATCACTGCGAGCGCCGTCATTCGATCTCAAGGTTTTCGCAAACAATGCAATCGTGATGCTGAATGAGAACGGATATCTCAAGTCGAATATCGACCTTGCGATCAATGGACCGTTCAACGACACACACATCGGCGGAAATGTCAGGCTGCTGGACGGCGTGATCCGTGTCCCGAAGTCGGACGGGAAGAAGGTCATCGGTGCCCAGGATCCTGCGCTGTTCAACGTTCTCGACACAGCAGTGATCGCAAACCGGGAGATTTTCCCGACACAGTCGCCGCTGCTGGCGAATCTGAGGATGGACGTGGATCTGCGAGTGGATCGCGACGTGTTCGTTCGATCGACCGACTATAACGTCGAGGTTTACAGCGACGACAATCTTGCGGTGCACGTCAACCGCGCAAAGCAGTCTCTTGTGCTCGATGGTGTTCTCCTGAGCGAGCGGGGCGAGTATCGATTCCTTTCCAAGCGATTCGAGATCAACCGCGGCTCTGCAACGTTTACAAATTCGGAGGAGCTGAATCCAACGCTTCAGGTCACCGGCGGATATGAAGTTCGACTTCCCGGTCGCGAGGCATTGAACATCCGGATCCTGATCGGTGGTACGCTGCGCAATCCGCAAATTGCGCTCGAGAGCGACGCACAGCCTCCGATTCCGCAAAGCGATCTGCTGGCCTATCTCGCTTTCGGCCGGTCCTCATCATCACTGCTTCAGCTTGAAGGTTCAGGTCTCGCGACCGGTGACAACATCGTCGGCGCTGGCGCCGCTCTCGCCTCCAAACAGCTCGCATCCGTGGCCCTCGGGGTCTTTGCAGATCAGCTGTCGGCGGAAGCAGCGAAGTCACTTGGCGTCGATGTATTCAACATCGCGCCGGCGGATGTTCAGACCGATGTCGGCAGCTTCCTTCGCGGCACCGAGATCGAGGCAGGCAAGTACATCAAGTCGCACAGCTTTCTCGCACTTCAGGTTCGCCCTGATCCTTCCGCGCTGCAACGTCCTGGTATTCTGCTTCAGCACCGCTTTGGCGGGCTTCGCGGTTACAGCTTCGAGAGCAGCCTGCAGCCTCGCTATCTATTGAAGCAGCCGACACTCGATCTTCAGACTCCCACCACAACGAGCGTCTTCAGCTTCTTCCTCATTCGCAACTGGCGCTTCTAAGACTTTATAACGCAAAGTACTTGACGGAATAGAACGTCTCGGATAGAGTTCAGGCATGAACGAGCTCGAAACCGGGAACGATCGCCGCGAGCTGACCCTCTGGCTCATCGCTGTTGGCGTTGCCGCACTCGGTACATGGGTGATGTACGACGCACTCCCCGGAATCAACTGGGGGCTGTGGGTTACTGCCGCAGTGTTGGGACTCCTGTACTTCCAACGGGACTCTCTCCCACGCGCCGTTCTGATTCCTGCTCTCGGCGCCGTCATCATCGCCTTCGGAGTGACAGTGACCGCAGACGAGTTCATGAGTTTCCTGGCATTTCTGTCAGTGGTGGTTCTTCTCGCATTCGCAATGCTCCTTTCTCCCGATCCGCGAATTCGCAGAATCACAGCGGGATTTTTTCTTGCCGCTCCAATCGTAGCATTTGCATCAGCGTGTGTTGAATCACTGAAGCGCGCTTCGCACGCGCTCACTCTTGTGCGCTCGGACCGCGCGCGATCTGTCGTACGCGGAGTGATGATCACTCTGCCGGTCGTGATAATTTTTGCGCTTCTCCTCTCTACCGCAGATCCGATTTTCGCAGACTGGCGCGAAGCCATAAAAAACCTCATCGCGGACTGGGAATTCCTTCCCCGCACTGTCTTCTTCCTTGCACTTCTTACCATTGTGCTCGGCGCCTGCGGATCCGCGGTGTACGCTGAGGCGAAGCCGGGCCCGCTTATCGAACGTGAGCCGCGAAAGTTCATCGGGCCAACTGAGCGCCTGATGCTGCTCTCGAGCGTTGCACTTCTCTTCTGGATTTTCCTCGCGGTTCAGCTCAGCTATTTCTTCGGGAACCTGCCCGTGGTTAAGGGATCAGGAATGACATTCGCCGAATATGCTCAGCGCGGATTTGCCGAGCTCACTGTTGTTGCGACTGCTAGCGTTGTGCTGATTCTGGTGAGTGAGCGCTTCGGATTCTCCAACAGCCGCAGCGGACAAATTCGTATAGCAACACTCGCTGTCCTGATCGGAGTGTTGTTCCTTCTCGCGTCTGCGTTCAATCGCGTTCTGCTTTACGAGGAGGCGTACGGTTTCACTACCGCACGGCTATATGCGCAGGCGTACATGGTGATTGTCGCGGTTGCGCTGATTGGCCTTGGTTGGGAGATGCGAGGACAGATAGACCCTTCGCGATTTTTCCGGCGCACTTTTACAGCAGCGACGCTGATTTTCATCGTGCTGCTTTACTGGAATCACCACGCCTGGATCGCCAACCGCAACATCGATCGCGTTGCATCGACAGGCAAGCTCGACATCGCGTATCTCACCCGCGATCTAGCGCTCGACGCGGTCCCGACAATGGTCGAGCGCCTGCCGTCTATTCCGGAACCGATGCGATCTGAGCTTCAGCGCGCTCTTGTCGCTCGAAACTCAAAGCGTCCGCGCTTATTCAATGGTGACTGGTACGAGTACAATCTCGCACGCTCGAGAGCACGCGATGCGCTGTTAACCCTTAAGTAACTACTTAGCTCCGTACTCGTCCCAGAAGACCGCGATCGCTCGCATTCCAATGCGGAAATTTTCTTCGCTCATCCATTCGTCGGGAGCGTGAGCGTTCTCGCCGGGTAGTCCAAATCCGACAAGCAGAACAGGAGCGCCGAGGACTTTCTCGAAATCGCCCACGACAGGTATCGATCCGCCTTCGCCCACGATCACTGGCTCTTTTTCAAACGCCGTTGCAAGCGCGCGCCTTGCCGCATCGAACAGCGGCCCTTTGAGCTCGGCTCTCCACGGCCTTCCGCCGTGCAGATACTTCACGGTTGCTTTGACTCCGGCGGGCGCAACCTTGTCGACGTGCGCCTGCATCAGCTTCACGATCTCAGTTGGAAGCTGATCGGGCACGAGTCTGCAGCTCACCTTTGCCATGGCGCACGAAGGAAGCACCGTCTTTGCGCCCTGACCCGTATAGCCGCTCAACAGTCCATTCACCTCGCACGTCGGACGAGTCCACAGCCTCTCGAGTGTGGTGTATCCTCTCTCGCCGCCCAGCTCCGGCGATCCAGTCTCTTTTCTGAAGATGGATTCGTCGAATGGCAGCGTGTGCATCTGCTCTCGAACCTTTGACGGCCAGTCGCGCACTGAGTCGTAGAAGCCATCGATTGCGACGTGCCAGTTCTCGTCGTGCATGCTCGCCACAATTCGTGCAAGTGCCGTTGCGGGATTTATGACTGCTCCGCCGTATGCGCCGGAGTGCAGATCGACCGATGGTCCCACGACATTGATCTCGAAGTACGCAAGTCCGCGCAGCGAGGACAGAATCGACGGCTGACCGGGAGCGAACATCGCCGAATCGGAGATGACGACAGCTTCCGCTGCCAGAAGATCCTTCTTTGCTTCGACGAACGCCTCGAGGTTGTCACTTCCAACTTCCTCTTCGCCTTCGGCAATGACAACGACATTCACCGGCAGCTTGCCACGGGTTTTCAGATGTGCCTCGAGCGCTTTCACATGGAGGAAGAGCTGCCCTTTGTCGTCCACAGATCCGCGGGCGTAGATGTTTCCATTGCGCACAGTCGGCTCAAAGGGTGGTGACGTCCACAACTCGAGCGGCTCTGCCGGCTGCACATCGTAGTGTCCGTAGACAAGAACCGTTGGTGCACCCTCAGCGCCCCGCCATTCGCCTATAACGACTGGATGTCCTGGAGTTTCATAGATGGTAGCCTTGAGTCCCGCATCGTGCAGTGACTTCTTCAGCCACTCAGCTGCGCGGACCACGTCCTTGTCGTTTTCCGATTTTGCGCTGACGCTTGGAATTCTGAGGAATTCGAAAAGCTCTTCCTTGATTCGAGAATAGTTGGCGTCGAAGAATTGATTGAGATCAGAATTCGGTTTTGAAGTCATTGGAATCGGTGTTTATTGAAGCCGCAGCGCCGCGGCCATTCCGGCGAAGGTCGCAAGCAGCGAGCACATCACGCTAAGCAGTATGTACGCCGTGGCCTTCAGGTATTCCCCGCCGCCAAACAGTCCAACAGCCTCGAGACTGAAAGCGGAAAACGTGGTGTAGCCCCCGCAGAATCCGGTGATCAATGCAGCCCGCATCGCGGGATGCGTCTGCACGTTCATGTAATGCTGCGAAAGAATACCAATCAGGAAGCAGCCACTCACGTTGACAAGCAAAGTGCCGATCGGAAATGGCGCTCCTGCAAGCTTCTGCGCCGCTCCTCCCAGCACGTAACGTGACACGCTCCCTGCAGCGCCGCCGAGCGCAATCCAGAAAAGCATCGGGGGGAAGTTAATGTGATACGGCATTCTGCGTGCTGGTCCGCTACTGGCATCGGTCTTTTGCATGAGAGAGGTCACGAATGGCGCCGACAGGTAAGCCAACTACTGAAACTCAGATTTCCGCGGGTGGAGCGGTGCTGCGAAAAACTCCTGCCGGTCTGGCGGTCGCCCTCGTTTCAGTCGGTGAACCGCCTCGCTGGCAGCTCCCCAAGGGCCTCGTCGATGCCGGCGAAACTTCAGAAGCCGCTGCAGTCCGCGAGGTGAGAGAAGAGGCCGGACTTGTCGCGAAGCCGGCCGGACTGATTGAAAAAGTCGAGTACTGGTATCAGTCGAAGCGCGGGAATGAACGAATCAGATATCACAAATTCGTAAACTTTTTCCTGATGTGGTATGAGTCCGGTGACGTTTCCGACCATGATAACGAGGTCAATGAAGCGCGCTGGTTCCCTGTTGCAGAAGGAATTCAGGCGCTTGCGTTCCGAAGTGAACGCACAATAGTTCAGCGGGCCGTTGAGTTAGCTGACCAATGAACGCAGTCGTTGTGTACACGGAAAGGATATGCCGAATCGACTTGCTCAAGAAACAAGTCCGTATCTCAAGCAGCACTCTGAAAATCCTGTCGACTGGTACCCCTGGGGCCAGGAGGCTCTCGATCGCGCGCGCATTGAAGACAAGCCGATTCTTCTGAGCATCGGCTACGCTGCCTGTCACTGGTGCCACGTGATGGCGCACGAGTCATTTGAAGATCCACGAATTGCGCAGCTGATGAACGAGAAGTTCATCAACATCAAGGTCGATCGAGAAGAACGGCCTGACATCGACGCCATCTACATGCAGGCGGTGCAGGCTTTGACCGGTCACGGCGGATGGCCGATGACGGTCTTCCTCACGCCGTTCGGCGAGCCGTTCTACGGCGGTACCTACTATCCGCCCGAGGAGCGACAGGGCATGCCCTCGTTCACGCGCATCCTCAACGCAGTGAATGACGCGTATCAGAACAAGCGTGAATCAGTTTCACACACGTCGCAGAAGCTTCGCGAGATATACGATGTCGCACGAATGCAGGCTCGAAGCGAAGGAGCCCTGACGTCTCGCGCGCTCGACCTCGCTTATCGAGGGATTGCGCAGAAGTATGACGTTCGACACGGAGGATTCGAAGGCGCTCCAAAGTTCCCGCCCACAATGACGCTGGATTTCGTTCTTCGATACTGGCGCCGGACAGGAACTGAGTACGCCCTGGAGATGGTGTCGGACACATTCCGCAAAATGGCTCGCGGCGGAATTTACGATCAGATCGGCGGCGGCTTTCATCGATATGCTGTCGACGCTGTATGGCTCATACCGCACTTCGAGAAGATGCTTTACGACAACGCACTTCTCGCTCGACTCGGCGCGAATCTGTGGCAGGCCACACACGACGAGGAATTCAAGCGCGTCACTGAAGAAACCATACGGTGGGTTCAGCGCGAGATGACGTCTCCCGAGGGCGGATTCTATTCATCTCAGGATGCAGACAGCGACGGTGAAGAAGGAAAGTTCTACGTGTGGACTGTTCACGAGCTCGAATCGCTGCTCGGATCAGATTCACCTGTGGTGCGGGACTACTACGGCGTGACCGCAGGCGGGAATTTCGAGGGAAGAAACATTCTCTATATAAGAAGCGACCCCTCACTCGCTGCAGCAAAAGCAGGAATCAAGCGCGACCTGCTGGACAAAATCATCGCCGATGCGAAGACGACGCTGTATGCCGTTCGTGCAAAGCGTGTTGCTCCCGCACGTGATGAAAAGATTCTCGCCAGCTGGAACGGGCTGATGCTTCGCGGCATCGCTATAGCCGCGCGTGCCTTTGAGCGCGATGATTTCGCGAAGATGGCCATCAGGAACGCTGAGTTTCTCTTCAATCAGCTTGTCGACAACGGACGCGTGATGCGTTCGAGGTCGAACGGGAAACAGATTCACGGTTTCCTGGAAGATTACGCAGCAGTCGCTCTTGGCTTCATTTCAGTTTACGAGCTCACCTTCGAGAAGAAGTGGCTCGAGCGCGCGACACAAATCGCGGATTCGATGATCGAATGGTTCTGGGACGAACAGCTCGGCGCGTTCTTCGACACGCCGCGCGACGCGGAGGCGCTTATCACGCGACCGCGGGACGCCACCGACAACGCGATACCGTCGGGAACGTCGCTCGCTGTCGACCTCATGCTTACTCTGGCCGAGCTGACGCGGAATACCGATATGATGCGTCGGGCGACCTTTGTGCTCGAGACTCTCGCAACTCCTCTCATAAGGTATCCGAGCGCATTCGGTCACCTGCTCGGAGCCGCGGACATGGCAGTGAATGGAGCGGTCGAAGTCGCCATCGCTGGTGTTCCAGCAGAGAAGAACTTCAAGATGTTGCTGCACGTTCTGGCTACTCACTATGTCCCCTCGCTGGTTCTCGCAGGAGGAAGTGAGGAAAGCGGGGTTGCGTTGATGGAGGGTCGTCCCGCCGCGCGCGGAAAGGCAACCGCTTATGTTTGTCGATCATACGCGTGCGAAGAGCCTGCATCTGATCCGCAGCTCTTTGCATCCCAGCTCGAAAGCGCCGGACGCCTTACTGTTCAATACTGAGAGCTCCAGAACAAAGTGAGTGAATCCAAGCCGTCGTTCACACGCGGCATTTTTGCAGGCGTCGTCCACGACGAGCTTCTCTTTCCTTTTCCGCCTGGGCTGGAGAAACGAAATCCTGAAGAAGCTGAGACTGTTCGGCGACTGATTGCAGAGATCGACCGGATGGAGAAGACCGGCATTATCGATCCCCCAAAGTTCGACGAAGACGAAACTGTCACCGAGGAAGTGATCGTCGAGTTTGCGAAAGCTGGACTTCTGGGTCTCACGATTCCAAAGCAGTACGGAGGTCTCGAGCTTTCTGCAACCGCATATGCACGTGTGTTCGAGCGCATCTCCGCAGTCGATCCATCGCTTGCCGTGCTCGTCGGAGTGCATTGCGGGCTCGGGTCGAAAGCGATCGTTCTATACGGAAACGACGAGCAGAAAGAGAAGTATCT